>CAYQYP010000390.1:0-19569 GCA_964421755.1 uncultured Acidobacteriota bacterium
AGATGACTAAGCTTGTGCACGACCGGGATCGCCGAGATGTCCAGTGTGTTTCTCGTGTGGGTTTCGAATGTCCGGATGCCACGCTCGCACAGGACGACCTGGTGATTACCTTCGGACATCACGTATTCAGCAGACAGCAAGAGGTCGGAAATCGTCGCGGCCATGCCACGCTTTAGCAGCACGGGTTTGCCTAGTTGCCCCAAATCCCTCAGCAGCCCAAAATTTTGCATGTTGCGGGCGCCTACCTGGATAAGGTCGATGTACTGCTCAGCTGCCGGGATCTGACAGGGCTCCATGAGCTCGGAAACGATCAGTAACCCATGCCGATCTGCAGCGGCGCGAAGCATTTTCAGGCCTTCGACGCCATGTCCCTGAAACGAGTAAGGCGAAGTCCTGGGCTTGAACGCGCCGCCGCGGATCAGCTTGGCGCCTGCTTTCTTGACCCGTTCGGCGATGAGGTCGCACTGCTCGTAGTTCTCAATCGTGCACGGACCGGCCATCACCACGACGTCTTTTCCACCGATGTCCACGTCACGGATCCGAATGACGCTCCCGTCAGGTTTGAACGGTCGCGAGGCCAGCTTGTACGGCTGGGTGATCCGCAATACTTCCTTGACACCGTCCATCACCTCGTAATCGCGCGTGTCTACGACCTTTGCGCCAACGGCTCCCAGTATCGTGTGCTGAACGCCCGTCGAGCGATGAACCGCGAACCCCTGAACCGTCAGTTTCTTAACAACATTCTCGATCTGTGCCTCATCGGCACCGACCTTCATTACGATGACCATGGATTACCCCTCTTATCCGATTACACAAAAGTGCTCACAAACTCGCCCGTCGTCGCGACCAGATCGGGCGAAGACTCATGTTCCTGCATGAACTTCACTATGGCCGATCCGACGATCGCCCCGTCGGCGTACTGCCAGACTTTCTGGACGTCCGCCTTGGAGGTTACTCCGAAGCCTACCGCCACCGGCAGACTCGTGTATCTCCTTACCCTGGTGACCGCCGCCGGGACGCTTGCTTCAAGATCCGTATGCTTTCCGGTAACTCCGGTACGCGCTACAAGATAGACGAATCCACGGCTGGCCGCACAGATTTTTTCCAGGCGGCTGTCCGAGGAAGTCGGAGCCGCTAAAAAAACAGTATCCAGATCGAGCCGGCACCCTAGGGCTGCATAGGCTTCGGGTGTGAGGTCCGAGATCAAGATGCCGTCCAACCCAGCGTCCCGCGCTTCCTTGTCGAGGCGCTTCAGGCCGAACTTCAGCAGCGGATTCACATAACTCATGAATATCAGGCCGACGTCGGTCTCGCGACGGATCTGCCTCGTGAGCTCGATAAAATCAGCCAGTGAATAGCCGTGCCGGAGGGCCGCGTAGGAAGATTTCTGAATAACCGGGCCATCCGCGACCGGATCGGAGAACGGGATCCCGAGCTCAACGATGTCTGCGCCGCTTTTTGCGATGGCAATAACCAGCCGCCGCGTGGTCTCCAGGTCCGGATACCCCGCCGTTAGAAACGGGATGAAGCATTTCCGCTTAACCTTGAATATTTCGGATAATCTCGACATCTTTGTCTCCGCGTCCTGACAAGTTGACGATAACGAGCGCACCCTTTAAGTCAGCCGCTTTGGCCGTGCAGTAGGCAATTGCGTGCGAGGATTCCAAGGCCGGAATGATGCCCTCCAGGCGGCTCAGCATGTTGAAAGCGTTCAAAGCCTCCAGGTCGGTGACAGAGGTGTACCTGACCCGGCCCTCGTCGTGCAGATAGGCGTGTTCCGGACCCACCGAAGCGTAATCGAGTCCCGCCGACACGCTGTGGGTCAGTGCGATCTGCCCGAGCTCATCCTGCAGAACGTAGCTGTACGTCCCCTGCAGAACGCCGACGGACCCGCCGGAGAAGCGCGCGGCGTGATCACCGAGCGACGGTCCACGGCCGCCTGCCTCTACACCAACCATCGAGACGTTCGCGTCCGACAGGAATTCGTGAAACAGCCCCATGGCGTTGCTTCCACCACCCACGCAGGCAACCAGCAGGTCCGGCAGGCGGCCTTCCGCTTCCCGGATCTGCTTCCTGGCCTCGCGCCCGACGACCGACTGAAAGTCCCGAACCATGGTTGGGTAAGGGTGCGGGCCAAGGACGGATCCAAGCAGATAGTAGGTGTCCTGGACATTGGTCACCCAGTCGCGCATGCATTCATTGATCGCATCCTTGAGCGTCCGGCTCCCCGCGTCGACGGGAATTACCCTGGTACCCAGCAGGTTCATCCTGAAGACATTCGGGGCTTGGCGCGCCATATCCTCCGTTCCCATGTACACGTCGCAGGAGAGCCCAAGCAGCGCGCAGGCGGCGGCCGTAGCCACCCCGTGCTGCCCGGCTCCGGTTTCGGCGACCACCCGCGTCTTGCCCATTCGCCTCGCAAGAAGCGCCTGGCCGAGCGCGTTGTTGATTTTGTGCGCGCCTGTGTGGCAGAGATCTTCCCGCTTCAGGTAGATCCGGCACCCCAACCGTTCAGAAAGCCGGCTCGCGAAGTACAAAGGAGTCGGCCTGCCCACATACGTAGCCAACAGCAGAGTCAGCTCGCTCACGAAGCCCGGGTCCTGACAAGCCGCCATATAGGCAGTCTCGAGGTCCTCCAATGGCGACATGAGGGTTTCTGGGACAAACTGGCCCCCGTATTTTCCGAAGTACCCCTTAGAATTCGCCATAAGCCTGCCTGACCTCCGCGACGAACCTTTTCAGTTGTCTCATGTCTTTTCTCCCGGGAACGCTTTCCACTCCTGAACAGACGTCCACTCCGGCGGGATGGAGCGTTTCGATGGCCCGTGCGACGTTGTCCGGGTTAAGGCCGCCGGACAGGATGTACGGCCGCGTAAGCTTCCCGATTGCCGACCAATCGCCCACCCGTCCCGTCCCCCAGGAACTGTCGACGATGATTTCGTTGTCCGGAAACCGGGGGGCGTTCTCGGCGGAAACAGCAACAAGAAGGCGCCGGCCGAAATCTGGTAGCTCGGAAGGGTGCTCGATACCGTGGATCTGGACGGCTGCGAATTTCGGGAATTTCGGGGGGAATTTCGGGGACACAAAACTTAATTCCTTTGCCAACGGACTGAGAATGGTAACGGAATGGGAATTAAGTATTATGTCCCCGAAATTCCCCCCGAAATTCCCGAAATTCGCGACGACCACAGCTACGGTGAGGACTCCCGCACCGTCGATCCCGGCGATGATCTCGGCTGCCTGGTCCATGCTCACGTACCTGGGGCTTTTCGGGTAGAAGTTGAAACCGAGGGCGTTGGCCCCGCACTCGACGGCCCTCAGTCCGTCTTCCAGGCAGGTGATTCCGCAGATCTTGACGATCACGACTCACCTCGCAACTCGCGCAACTTTGCACCCGGATCTTCCGAATCCATGAAAACCGAACCGATCAAGAACCCTGAATAGCCTGCGTCGCGCAGTTCCGAGATCTGTGACCGCTCTTTGATGCCCGACTCGGCGACCAGTGTGTACCCCGGTTCACCCTCCAACAATCGGGCGATCTTAAAAGCTGTCTCGATGTCTACCTTGAACGTCCCAAGGTCCCGGTTGTTGACGCCGATAACCCGGGCCCCGCACTTTATCGCCGTTTCGAGCTCGAAGGGGCTGTGGACTTCGACGAGGGGGAGGAGTCCTTCTTGGGCTCCCAGTTCCATTAGAGCCACCAGCTGATCCGGCGTCAGATCTCGCACGATCAGCAAGTAAGCGGACGCACCATTCTCGAGCGTCTCCCCGATCTGGTGGGGCTCCCTGATGAAGTCCTTCCGCAGCAGAGGCAGGCAGTCGTCGGTCTCGGAGACTTCCTTGAGGTACTTGAGGTCTCCCTGGAAGCGCTCTTTGTCGGTCAGGATCGATATGGCAGCCGCCCCGTTTTCCCGGTAAATCTTCGCGACCTCCACCGCCGGCCGCTGGCAGAGGAATGGGCCGTGGCTCGGACTGCTGTACTTGATCTCGGCTATGATATTGATTTCCGGTCGAGTGATGGCTTTAAGGAACTGGTTCATCGACCGCTCCCCCCAATTTTCTCGTAGAAACCAACCAACGACCGGAGCTTCCCGAGCGCGGCGCCTGAATCGATCGATTCTTTGGCGGCCTCGACCGAGTCCGAAAAACCGGTGCCCTCGGCCAGGTGTATGCCGGCAGCGGCATTCAGGACCACGACGTCGCGGCCGAGCCCCGTTTCCCGGCCTTCCAGCAGCGCCACCAGCCTCGCCGCGTTTTCACTTGGGGTTCCGCCCCGCAACTTCGCCACCGCATCACCGGAGAGGCAGAAAGCAGACGGATCGAAGTCAAACGTCCTGACCTGTTTGCCTTCGCTGCTTGATACGCGGGCGGCCGCCCCCGGGGAAAGCTCGTCCAAACCGTCGCTGCTGTGGACCACCCAACCACGCCGGCAATCGAGCCGTGAAAGCGCCTGGGCCATCTTTTCGGTCAGTGACGGAGAGAAAACACCGATCACCTGAAACGGCGCCGAGGCCGGATTAGTCAGGGGACCAAGCAAGTTAAAGATCGTGCGATGCCCGAGTTGCCGTCGTATGGATGCGACTCGTTTCATGGCCGGGTGAAACATGGGGGCGAACATGAAGGCGATGCCCGTCCGGTTGAGGCACGATTCGGCCATCTCGGGGGACGACTCAAGTGGGACACCGAGTGCCGCGAGAACATCCGCACTGCCGCACCGGGAAGTCACCGCTCGATTTCCATGCTTTGCGACCGCGACGCCCGCCCCCGCGATTACAAAGGCGGCGGTGGTGGAAATATTGAAGGTATCAAGTCCGCCGCCCGTCCCTGCAGTGTCGACGGTTTTCTCGTGATCTGATCGGATCCTGACCACGTGCTCGCGCATCACCCGGGCAAAACCGGCTATTTCGTCTGCCGTTTCTCCCTTGATCGAAAGGGCGCTCAAAAATGATGCGATCGCCACCTCAGGAGTCTCGTCCATGAGCATGAACTCGATCGCATCCTGGGCCTGCTCCTCGGTGAGATCGCGACCCGCCATCACGTCACGGGTTAACTCTTGCAGCATAGGAAATTCTCCAGGATGGTTTTGCCTCCGGAAGTCAGGACCGACTCCGGGTGAAATTGCACGCCAAAAATCTGGAAGGTATTGTGAGAGAGCCCCATGATCAGCCCGTCTGCGGTCCAGGCGGTAATTTCCAGACACTCGGGCAGGCGTTCGCGGGCAACGATCAGGGAGTGGTACCGCGTGGCCTCAAACGGGTTCGGGAGGCCGGCGAGCACCGAATTTCCGCCGTGGAAGATCGGGGACGTCTTGCCATGCTTGAGCTCCGGCGCCCGGGTCACCGTCCCACCGAAAACCGCCCCGATGGCCTGATGTCCCAGGCAGACGCCCAGGATCGGAATCGAGGGACCGAACTCGCGAATGACGTCCATCGAAATGCCCGCCTGGTCAGGTGTCCCGGGTCCGGGCGAGATAACGATCCGATCCGGAGCGGCAGTGCGGATTGCCGGGAGCGAAATCTGATCATTCCGCCAGACGTCAACCTCGGCTCCCAGTTCCCACAGGTACTGCGCCAGGTTGTAGGTGAAACTATCGTAGTTATCGATCAGAAGCACGCGCATAGCCATAACTCCACTGCCTACTGCCCACTGCGCACTGCCAACTGCCTATCGCTACTTACGATTGCCAACTGATCCGCTAACGTGCTGACAAACCGCAATTTCCTCACCTGCCGACAGGGGGGCAGTGTGCAGTGGGTAGTGCGCAGTTGTCTTACTTAAACTCCCCTGCCAGCTCGAGCGCCCGCAAGAGCACCTCGGCTTTGTTCCGACACTCTTTGTTCTCCAGTTCGGGAACGGAATCGGCCACGATTCCGGCTCCCGCCTGCACGATTGCCCTCCGGTCTCGCATCACGATTGTTCGTATGGCGATACAGGTGTCCAGGTTGTCCGAATAGTCCAGGTAACCGATTGCGCCCGCGTAGATTCCGCGCGGGCCCGATTCCAGCTCATCGATGATCTGCATCGCCCGGACCTTCGGCGCACCGGTGACCGTTCCGGCGGGGAAACAGGCCGAAAGCGCATCGAAGCGGTCAAGTCCCGTGCGCAGCCTGGACTTCAGCGAGCTGACCAGATGCATCACGTGCGAGTACCTTTCGAGAAACATGAAGTTCTCGACGCGGACCGACCCATACTCGCTGACCCGGCCGAGATCGTTCCGGCCGAGGTCCACGAGCATTACGTGTTCCGCCCGCTCCTTTTCGTCGCCGAGAAGCTCCTGCTCAAGCGCCTTGTCATGGTCGGAATCCCGACCCCGTCTGCGCGTTCCGGCGATCGGCCTGTACTCGAGATCACGTCCCTGGACGCGTAACAGCATCTCGGGGGAGGAGCCGGCAACCGAAGTCCGACCCCGTTTGATAAAAAACAGGTAGGGAGAAGGATTCAGGTAACGCAATGCCCGGTAGACACTGAACGGATCGCCGCCGAACTCCAGCTCGAAACGCTGAGAGAGAACCACCTGGAAGATGTCGCCCGCACGGATGTATTCCTTCGCCGCTTCGACCGCCTGGCAGAACGCCGCACCATCCGCAGGCAACGAAACGGGCGGCACCGAGTCGGGAGACGGGGCGACGGGGAATTCCAGCTGGCCCATCAGCCGGTGCTCAAGGCCCTGGACGTGTCCCTCACTCTCCCGTGACATGATGACAATACGGTGTTGGACATGATCGAAGGCCAGCACCCCGGCGTAGTAGTCGACCATGACCGCCGGGTGTTCGATCGCGTGAGGGCCGGGCAGCCGCTCGAATTCGCGAACCATGTCGTACGAAAAAATCCCGACTGCACCACCCGTGAAAGGGGGGAGATCCGGGTGGGGCGGTTCTGCCGGGGGGAATTGACAGCGGAAATCCTCGAAGGAGCCGTCGAAGGAAGCGTAAGGGTCCACGCCGATGAAAGAGTAGCGGCCGATCCGTTCCCCGCCCTCCACCGACTCCAGCAGAAATGCATGATCCGATTCCCGTGCGACCTTCAGATAAGCCGACACAGGCGTCAGCAGATCCGCCAGAACCGTCTTCGAGTAAATCATCTTCGCTCTCCCCTCTTGGCCGACTTGGAAGTCGAATCTCGCTTTTCGGGCAAAAAAAAAGCCGTGGGGGACTAACCCCACGGCTTCTTGCTATTGATCTCTTCTTAGCCTTTATGAAGCTCGACAGTCCCCGACGCGCCTATGTTCTAGTTGCGCCAATACGAACTGTTGATCTTCATAATTCTATACTTCCCGCTTTAGAGAATATGGAAGACCTTGGCTGCAAGTCAAGGATTTTTTCTCAGCCCCTGGGAGGAGAAAACATCGCCAACCGGGCCGAAAAGCGGCGGATTCTGAAAAGCGAATCCGCCCTACGACCGCTCGCCGTGCGGAAACACTCGGTTGTAGGGCGGATTCGCTTTTCAGAATCCGCCGCTTTTCGGCCCGGTTGGCGGCAGCCATACACGAATACTCTTATCCGCCGCCGCCGCCCGACATCGAGCGCAGGAAATCGGCGTTGGTTTTGGTCTTGCCCAGCTTTTCGAGCAGGAGCTCCATGGATTCGGTCACGGAGAGCGGGTTGAGCACCTTACGCAAGACCCAGATGCGGTTAAGCTCCTCCTTGGGCAGCAGGAGCTCTTCCTTGCGGGTTCCGGAGCGGTTGATGTCGATCGACGGGAAGACGCGCTTGTCGACCAGACGGCGATCGAGGACCAGTTCCATGTTGCCGGTTCCCTTGAACTCTTCGAAGATGACATCGTCCATCCGGCTTCCGGTATCGATCAATGCCGTCGCGATGATTGTCAGGCTGCCGCCTTCCTCGATATTCCGGGCAGCCCCGAAGAAACGCTTCGGCCGCTGCAGGGCGTTGGAGTCGACGCCGCCGGAAAGGACCTTTCCTGACGGGGGAACGACGGTGTTGTACGCGCGGGCCAGTCGTGTAATCGAATCGAGCAGGATGACAACGTCTTTTTTATGCTCGACCAGCCGCTTGGCTTTTTCGAGGACCATCTCGGCCACCTGGACGTGACGGGAAGCCGGCTCGTCGAACGTCGAGCTGATGACCTCGCCGTGCACGGTCCGCTGCATGTCCGTCACTTCTTCCGGCCGTTCGTCGATCAGGAGGACGATCAGGTTGACTTCGGGGTGGTTGGCCGATGTGGAGTTGGCGATGCTCTGGAGGATCATCGTCTTACCGGCGCGGGGCGGTGAGACGATCAGGCCGCGTTGGCCCTTCCCGATCGGAGTCAGCAGATCCATGACCCGGCCGGTCAGGTTGTCCTGCCCGGTTTCCAGCACGATGTGCTCGTCGGGGTAGATCGGCGTCAGGTTCTCGAAGAAAGTGCGTTCGCGGGCGACGTCCGGGTGTTCAAAGTTGATGGCCTCTACTTTGATGAGTGCGAAGTACCTCTCGCCATCCTTCGGCGGACGAACCTGCCCGGAGACGGTGTCACCGGTGTGCAGGTCGAACTTGCGGATTTGAGAGGGTGAAACATAAATGTCATCGGGGCCTGGCAGGTAATTGTACTCGGGAGCGCGAAGGAAACCGAAACCATCCGGGAGTGTCTCGAGGACGCCTTCCGAAAAGATTAAGCCGCTTCTCTCGGTCTGCGCCTTCAGGATCTGGAAAATCAGCTCCTGTTTGCGCATTCCAGTCGCACCAGGGATATCCAGGTCTTTGGCGATGTGATTCAGAGCCTGGATATTCAGCTCTTTGAGCTCCTGGATGTTTAGCGGCTCCCCGTTTTCCTTGAGGGGAGGGGTGCTAGCTTCAGCCATTACAAAGTCCTCACAGATGAAAATGATTGTGTGCCACGCGGTTACGTCCCGTGACTCTCCGTGGCAGAGAACCCGGGGGCTTTCATGACAGGTGTTGTGATCTGCTGAGATTCAGATGCAATGCTCCGGCAACGGTCAGAGCCGGGATACAGGCGGGCCGATCCCGCCGCTGCCGGAGGATTGGTCGTTCAGTGAACGCCTGGTCGGTCTTCGCCCTCCATTCGCGGAAGCCTCTGCTGGTCCTTCTTCTTTCGGTGCTCTTCACCCTCTTTGCCTGCCAGGGGTCGCTCCAAAGCGATTTCGAGCACCTGATCCATGGTTTCCACAAGGACTATGTTGACGGTTTCGAGCACGGATTCAGGCAGGTCCTTGAGGTCCTTCTCGTTGTCTCTTGGCAGGATAACGGTCTTAATGCCTGCCCGGTGAGCGGCCAGTACTTTTTCTTTCACCCCACCGATCGGTAATACTTTACCACGAAGTGTGATTTCTCCGGTCATAGCAACATCACGTCGCACCGGAATTCTTGTCAGGGCAGACACGATTGTGGTCGCGAGCGTGATTCCCGCCGAAGGTCCGTCCTTCGGGATCGCACCCTCCGGGACATGGACGTGCATATCGAGCGACTTGTGGAAGTCCTTCAAGAGGCCGTACTCGCCGCTGCGCGATCGGACAAACGACATCGCAGCCTTGGCCGATTCCTGCATGACTTCGCCCAGTTTACCGGTCAGCAGGATATCCCCCTTGCCTTCCATCGTGGTCGCCTCGGTCAACAGAACCTCGCCACCCACCTCGGTCCAGGCCAGACCCGTTGCCAGGCCCACTTCGTTGCTCTCCGCCGCCAGCTGCGTCCGGAAGCGAGCGACGCCCAGCAGCTCCTTGACCTGTTTCACGTCAATGGTCAGAAGTGGTCGGTTGTCTGGCTTCTTTTCGGCGACCAGCTTGCGCACGATCTTCCTCAGGATGTTGGCCACCTCTCTTTCCAGGTTGCGCACGCCCGACTCCCGGGTGAAACTCCGGATGATCTCGTAAACACCCTCCTCCGAGAACTCGACCCACTGCTTCCGCAGACCCTTTTCTTCCAACTGTTTAGGAATCAGGTGGTGCTTGGCAATGTTCAACTTTTCGATCTCCGTGTAGCCGGAAATCTGGATGACTTCCATGCGATCCTGCAACGGCCGCGGGATCGTGTGAAGCACGTTCGCGGTACAGATGAACAACACCTGCGACAGGTCAAATTCGGTGTCCAGGTAATGGTCCACGAAACTCTTATTGTGTTCGGGATCCAGAACCTCCATCAGGGCGGCCGACGGATCACCCCGGAAATCCATGCTCATCTTGTCGATTTCGTCGAGCAGGAAGACCGGGTTCTTGGTGCCGGCTTTCTTCATCATGTGGATGATCTGGCCGGGAAGGGCGCCGATATAGGTTCGCCGATGTCCGCGGATTTCGGCCTCGTCGCGAACGCCGCCCAGCGATAATCGCACGAACTTGCGTCCGGTCGAGCGGGCGATAGAACGCCCGAGCGATGTCTTGCCTACACCAGGAGGGCCGACGAAGCAGAGAATCGACCCCTGGGTCTTCTGCTTGGACATCTGCCTGACGGCGAGAAACTCCAGGATGCGCTCCTTGACCTTCTCCAGACCGTAGTGGTCCTCATTCAGGATCCGCTCGGCGCGCACGATGTCCTTGATCTCCCGCGAGCGCTTCTCCCACGGCATGGCGATGAGCCAATCCAGATAGGTCCGGCTCACGGTGGTTTCGGCGCTCATCGGCGGCATCTGCTCGAGCCGCCGGATCTCGTTGAGAGCCTTCTCCTTGGCGTCGGGCGGCATCTGGGCTTCTTCGATCTTCTTCTTCAGTTCCTCGATCTCGTCCTTTTCACCCCGGCCCAGTTCCTTTTGGATTGCTTTGATTTTCTCGTTCAGGTAGTACTCGCGCTGGGCCTTCTCCATCTGCCGGCGGACGCGACCCTGGATCGATTTGTCCATCTTGATCTTCTCGATTTCGATCTCGATGAACTCACAGATCTTTTCCATCCGCTTCCCCGGATCCGGGGTTTCGAGGAGCGACTGCTTGTCTTCGACTCCGATCGGAAGGTTGGAGGCGATGGTATCGGCCAGCCGGTCAGTATCGGTAGTCCGAGCCGCCTGGACGATGGTCTCGTAGTTAATGTTCGGGTTCAGTTTCGCGAACTGTTCAAAAAGTGCGTTGAGTCGCTTGGTCAACAGGCTCATCTTGGCCTGCGACACCTTAATCGTCGGCTGGAATTCGACCTCGGCGCGCAGATAGCCCGCCTCTTCGGCGACAGAAACCGTGCGGGCACGTCGCAATCCCTCGACCAGCACTTTGATGTTGCCATCCGGCAGCTTCAGGCTCTGGACGATGCTGGCCACCGTACCCGTCGAGAAAATGTCTTTGGGCGAAGGATTGTCCTGAGAGGCGTCCATCTGGGTGGCCAGATAGATTCTCTTGTCACCCTGGAGGGCCTTTTCCAAGGCCATGACCGAGGATGCCCGACCGATTACAAACGGCACCATCATATACGGAAAGACGACTACATCCCGGATCGGTACCATCGGGTAGTTTTGCCTGACTTGTCCTTCAAATTCGTTCATTGTTTCCTTTATCCAATGTTGGAGGTCGCTTCATCGTTTCTGGGGTGGAAGCAACTGTTGGACTGATGGAGCCCCGTCGCTCGTAATTAAAGATTCAAGAAAAGGCCGACGGTTTCAAAGTTTCGCGCCCCCCTGCCGGCCGCAGCCCAAATAGTCCCGCTTCCAGTGGGACTCGTCCGGCTTGGAAGTCGGACTACCTCATAGCGTCAGCCTTTCCGCGGTTGATTGTCAAAGGACTGGCTGGAATGATCAGTCGAACGTGAGCTCCGGAGGGCCACCTCTCTGATTGCGCCAGGCAATGCGCGAAGGAAAGCCACCTCTTCAACCGCCAACGGGCTGCGATTAACCGGCTTTTTCAAGGAGCTTGAAGACCACTTCTTTGTTCTCGACCATTTCCCGGGTCACGACGAACTCTTTGACCTTCTTGGCGGATGGGAGCTCGTACATGACGTCGAGCATCAAGTCTTCGGTGATCAGCCGCAGGCCGCGCGCGCCGATCTTCCGCTCCAGCGCCATGTCGGCGATGGCCTTGAGTGCATCGTCCGTGAACCGGAGGGAAACGTTCTCGAATTCGAACATCTTCTGGTACTGGCGAATCAGGGCATTGTTCGGTTTGACCAGAATCTCCATCAACGCCGCGCGATCGAGCTCGTGCAGCGTGCAAACGATCGGGAGTCGACCCACGAACTCCGGGATCAGACCGTACCGGATCAAATCCTCGGGGAGCACGTGTGTGAGGATGTTCGCGTCCTCTTCCTTTTTCCACCGGTTATCGGTCAGATTAGACCGGAACCCCATGGAGCTCTTCCCCAGCCGCTTGCGGATGACCTTCTCCAAACCGACAAACGCTCCCCCGCAGACAAAGAGGATGTTCGTCGTGTCGATCTGGACGAACTCCTGGTGCGGGTGCTTGCGCCCGCCCTGGGGTGGAACGTTGGCCACAGTGCCCTCCAGTATCTTCAGAAGGGCCTGCTGAACACCCTCGCCAGAAACATCGCGTGTGATTGAGGGGTTCTCGTCTTTGCGGGAGATCTTGTCGATCTCGTCAATGTAGATGATCCCCTGCATGCAGCGCTCGCGGTCGCCGCCGGCCGCCTGCAGGAGCTTCAGGATTATATTCTCGACGTCCTCACCGACATACCCGGCTTCGGTGAGCGTCGTTGCATCGACGATCGCGAACGGGACTGACAACATCCGCGCCAGAGTCTGGGCCAGCAAGGTCTTCCCGGTCCCGGTCGGTCCGATCAGAAGCACGTTGCTCTTGCTCAGCTCGACGTCCTGATGACGACGTCGCCCGATCTTGATTCTCTTGTAGTGGTTGTAGACCGCGACCGCCAGTTTCTTCTTGCTGAGATCCTGGCCGATGACGTATTGATCGAGGAAATTTTTTATCTCGGCGGGCTTGGGCAGAGCCTCCCGAATGGATGCGGCCTCGGCGGTAATATCATCGGAGATGATTTCGTTACAGACGTCAACACATTCGTCGCAGATGAAAACGGTAGGTCCAGCAATCAGCTTTTTGACGTCGTTTTGGCTCTTGTTACAGAACGAACAGCGGAGGACATCCTCTCCGTCCCTTTTCACTCACAACCCCCTACAGCACTTCGACATCGAGCCTCAGCGGGCACCGAACACTTCGTGGCACAGCAAGACCCGGCTACGTGTGCTTTTCGATGATCATGTCGATTATACCATAGTCGCGCGCCTGCTCTGAGTTCATTATGTAGTCGCGCTCGACGTCCCGCTCAATGCGGTCCAGCTTCTGTTTGGTGTGCTTGGACAGGATCTGGTTCGTGGTCTCTCTCATCCGCAGGATCTCGCGAGCGTGGATATCGATATCGGTTGCCTGCCCGGACAGCCCGGACATGGCGGGCTGGTGGATCAGGATCCGGCTGTTCGGGAGCGCGAAGCGCTTCCCTACGCTTCCGGCTGCGAGCAACAGCGCCCCCATGGACGCCGCCTGGCCGAGGCAGATGGTCGTCACGTCATTCTTCACGAACTGCATCGTGTCGTAGATGGCCAGACCGGCGGTGATAGAGCCGCCCGGCGAATTGATGTACAAGGAGATGTCCTTGTCCGGGTCTTCGGCCTCGAGAAACAGCAGCTGTGCGGTCACCAGGTTGGCGACGTTGTCGTCTATCGGAGTGCCGACGAAGATAATGTTGTCTTTCAGCAGACGCGAATAGATGTCATAAGCTCGCTCGCCGCGATTGGTCTGCTCCACAACCATTGGAATAAGTGCCATGCCGTGCGTCCCTTCGTGTATTGGCAATTTCGGGGACATAATACTTAATTCCCAGCCTGTCGGGCACTGACACGCGCAAGCAAAGGAATTAAGTTTTGTGTCCCCGAAATTACCCCGCAATTCGAGTGTGTCCCCGTAGGTTACCCTACGATCTTCGCTTCCCGCATTACCGCGTCCAAGGCTCTCTGCTTACGGAGCTGTTCCCGCAAGCCCTCCATCCGGCCTTCCTTGCTGTAGATCTGCCGCACCTTCTCAACCGGCTGATTCATGGATTCGGCCATCTTCGCAAATTCCGCATCCAGGTCGCCGTCGGCGACCTCGATCCCCTCCGCTTTCGCCACCTCACCGAGGATCAATGACGCTCGGACGTCTTTTTCGGACTCCGACCGGAGATCGGCACGAACCTTTGCCCAGTCGATGTTGGCTTTTCCGGGGTTGATGCCCTGTGCAGCAATATTATATGCCAGGTCGCGAAGTCGATCATCGACCCGGTCCTCGATCAGGACGTCCGGGACATCGAACGAGCTGGCGGCGACAAGCTTCTTAATCAACTCTTTCTTGATATCGCTCTCGCGGTTCTTCTCGCGAAGAACCGCGAGGTCTTCCCGCGTCTTCTGGCGCAGCGCCTCTATTCCCTCCTGCCCCATGTCCTTCGCGAATTCGTCATTCAACTCGGGGAGCACTTTCTTCTTGATGTCGGTCACCTCGGCAGTGAACCGGATTCGATGCCCTGCGAGCTTCTTATCCTGGTAGTCCCCCGGGTATTCCACCTCGAAGGTTCGCTCTTCGGCGATATTGAGTCCGCGCAGCGCCTCGTTAAACGCCTGGTGGTTGGATTCGTTTCCCAAATCCACCTGCACATTCTCCTGGTCGATCGCCTGGTGAGCATGACCGTGCGAATGGCCTTCTTCCACGACGTACTCTCCGTTAAGGTCGATCATCACATGATCCCCGTCCTGAGCGGGGCGATCCTCCACCGGTACCAGCTTGGCATTTGCTTCGCGGAGTCTTTCAAGTTCCTTCGCCACATCTTCATCCGAGACGGCGGCGTGCGAGACGCTGACCTCGATCCCCTTGTACGCGGGGACTGGAACGGTCGGGCTGATCTCAAAATGAGCCTCGTAAGTCAGCGGCTGACCTTCTTCATACGCCAGGTTCTCCAGATGCGGCTCACCCAGGGGCTCGATTCCCTTTTCCTTGATGGCGTTGTTATAGCTGTCCGGCACGAGCTTCTGGATGACTTCGCCGCGAATGTCTTTGCCAAACCGCTTCTTGATCAGTTCGAGAGGTGCCTTTCCCGGCCGAAAGCCGGGCAGCCTGGCATGCTGCTTGAACTCGTTCGCGATCTTCAAGAACTCGCTGTGAGCCTTATCGGCGGGAATCTGGACCTTGAGCTTTTTCTTGACGGTACTGATGTCTTCTAGTTCGATCTGGATATCCATTGTCTTATTCTAACTCACTGGGAAATGAAAAAAGGCGAGCAATTGGCGTCTAGAAACGCGTCTGTTTCCGTCGTTTACGGCTGTTCGGGGAAGATCCAGCCCAGAATTTTGAGAACTCCGACGACGATGAGAACGAGGACCGGGATCGCGAACAGAAGGATCATCAGGGTATTGACGGTGTAAAAACACCCGTCCTTTTTCTTAGCGGTCTGGTCCGCTGGTGGCGCCAGCGCCTGCGTCTCTCGGTCGTTCAAGTTTGCCTTTCAGTATGGGTCCCCCTCCCAAGTGGGACGGGGGCCGACTTGGAAGCCGGACACCTACGTCGAACCCACGCGGTTGGGTTTCGCCCGCCGTCAGAATATAATGCGCGCACCATGGACAAGCAAGCATTCTGGGAAGCACTGGTCGCGGATTACGAGAATCGAACCCCCAAGTCCAAACGCCACTTCGAGCGGGCAATTCAGTACCAGATCCGGGGCGGAAGCCACAACCTCAGGCTGTTTGAACCGTACCCGTTCTACGACGTCCGGTGCAAAGGCGCCTACGTCTGGGATCTCGATGGCAATGAGTACCTTGATTTCTGGCAGGGTCACTACGCCAACATTCTTGGCCACAATCCTCCTCAGATAACCGACCTGCTGGCCAAAAGCTTGCAGACCGGCGAAGGGCTGCACACCGGATTCCCAGGCGCGCCGCAGGCTGAACTGGCGGAAGAAGTGTGCAAGTTGACCGGGTTCGAGCGAGTACGCTTCACCACCAGCGGTGCGCTTTGCACTCTGTACTCAGTCATGCTGAGCCGAGGGGCAACGGGCCGTTCGCTCGCACTAAAAGCAGCGGGCGGATGGCACGGTTCGCAGCCGTACCTGCTGAAGGGCATCACCGCCTACGACAAGGGCCTCAGCTCACGCGAGTCGGCGGGACTGCACACATCCTGCGGGGAGGAAATCATCACGACCCGCTTCAACGACGTCGAAGCCCTCGAGCAGACCTTCAGGCAATGCGGCGACAAGATCGCCTGCTTTATCGTCGAGCCGTTTATTGGGGAGGGTGGCTTCCTCTTCCTCGACCCCGAATACCTCCGACGGGCTCGCGAGCTGACGACTCAGTACGGCGCAATACTCATCCTGGACGAAATAATCTCGGGGTTTCGGTTCCATCCCGGCGCCCTCAGCCAGCTTTACGCAATCAAACCGGATTTGACCGCGCTTGGCAAAATCCTGGGTGGAGGCATGCCCATTACCGCGCTCGCCGGTCGCGCCGAGATCATGGAGCTCTGCGACCCGAAAGCCGGCGCCCGCAGAGTCAGGTTCGAAGGCGGGACATTCTCTGCGCACCCGGCGACCGTGAAAGCCGGCTTGACCATGCTCCGTCACCTGGCGGCTCATCGGGAGGAAATCTATCCGAAGATTAACCGACTGGGCGCAAGGATCCGGGAGGAAGTGCCAAGAATCTTCGCGAGACGAGGCATCCACGCCGTTTGCACCGGGCATCCGAACAGGGTGGTACCGGGGAGCTCGATGGGAATGATCCAATTCCCCAGCGATGGCCGCACGGAGATTCGTAACCCCGAAGAGAACTGGAACACGGAAGTGTGCGACCCCGACATGCGGGAGAGAGTGCTCCGACTTGCCCTGGTCACCCGCGGCGTCCACACGGTCCACGGGATGGGCTCGGTGTCGGCAGCTCACTCGGACGCGGACCTCGATCGCATGTTCGAGGCGGTGGACGATGTGGCGAAGCTGATGGCGTCACACGGACAACACGTACAAAAGCGATGACACGGAAGCCACGGAACTCTATGTCCGTGGTTTCCGTGTCATCGGCTTTTGTCCGTGGTTTCCGTGGTTTCCGTGATTCTCCGCAACGCGTCCAGGACCGGCGCGTGCAGTTCCCGGTTGGTTGCAAGAACTCCATCGTTTCGGGCGAGAGTGCGGCCTGCTGAAAAATCGAGATCGCGCCCTTGCAGGTCGCTGACCGTCCCCCTGGCTTCTTCGACAATGAGTGTCCCGGCGGCGTGATCCCAGATTTTGGGGGCGTAGCGGCTCCTGGGCGGCTGGCCGCGCAGCAGGACGTCGGCGATACCACCGGCAATCAAGGCGTACTTTGTCTGGCTGTCCATTCGAACCGGCTTTGCGACTATCCCTAGAATTTCGACCAGGCTGCGAATCTGCTCTGTATCCGTGTGGCTGTCCTCATAGGACCGGACCAGGACGGCCTGTTCCGGGTTCGCAGATGACGAGACCCGCAGGCGGATCATGTCCCTGCTTCCGATCCGCATCGTCCAAGCCCCTCCGCCTCGCACCGCGAAGAGCACCGAGCCCTCTCCGGACGGCACCACGACGGCGTTGCCGGGCGTCACGGCGAGTTTCGGACAGGTGAGGATTGCCAGGCTGACGCGTCCCTTTTCGACCAGGGCAAGTGCAGTCGCGTACTGGTGGCCCCGGATGAAACCCTTGGTTCCGTCGATCGGATCCAGCGTCCAGAACCGATCGCCCGGCGTTGCGGTCCCGTGATTGATCCATTCGCACGCCAGGTCGGGGGTTGCCTCGGGAATCAGCTCGGTCAAGAAGTGGGTGATTTCCGCCAGCGAGTGATTGTTGCCGGCCTCGGCCAGCATCGCGGCGCTTTCCTCGCCGACCAGCACATCGTTCGGGAACGCTCTTCGGAGCAAGCAACCCGCCAGCGCCTGGACTGCGAAATCCGCCACGGTCACGGGAGAGAGGTCCGTCTTGGTAAGGGAGTCGACCTTCGTTTCTCGCTCGATCCGGCCGGCGAGCGGGCCCGCCTTCATCGCAAAGTCGAGCGCGAACGAGGCTTCCGGGGAGGACGTCCAAGCGATGCTCATACACGAGATTTGATCAGAAGAAGATGACAGGCGCAAGTAAACTGCGAGGCGGGACCTCGGAGGCGCCAGCCGGGGACGGTGTCCAGGACAGTTTTGCCTCCCGAAATCCGGCGCACTAATATGGTTTCGAGGAGGTGCGTCGAATGAGTCTCAAAGGCAAAAGAATCCTGATGTTCGTGGAGGATCTCTACGAGGACCTCGAGCTGTGGTACCCGAAGCTCCGCCTGACGGAGGCCGGTGCAAGAGTCACTGTCGCGGGGCCGGAAAAAGGGAAGACATACCACGGCAAGCATACCTACCCCTGCGTCGCTGACGAGGCCATAGATGAAGTGAAAGCAGACGATTTTGATGCCCTTGTCATCGCCGGAGGCTTCGCTCCTGACAAGCTTCGCCGGCTCCCCAAGGTGCTCGAGCTAACGCGAGACATCTTCCGGGCCGAAAAAACGGTCGCCCACATCTGCCACGGGGGATGGATTCCGGTCTCGGCCGGTATCCTCCGGGGGTTCCGTTGCACCTCGTCCCGGGGTATCAAGGACGACATAACGAACGCCGGCGGACAATGGGTCGACGAGGAAGTTGTTGTTGACCGCAACATGGTGTCCAGCCGCTCGCCCGAGGATCTTCCGGCTTTTTGTCGCGAGATCGTGGAGTTGGTGTCCAGACAGCCCGTCGGCGCCGACTGATCGGAAGGAGTGTGGTGAGCCGCTCAGGAATCGAACCTGAAACCTACTGATTAAGAGTCAGTTGCTCTGCCAGTTGAGCTAGCGGCCCCTCTTGCTTTTCGCGTAACGTGGGATAGCTTAGCATTCCGGCACGCCGTTTGAAAAGCGGTTCTGATCGAACGGAACCGCTTGCCGGCCGGTTTACAGAAGATGAACTCGGATCCGGATGCTCGTTCTTCTTCATGATCCGGCGCAGTGCCTCGACTTAGATACTTCCCATCTCGGAACGTCGCCCGAATCATAATGCTATATTTTTCGCTTCTTGCTTGACAGCCCCACGGTTCGGCCGGAGAGTACGTACCATGAACACGAGGCGCGGGGCCCTCTGCACTATGTTGATCACCTTGTCCGTCGGGACAGTCTGGCCGCAATTATGGGTCCACTCTCCCATGCCGGGAGTGAATCCCAGTCGGGACTATCATTACTCGAGTGTGGACAGGTTCGGACCGCCGTTTGTTTTGGCGGGGAGCGACCAAATAGCCGGTCCGTCGGCTTATGACTTCTTCCCGACCGAGGGCGGGTTCCTCGTCGACCATCAGTATGGTCGCTACAGATTTTATACGCCGAGCGGTCAGGAATCCGGACAAGCAGCGCAGCTTTGGAGTACGACGGAGCAGGTGTCTCTTCCTGCCTATTCCCGGGGGATTGCCATCTTGGCGAGCGGCGGTACAACCGGGGTGCAAGCAGTCAGGATTGAGGACGGACAGGCGCTGTGGGCAACCCCAGGAGTCGGTGAACCGGCGTGGCCAAGGGTAGCTTCCGGCGATCTCGTTTTCCTCCAGGGAGTCGATCGTCTGGCGGCTGTCAAGCTCGAAACCGGCGAAATCCGCTGGGAACAGACCCTTTCTGATTCTCTACCAAACACTAATCTTGCTCTGTCCAACGGTTTGCTCTTCTTCA
>CAYQYP010000391.1:0-10670 GCA_964421755.1 uncultured Acidobacteriota bacterium
ACCGGCTCGGAATCCGTAAGCACCCCATCCATGTCAAAAATGATGGCTCGAATCATAGGCACTGGGATTATACGTCGGTCCGACTTCCAAGTCGGACACTACGCACCGCAAGCAACATCGAGCCAGCTGCCGCGTGCCGAAGGTCCGACTTGGAAGTCGGACCAACGAGAGACGCCTCGGGCTCCCCTTGACCCCCGAAGAGTGCTCGCGAAGGCGGGTTTATGAACTAGGAAGCCAGTGAGGGGGCATTATGCCGTAGGTGGGACCGTCGCGGCGGCGCGATTTCTGTAAAGTGCCTCTTCCACGACCGATGCCATTCGGTTGAGGTCCAAGTCGCGATCCAGGAACGAGCGGATCCTTCCCGCTTCAGGTAGAGGGTTCGAAACCACCTGGCTGTACTCAAGCTCGAGCACCTGGAAATTCTTCATCGAGGGCAGCCAGGCCTTTGTTTTCTTCAGGTGCTTCTCAAAAAGCTCGCGCATCCGCGCATCCGCTGACGGGTCTACTTTTTCGCCTCGGCGGACGAGCATTTTGTTCTGCGACGCGAGCACTTCGTCGAGATTACGATTGATGAATAGGACGTGATAGTTGTTTTCGGGAGGGAGCTCGGGCAGCAATTGCGAGATGACTTTGACGGCCTTGCCCCTCGCTTCCTTGAGCCAGCCCTTATCTGCCTGCTTGTGCAGGTTCTTGACTCTCTCGAGCTCGAAATAGCCTCGTGGATTGTCCTCGTCGGCCTGCCGCTGGCCGTCCTCGAAGATCTCGACCCCGCCGGCCTGCAACATTTTCATGAGCATGGACGTACCCGATCGAGGAAGGCCGGAAACCACGATGATCGGGTCGCCCTTGCTGTTTCCGCCGAAAAACTTCAATAGAGCGCGCACAGAACCTCCACCCGCTTAGTTTACAACTGAACTCCAAGGACGCCTTTGAGCGCAAAACCCGCGACCACCGACAGGACAAAGAAGACAATGAGCCAATCCAGATTCCAGCCGAGTAGCTGAAGTGGAAGCGTTTTATAGACGATCTCCACCGCACTGATCCCCGTCTGCGCCTCAAGCCGAGGTTCGGCCGGGTAGAGTAGAAAGTCAAGCCAGCTCGCGGTTCGCAGTGATGAAACCGCCCCCCATCGCGCGCCGATCTGGAGATCCTTCTCGACTTCGCGGTCTCCGATCTGGACCTTCAGCGAATGGCGTCCAGGCTCTAAGGCCCTGATCCGCCAAGCGACTTCGTTCGCCGCTACTGCGCGCACCGGTGGTGTTTCAACGACAAACGATCGATCGCCTTTCAGGGCCAGCGGCGTGTTATGCAGAAGCGACAGATCCCCAACCGTTACCTTCACCAGGGCTTGTTCTCCGGGACGGAGAGGCCTGTTCGCAAAGTAGAGGTTCAGCTGAACAATGACCAGTGACAGCGGGATCAGCAGAACGACCATCGGGAGCAGCGACAGAGTCATGTAGGTGAGGGTGTGGCGAAGTATCTGGCGCTGGAACCTGAGGACCACACCGATCTCGTGCTGATAGAGGCGAACTCCGAAGAGCTTGCCCCGGATCTGGTCCTTCACCCGGCCTATCTGATCCTGTCTGGATAGCCGGCCGAAGATCCAGACCATAACCGCACCCGTCACCACCGAGACCACGATCAAGGCCCAGAGGGGTGGAAGGATTCTCAAGGGCCAGAACAGCACACCAAAAAGCCCAGTGATGACGTTATTTATTAGCTCCAGGACCATTCCCCGTGCCCCATCCTTCACGAAATATATCCCAGGCCCTTCAGCCTCTCTTTGATTTCCTCTTCCGAACCGGCGTCTTCGAGTTTTGCCACCTCTTTTTCCAAAGCGTGCGTCACGAATTCTTCGACCGACGAATAGCCGGCGATCTTTGCGTACTTCTGGACCTTCTCCAAAAGGTTCTTGTCGATTTTGACCTTGGATCCAAACATAACTCGCCTCACTCCTATACCAAGCAAACGCTTCAGCCGTCGCAGCCCAAAAAGTCCGTAAATCGGCCCCGCCGCAGGGGCTAATCCAGACAGTCCTTTCCGATCATCGCAGGGAGTTTCTCAGCTCCGAATTCATCGAGGACGCCGACCGTCAGATCGTAAAGAGCCGGCTTCTCCATGCTGATGGTTCGATTCGAGAGGAGAACCCCGGGCACCAATCGGTAATCCACGCTGTGATCGCCACTCCACGGGTCGCGGTTGTCGATGAAGATCTCTCGCGGGAACTCACCCAACGGGCTTTTCCAGGAGCTCCGGTAACCCCGGTTGTAGCCCACGATCAGGTCGGGTCCCGTATCAGGGTTGGTCCCCTTCAGGTCTCGCCTGGTGCGGGTCACGAGGGTTACAGGGTGGTTGCCGTTCCGTGGGTCAACCATCGCCAGAAGGTCCGCCTCGAGGCGATCGAGCAGGCTATCGTACTCGGCGCCCCGGGAAACCACGCCGTTGCCTTCGCGCCCTCTCAGGTTCACGTAGATGCCGTTCAGCCCAAGGGCATATGCCTCGGTCCTCGACCAGTCGACGTTCTGGTAAAGCGTGACGCCATCCCGCAGTGAGAGGTCATTCAAGTGGACGTAACCTTTTTCAACCAGCCAGGAGTTCAGGTTCACTTCCCAGTAAAAAGGGTTAAAACCGTGGTCAGACATGACAATCAGGGTCGTGTCGTCATCGATCGACCGCATGACCTTACCCAGCGCCTCGTCCATCTCCTGGTAGAGGGTTTGGATCGCGCCGGACAGCTTGGCGTCGCGTCGAAACCCCGGGTGCTTCTCGTCGCTGTAACTCCACAACATGTGCGAACCTTGATCGACGCTGGAGAAGTAGAAGAAAAGGAGCCCTTCCTTGAAATTCCGCAAAGCGTAATCAAGCGCCCGGCGGCTCTCTCTGAAGACGAACTGCGACTGCTCCCAAAACTCCTCGCCGCTGAAAATCCCGGCCGAGAAAGCCTTGGTGTCTTCGGGGAGTTCCTGGGTGTAGAAGTAACCCAGCTCCCGTTGCAGGTCGGCAACCCAGTCCTCCGGCTCGGAGATCGGCATGGCCGGGTCTTCGGGATTGATCTGCAGCGGCGTCACGTAGAGCTTGAAACTGGGACGCACCTGCTGCAGATAGAACCGGCCGATTGCGCTCACGCCAACCACGTAGGGCAGTGCTTCGAAATCGACCCGGACCCAATCGCTCCACTCGCCTTCCCTCAGCACCAGCTCGTGGTCTTGGACGAGCAACTTGGCCACCGGCTGTTCAGGATCCAGGAAAACCTCGAATGGCACGGTCATGTTCCCGCCCGAGGTTCGAAAACTGTTCTCAGGGCCCAAGAGCTGGGCATCCACCTTATGGTCGCGGACGGCCACCTGGAAGACTCTACCCCCGCTGATCTCTTCGCTTCCGGGAGGAGGCTGGTCGGTGTAAAAAGAGAATGTGCCCGGGGTGCCGAGAATGTCCGGCGTGCCCATCCCGGACAGCGTGTGCCCCTCGGATTTGGGGGGGAAGTTCGAAGGCATCCGGTACACGGTTGTGGGCACACCCTGCTCCTCGAGCAATTCCCAGAACGCCCGCCCACGGCGCATTGACTCGATTCGTCCACCCCGCAGTGGAATCACCCAGGAACCGAGTGTGACCGTCCAGTCCGAGGGTATCGTCCGGGCCATCGCAAATTCAGGCATGATCGTCTTCGGATCCCGATGGATGAAGTCGAAAATCTCATGGCCGCCTGGGTCCATTCCGGTTATGAACGTAGACCAGGCGACCGGGCTGAGCGGGGGCATTGTCGTCTGAAGCGCCTTGAAATCCCCATCCGCCATCAATTTGCTGAAGTTCGGCAGTAGTCCTTTTTCCGCGAAGCCCTTGAGGATCTGCGGGTCCATGCCGTCGATCCCCAGGATCACGACCTTCTTGGCCGGTTCCTGGTTCCGGTCGACTGTCCCCAAGGCCAGAAAGGCCAGCACGGTTGTCGGGAAGGCTACCGAAATGACCTTGAACCCAGCTCTCATGCCGTCGCCCCTCCTCCGGGCATGACGGATCGCCCGTCACATTGGTCAGGAACCGGAACACCAAAGAGATCGAGAACAGTGGGGCCTACGTCCATGATGTTCACGCTGTCGGCTTTGATCTTGGCGTTTGTGAAGAAGATCCCCGGCACATCCGGCGGATTCAGGCAGTGATCCCCGCTCCAGCTCTTGGTGTTGTCCTCGAAGACGCACGGGGCCACCGCACCCGTCACGGACGTCCATGACACTCGGTATCCGGGAGCAAAACCGACGATCAGGTCGGGCCCTTCCCCCGCGTACGGTCCACGGTAGATTCGCTTGGTATCATAGACGTCGCGAACGGCTCGGGCGCCTGACTGAGGATCGGTAAGCTCGCGCAGCTTAGCCACAATCTCGTCCTTGACACTTTGAGCTTCCTCTGTGGAAACGATGCCTTTGGCCTCCCGGCCTGCCAGGTTCAGGTAAATTCCGCCAAGCCCGACCGCGTACGCGCGGCTCCGGCTCCAGTCGACGTCATGGAACCACTCTTCCCCGGTCGGCTGGTCTTTGACCGCCAGATAACCGTTCTGATAGAGCCAGGAATTGAGGCTGACACTTCGCTTAAACGAGCTGAATCCATGATCGGACATCACGACGAGCACTGTATCGTCGTCAAGCGTCTGCAATACCCGGCCCACCAGGTCGTCCATCCGCTGGTAAAGCTTTCGGATCTCGTCGCGGTGCTGATCCGCCTCTTTATCCCGATTGGCCGGGTGGTCCTCCTCGAGATACCGCCAGAACATGTGCTGGATCCGGTCGGTGATGTCGAAAACGCATACTACTGCGCCCCTTGTCGTGTTCTCGATCGCGTCGAAAAGCATCCGTTCCCGCTCCTCATGAATCGAATAGGCCTGGAGCAAGAAAGCTTCCTCGTCGAGAACGCGTTCGTTGAGCGCCCAGGTATCTTCTGCGAGTCCAAGGGTTGAAAAGAGGCCCTGGGTCTTCGCCAGGTACATCGAGTACGTCGCCGGCTGCGAGATCGGCAGGGCAGGCTTATCCGGGGCGATATTGACAGGCGTCATGTAGAGCTTGAAATGCGGACGCGTCTCTTTCAGATAAAAACGGGACATCCCCCGCACTCTCATCCCGAGACCCGCTTTGAACTCCAGCGGAATCCAAGGCGTGAATTCCCTGAGCTTGAGCGGGTAGCGATGGCCGTTCAGCCTCAGAAGGGGCTGGTCGCCGTTGTTCCCGACCAGGACCGAGAACGGAATCTTCATTTCGCCGCCGGTCTTCAGAAGGGGATTGGCAGGGCCGCGCACGAAGCTCGTGACCGTTCCGTTGTTTCGCTCTACCGTCACCTGGTGGCCTCCGGTAAACCGGCTGCGCTCGGCATCCTCGCTCGTATAGTACGAGAAGGTCCCCTGCGTCCCCAGGAGGTCGGGGGCAGACATCGCGGAGAGAAGCAGTCCCTTGAATTTCTCTGGAGGGAAACTGATCGGGACGCGAATGACGGTGCTGAACACCCCGTGGTCACTCAGGATTTTCCAGAATGACTGGCTCTTGCGCTCGAACTGGATCTTCGGCTTTCCGAGCGGGATTCTATAGCGCCCAAAGGACAGGTACTTCGTCGGTGGCTCGATGCGCGCGGAGCAAAGCTCCGGGAGGTAGGACTTGCGGTTGGGTACCAGGAAATCGAAGACTCGGTGCCGCCCCGGGTTGCACCCGGTCTGAAACGAAGACCACGCAACCGGGGACTCCGCCGGATATGTGGTGCCAAGATCGGAGTAGCTGCCCATTTTCTTGAGTTTGACGAAGTTTGGAAGGAGCCCCTGGTCCATGAATTGACGCGTAAGCCGTGGATCCTGGCCATCCAGCCCCACGATGATCACCTTCTTGACCCTGCTGCGCCGAAATGCAGCACGCCCTTTGACTACTCGGACCGCCCATCGGAAAGGCCAGGTCAGAAGCGTCACAAAGGCGAGAAACAGAGTCGTCAGGATAACCAGGAAGGAAGAGACAAAAGCTATGCCGGCTCCCGGACCAATGTACGCGTTCGTACTTTGGGGGGCTACGAGGACTACGAAAAGCGCGAACGCGAGGATGAAGTAGAAGCGCATTCCTGGAGCGCGGCTGTCCCGTCCGCACTGGGATCGCGGACGTCCCGTTCGCGCTCCAGCTTCTCGAACGAACGATAGTCCGCTCATTTGATGTATCCCAGGCTCCGCAGCCGCTGCAGTTCCTCTTTCGACAGGTTTTGACCGCTGTCGTCTTTGGGGAGGCGAGCCGCCTCCGCCCGCTGGCGCCAGGCGTCGATCATGGGACGCATCAGCTTCACTTGGTCCGGATTTGCGTCGGCGAGATCGTGCTGGTCCAGTGGATCTTCGGTCCGTTTGTAGAGCTCAAATTCAGGGCTTCCCTGCGGCCTTTCGAAATTGTGGATCAGCTTCCAGCCGTTCCAGATTACCGCCACGGACCCGCTCTCCCTGGGTGGTGGGCCTCCGATCATCTTGGTCGGAGCCTTCTCGGTGACCGCCGGACGCGGCTGATTGTTGTTGTTTGCGTGGGCAACCGCGCTCGAGCCCGTGGTCATCTGGTCCGTCTGCCGACGTCCCGACATGGCCGGGACCAGGCTGCGGCCCAACAGTTTGCCGGGTTCTTTGAGGCCGGCCAGCGCCAAAACCGTCGGCATGATGTCGATGCTTTCAACCGTTTCGTTGACGACAGTCGCCGGCACCAGGCCGGGCAGGTGGAAGAACAGCGGGACCTGGCTCAGCTCGCCATAGGCCGATTGGCCATGGAACATCTTGCCGTGTTCCAGGAATTCCTCGCCGTGGTCGCTGGTGAATACGATCAGGGTCTTGTCGCTCAGCCCGAGTGCCCGAAGTCGCTCATGCAGCCGGGCGATTTCGGCGTCCAGGGCGCGAATCGATCCGTCGTACCAGTCCCTGTCGTAACGGACGTATTCGTCGGGGTTGATACCGGCTTCCGTCAGCTCTTGCCGGTTTGGCATTCCGAAGTTCTTCATGAGGGGGTCCTTGATCACCTTCCGGACTTTCTTCAGGTGCTCAAGGTGCTCCTCCTTCTTCCCCAGGTCGGCCCAAAGCCCGTTGTAAGGCGGATAGGGCTCATAGGGGTCGTGTGGATCGAAGACGTGGAGGAATGCGAAGAACGGGACGTTTTTGTGCACATCGAGCCATCGGGTCAGACGGTCGACATACTCTCGGGCTGTCTTGCTCGACTCGGGGTCGGAAACCGAGTTCGACTCGTGCAGTTCCTCGAAACCCTGGTGCAGATTCGTAAACTTCCCGGTGAAAAGGACCGACGAATAGGAAACGGTGGCGTAGCCGGAATTCCGGAACACCTCGGCCATGGTATTTGCGGCCGCCGGCAACCTGTCAGTGAATTCCGTGACCCCGTGCGCAGTCGGATAAAGCGAGGTCATGATTGCCGGGGCCGAGACCTTCGTCCACGTCGCCTGCGACACGGTGTCTTTGAACAGGGCGCCCTCTCGCGCCAGACGGGCCAGGAAGGGTGCTGTCTCCCTGTTGTAGCCGTAAAAATTGAGGTGATCGCGGCGCAGTGTGTCGGCCACGATCAGAATCACGCCTTGTGGAACTTTTTTGTTCTCGGCCACCACGGGTGCATTCCCGTTGTGCCGCACGACCGGACTTCCCCAAAACCCCAACGCGCCTGGCTGGGAGCTCTGCAGAGAAAGAGACAGGCGGGCCTTTCCGCCCGCGTATTTCGACAGGTCGACCGGTGTCGATTCCCACCGGTGGGGCATCGTGATCGTCCGCTCCAGAACCAGTTCGGATTTCGAATCGCCGGCCGGCGCGGCACTGACCTTGAACGTCACCGGTGCGAATTCGACGGTGCCGAGATTCAGGTCCAGCCAGGAATCGTCGGCGAGATCGATTTCCACGTTGATCGTCTCCGGACTGCGGGCAACCAGCGTCTCGTGGTAGATGTCGCCCAGCCCTTGCCATCCCACCCCGGACGGAATGCGGGCCAGATGTTCTCGCCGGGAAACCAGTCGAACCGATTCAATCTCGAATTCCGCACCTGGCACGTCCGTTGGGCGGATCATCAGGTGTCGCATGCTTCGGGCCCTGGTTGGCCGCATCGGCTGAAGCGTGTAGGTCTGGAATCCCTCTCCCGCTATCAAAGGCGTGCTGTCGGGCCACGGCATCTGTCGGGCCATTCCGACGATCTCGTTGAAGTCGGGTTTGTCTTCGGCGTGGGAACGTGGCCGCACCATGGCCGAACCAATGCTCAGGTTAGCTCCTTTGTTGGCGCGCATCCGGATCTCGACGGCGTGAACGAGGTCATCGTTTTCGACCGCTTGGGCGACATAGACGATCGGGAAATCCCCTGTGGAGCGGCCCGTCAGACGGCCGTTCTGGAGCGTGAGGGAGGTGACGGCGTGCCCAGCCTGCCAGCCCAGCGTATCGGGCGCCTCCTTGGCCTTGACCGGGCCGGGTTTGGAGAAATCCCACGACGCCAACGGCTCGATTTTGCCGATGGAATCGGGCGTCCCTTTGATCATTTCGGCACGGAATGTATCGACGAGACGGAGAGAAGTTGGGCGGTCGGATGTCTCCGAGCCGCAGGCGGAGAGACCGAGTACGAGGCTGACAGCCAGTAGAAAGGCGGTCGGCCGACCTTGACTCGACATGGGGAACCTCCCTTGGGCGCTCTATGCCAATGAGCCGGTGAGTTGCTAATTCGGGAAATAGGCGAGTCCTATTGATAACTATGTGCAGTCTACGTCTATTCCGGGGAAGGGGTCAAGTTGGCGGCAGACGCGAGAGGAAGCAAAAGACGCCAGTGTTTCACGCAAGACAGCGAAAGAAATGTTAAGGTCCGACCCCCAGGTCCCACCCAGGTCCGACCACCCCGGTCCGACCCGGTCCGAACCCACGGTTAACGGCGGTTCCGGAGCGCCGAGTGAATCAGCTCGGCAACCACCCGGTGACCGAGCGGGTTGAGGTGCCAGTCAAACCGGTAGTAGAGCGGCTTCTCCTCTTGCTGATGGGCCGCCCGCAGACCGGCACGGAGGTCTATGACAGGCACGTCGATCACTCTGGACGTTCGGGCAAGGTCCTCCGCCAGCCTGTCCTCGAACCCGAGTTCTGCCGCACGGAGCCCCAGTTCTCTCGACTTGCTCTCAATTCGGTCCCGGTCGAGCTCCGGCTCAATCTGAAGGCGCGACGGGAGAACGACAAGCCAGAGCTCAGCACCCGCGCCCCGGACCTCGGCCTGCATCCGCCGCAAGATCTCCGCAAAGACCTCCAGATTCTGGTCATAGTCTTTCCTGTGCGAGGTCCAGCTGATCTGCCCCAGACTCTGCGCCACGCAGCCTATGTAATCAACGGCTGCCTTGCTGTCCCTTGACGGGTCCGCAGAGACCGTGATTCTTGCGGTCAGGCCTCTGAGATGGCTGTAGAGATACGATTTCCGGACGGCATACCGGTCCAGACGAGCCGCAAGACCAGCTTCGTCACCCCGGAACATCCCCCGGGTCATTTCAGGAGTCGGTCCAAGTTCCACAAACCGGCCGGAACGCTTCACCAGCCTCGGTCGCTCTGGGGCGGCAAGCTCGGCGAGATCGTTGCCCAGGTAGAAAGTGAAGAGAACCACGTCGGGCGAATAGCGCTTCCCGGCATGGCGATACCAAAGGTAGTTCTGGTAGGGCGAATAAGAACCGACAGCAGCGTTGAGCACCTGCCAGCGGGAAGAGCCTGGCCGGTCTAGCGCCTTTTCGAGCAGTGCAGTGAGGTTCTCCTCGTTATTGACCGCGCCGTCGACGTGAGAGTCGCCAAGCGCAAGGATCCGTTTGACACCCGGTTGTTTCTCGTAGCTGGTTGATTCAGTCCTCCTCAGGCCCTGGTTGTTGGTCTGGAAGCGCAGCGCTCCGGACTCGTGCTCTTCAAAAGGGAAGGAGAAGTCAACGTTGGCGCGCCGCCTCACCCCGAGCATCGGATCCGGTTCCAGGTAACTTCGATGGAGGTACCAGCCGCGCTCCAGAAGCATTTCCGGGTTGGGCTTGACCAAGAGGCGCAACCCGCCCTCCGCAATCAGACAAGAGAGGACCAGGCTGAAGAGAAAGATGAAAGCGCTCAGGCCGCGCGCGGAAAAGCTCGTCACCGACACCGCCCCTTTTCAGAAAAGCGTGTAAATGAACGGACCGACGCCGTCATCCGACGCAAAAACCAGAACCAGCGCGAGGAGCACGATCACGAAGATCATGGGAAGAAGCCAGAAGATCTTCTTCTGCCAGAGAAACACCAACAATTCGCCAGCCAGGCTTCTTTTTGCCGCCATCGCCTCACCTCGGAGAACCCAAATTACTCGATCAAGACCCGTGTCTCGGCGACCATCATAGTTCCCGGTCCGCCCGCTGAAAAGGACCAACGTCACAAGTCAGCGGGGCCATCGGGCGGCCGCGATCGTCTTTTTGCGTTCGCGGTTTCTGAAGGTCGCCAGCGCGGTCGACAGAGCTTTCAGTGGGGGGAAGAGGGGGAAAGAGGGGGGCGGAAGAGGGGACGGAGTTCTTTTTTCCCCCATCGCGTGAGAGGAAGACAATGAGGACCTCACTTTTCGTAACCTTGCTCCACGGGTTCCTTTTGGTCTTGACTGCAACTCAGCCACCGAACGGGCTGAATCCGGTGGTCGAATCGCAGCTTCGAGAGCAAGTCGCCCACTACC
>CAYQYP010000392.1:0-8705 GCA_964421755.1 uncultured Acidobacteriota bacterium
GAGCCTGGCATCGATCTGGTGGCTCGTCTGCATGACCGGCTGGCGCCCGGCCCACGATTCGTTGTAGTCGCCTCGGCCCTCCCGGCCCCAAGTGTAGGTAACGCCTGCCCGGGCCATCAGGTCGCCCTCATACCCCGCATCGATGAAAATCCTCGCGGAGACCTCCGTGCCGTCAGTCAGGACGATCTTCTTGATGATTCGCTCCTCTTTCACGACGGTGTTCACCCGGCTCTGGAAGCGAACAGTGACACCGGCATCGGCCAGCCAATCCTTGAGAATTTTCTCGCCGACGTGAGGCTCGGGGCCCCGCCAGTAGAAGATATGTGTCTTGTAGTGTTGGGCGACTCGCTTGTAGAACTCCATGGCGAGCCCGCCGATCACTGTCCTGTCACCATAGTCGGTATGGGAGAGACCTCCGGTCAGCATCCCGCCGACGTATCTGCCTGGTTCCAAAAGCAGGACCCGGCTGCCCTCATTGGCCGCGGCAATGGAAGCCATTACTCCGCTCGCAGTCGCACCGTAGACCACGACGTCGTATTCCTGGGCGGCGAGCGGGGTGGACAGCAGACAGACGGAGACAAACAGGCCATACACAAGAGTCGCGCGCTTCATGGCGCCATCTTAGACCAATTTCGGATTGCGGATTTAAGACTTGATCCGGACTTCTCACAAGTGCCGACACATAAACGGCAGGAGCAGAGGATGATGCGCCAGAGCAAGCGGGTCGTCGAGTGGAACAGAACCCGCAAACGGAGCGTCGTGTGCGCAGTGCGCGGATTCTCCCCGAAAGCATCCAGCTTCGGAGCCAGCCCATCGCGTCCGGATTGATATCCGCGCACTCCGCAAAAAGCGCTCCGTTTGCGGTTCTGTTCCGCTCGACGACCCGCTTGCCCATCGACTTCCTTCTGCCGTTGCGATTGGTGTCGAGTCCCGGAATTCCTCGGTTCGCAGATCCGAAGTCCGCAATCCGCAATCCGAAATCCGCAACCCGAAATCGATCAGACCCTGCCGTAGGACCGGCGGTATTCGGAGGGACTCATCCCAACCGACGCACGGAAATAGCGGGCGATGTGTTCGATTCCTGTGAAGCCCGTGTTCACGGCGATGTAGAGGACCGAAGCGTCCGTATCAACCAGGAGGCGGGTGATCTCGGCGATCCGTGCACGCCTGATCTCCTCGAGCACCGAGCGGCGGAGCACCCTGCGAAATCTCTTCTCGAGAACTCGTCGCGAGACTCCCGCGGCGCGCACGACGTCATCGACCTGCATCGGCTCCCTCGAGTGGCTGCGAATGTACTGAAGCGCGCGTGCCACCTGCGCGTCTTCCACCGCAGTCATGTTGGTCGAACGGCGTTCCACGACGTGAGTCGGATGAACATCGATTCGCGGCTGTTCGAGTTGTTCTCCCCTCATCAACCGGGCAAGGACAGTGGCCGCCTCGTATCCCGCTCGTTCGAAGTTGATCGCCACGCTGGAAAGAGGAGGATCAGCCAGATCACAGACCAGCTCGTCGTTGTCCGCGCCGATGACCGCCACCTCTTCAGGCACTTGGAGCCCGGCCAGCTTGCACGCTTCAATTACTTGCTGAGCGCGGTCGTCGTTACACCCCATGATTCCGACCGGCTTCGGTAGACTGATCAACCAGGCCGCCAACATCGCCGATTCCTGCTGCCACCCGTTCAACCCCGGGGGCCTTTCGTCGCTCTCATAGGAAAGCATTTCGTAACCCTCCTTGCGCAACTGGTCCGCAAATGCCCCCAATCGGGCTCGCGACCACGGTCGGTTACCGAAACCGCAAAACGCGAAATGGGTGAGACCGCACGCAAGCAGGTGTTCGGCAGCGATCCGTGAGATGCGGTCCGAATCCGTGATGATGTTGACCATTCCGGGAACTTGCTCTTTACTGTGACCAACCACCACCGTTGGCACTTGGTAGGCCAGTATTTCGTCCAGCCGCTCAGAGTCCCGGAGGATAATCCCATCCGGCCTCCAGTCACCGGCCGGGGCCGGCTGCCCCATACCCCTCGGCTCCCAGTAGAATGACCACGGACCCTGCAACCGCACGTAATTCACGATCCCGTGCAGCAGTTCCCTGCCCGAAGACCGGGAAGATTCGATCAAAAGCATCACCTTGGGGAAGTCTACGGACATGTAAGATCCGGTTCTAAATACCAGGTTCGCAAAATGGTTAACGTTTGTCGCAAATTGGCGTTCTTTGTAACACGAATCTAAGTAGCATTTCAAGCGGGTCCACCACTCGGGTAACAGTACTTTTTTGGTAACCCGCATCCCAGGCTCGCCGACAATTCGTTTCCCAGAAGGAGGGTCCTCTATGAGAGGAGCTGCACAGCGGCGTCTATTACTCATCCTGTTCGTAGTCTCGCTGCTCGCACTGCCGGTATTCGGCCAGGTGGACAGGGCCACCGTCAATGGACGAGTCACCGACGCAACAGGGGGAGTTGTTCCGGGAGTCGAGGTCGTGGCAACTAATCAGGACACCGGTGTCCAGACGACCACTGTCACCAACGATCTCGGACTGTATACTCTCGCTAATCTTCCGATCGGTTCTTACTCAGTCAAGTTTTCTTTGACCGGCTTCAAAACCACGGACCGGACCGGCATCGGTCTCGTGATCGCGCAGGTGGCCCGTATAGACGTCGTTCTCGAGACAGGCGAAATCTCCGAGACGGTGACCGTATCGGCCAATGCGGACTTGATCAACAAGGACAATGCCTTGGTGTCGACCGTGATGCAGAGCGAGACGATCACCGACCTGCCGCTGTCTTTCGCGGGTGGCCGGTCGGTCGAGAATTTCGCCTATGCCGTCACGCCCGCAGTCGAGGGGGACAACTGGACGTCCTACATCGGCGGCGGCCCGGCCTTCAGCAAGGAAGTTCTGATTGACGGTATCTCCGCAACATCGCAGATCCAGGGCCACATCGGTGAATCGAGCCCGACAATGGAAGCGGTGCAGGAATTCAAGGTCCAGACAAGCGGCATGTCCGCCGAATACGGGCACACAAGTGGCGGGGTCTTCAACTTCGCCCTGAAGTCGGGAACCAACGACATCCATGGCAGCTCGTTCTATTACACCCGTAACGAGGCCCTGAACGCGAACACCTGGATGAACAACTGGCGCTTGAGCAGGAATCCAAACGATTTCCGCTCGGAGCGTGCGCGTGACCGCCAGAACCTCTACGGCGGCAGTCTGGGCGGCCCGGTGTACATCCCGAAGATCTACGATGGCCGCAACCGGACGTTCATCTTTGGCGCCTATGAGCAGTTCAACCAGGAACGGCTCCAGCTGGGCGACATGAACGTCACCGTTCCGATTCCGGAATTCCTGGAGGGTGACTTCAGCAAGCTGCTGACGACAACCGAGCTCGGGAAGGATGCTCTCGGACGGCCCATCTACCAGGGCGCTATCTACGATCCGAAGACCATGCGCCAGGAGGGTGGCAAGTGGGTTTCCGATCCCTTCCCTGGCAATATCATCCCGAAGAACCGTTTCAGCCAGGTCTCGACCAAGATCGTTGACCTTTACAAGCAACACTACACGCCACTGGTGCCGGGGCTGCTCACCAGCAATTCGGCGCGGACCTACTACAATACGCCCTGGTTCCACCAGACCCAGCTGACAATCAAGGGGGATCACCAGATCAACGACGCCAACAAGCTGTCCGGTTCCTTGATTTGGATACAGCGACCGCGCATTCTCGTCGATGCAGGCGGGGTGTGGGATCCGAATGATTCAGCGAACGTGGGCGGCCCGTTTGCCAAATCGCGCAAACAGGAAGTCACCCACCGGGGTGCCCGCATGGCGAACAACACCACCTTCACCCCGACGCTGATCAACACCCTTTCAGTCGTGTTCAACCGCTACAATAACCCCAGCCTCTCGACCCAGTCGGAAGGCGGCTGGGCGGACCAGCTCGGTCTCGGCGCCTCGACCGGTGCCGGCCATTTCCCGGAGATCGGATTTGGCTCCAGCGTTAACGGTGTCGGTACCGAGGCCATCGGTTACAACTCAGCCGGGTACTACGTCGGCAACACCTACATCGTCAACGATTCGGTGGACTGGATCGTCGGCCGTCACAACTTCCAGTTCGGCGGCGAGTTCTGGCACCAGCAGATCAACAGCCACAACGGCACCGACACTCTCAGTTTCGGCTTCTCAAACATCACAACTGGAATCCCCGGAGACGCAAACTCGAACAAAGTCGGGTTCGGTTTTGCGAGCTTCCTGCTGGGAGAGGTCAACAACGCGTCCAAGAACGTGACGTTTGACCTTTACGGGCGCCGCAATTACGTGGGCTTGTACTTCCAGGACGACTTCCAGGTCACCCCGAAACTGACCTTGAACATGGGTCTGCGTTGGGATCAAAGCGGCCCGCTGACCGAGAAGTACGGGCGCTGGGCCAACTTCAACCCGGACATCGTGAACACGAAGTACGGGCTAAAGGGAGCGCTGGAGTTTCTAGAGAGCCCGAGTGATTCCTTTGAAGGCAACAAGGATTGGAAAGCTTTTGCGCCGCGCATCGGAATCGCGTACCAGCTAACCGACAAGCTCGTGCTCAGATCGGCCTACGGGATTTTCTACAGCCCGCTCGGCATCCAGTACTGGAACGGCGTTCCTTACGGGTTTGCACCTGGATACCGAGGGACGAATACCGTCACGACCACCGGCAACCGTCCGCGCTTCAACTGGGACTCCGGTTACCCGGATGCCTTCGTTGCCCCGTCAAAGGACCCGAACGCGCTTCCATGGGGCGTCGTGGCGGTGCATCCGGACAGCCTGAAGATGGCCTATACCCATCAGTACAACGTGAGCGTGCAGTACGAATTCGCCCGCGACACCCTGATCGAGGCGACCTACATGGGTAACCAGGGACGTCGCCTTCACAACGGTGCGTTCACCCGGAATCAGCCGACCCGTGCGGCCTACGAGGATTCAAAAGTGAATCCGACGGCCTGGGTGTGGGACGCGGGAAGCGCGGCAGCGGCGGGGGTGCCTTATCCGTACGCCGGCTGGTCCGGCAATGCTGGAATGGCAATTACACCTTACCCGCACGTTGCAGCGGTGACCTGGGGCCCGATTTACGGCGTTGGTGCCCCGCTCGGCGAGTCTGCCTACAACTCGCTTCAGTTCTCGCTGACCAGGAGGATGAGCGCGAGCGTTGCCGCAAATATGTCGTACAACTACTCCAAGGCGACGGCCAACTCGGAGACCGCCTTTGACGAGACCTGGGATCAGACCGGCGGCCTGCAGGATGTCTACGACCTCGACTACGAGGCCGACACGGTCACCAGTTTCGACCGGGCCCACATTTTCAAGGGCCTGGCTGCCTGGGAGTTACCGTTCGGAGTGGGCCGCAGGTACCTGTCCAACAGCGGAGTTCTGGATGCCGTTATCGGCGGATGGAACCTCACCACTATCTTCAAGTACCAGTCGGGTGTGCCACTCGGGGTATCCCCGAATGTGAACTACCCGGGATGGAACGGCGCCGTTTACGCGAATTATGATCCGAGCGTCGACCTCTCCGGCTCGTTCGATCCCCAGAAGTTCGACCCGGCTATTCAGAACGATCCGAACAACCAGTACTTCAACCCGGCCGCCTTTTCCAGCCCTGCGCAAGCTACGCACAAGCTTGGCAACGGCAAACGCCGTTACGATGCGCTGCGTGGATGGGGTTATGCGAACGAGGACATCGGGATCATGAAGTATTGGAGCTTCGGCGAAGCAGCCAAGCTGCAGGTGCGGGCGGAGTTCCTGAATGTGTTCAACCGTCATCGTTTCTCGAATCCCGGCACTGGCCTTTCGAACGCCAAAACATTTGGCTACGTTACGTCGGCCACCGGCGAGCCCCGAAACATCCAGGTCGGCCTCAGGCTGAACTGGTAGTTGGTAGAGTCAGCTAAGGCCCGGGCCGGGTAGCTGGTTCGGGCAGGAGGTCCAGCCGTATGCTTTACCGCGGCTGGACCTTTTTTTATGTCATTGGCGGGATCGCCAGTCGTCTCGGAGCGTGATCGAGGGTCGTCGCTCAACGGCCCGGTCGCTTGCACTCGGGCGCGTGCACGACAACTGACCAGTGCGCCCGTCTCTTTACCGCTCTTCGACGATCGCCAGATCCCAAGGGGCCAGAGTCAGGGACGCGTTGGCCGCCACAGCGCCGCTACTGAGTAGGTCGACACCACCTCCGTATCCGTAGGTGAGGCGCGCTTCGCCCCCGGAGTAGTTCAAGTAAAAGTGAACCTTCTTGCCTGCCGCCGTCGTCGCGTGTTTCACCCGGACGCCGGGGGGTAGCTGCTGATCCGGTCCGGTCAGCCCCGCCAGTTTCGCCACGTCCAAAAGCAACGCCTTTTGGAGAGCCCCTGTGAGCACCGTTCCCTGGTACGTCAGCGTTCCCTTTCCGTGGCTGTTGCGAGTGATTGCCGGATAACGGCCGAAGAACGGGTGGTCGTAGTGTGCGAGCGGCGTCGCGCCCTCCGGGATGAGGAACTCCGCCCAGGCGGAGACCGTGTTCTCTGCCCCCACTTTAAAAGGATCCCCTTTGAGGGCCAACGGGGCCTTCAGGCTCGAGAACTCCTGGTATCGGAATCCCGCGGCCTGTCGAAGGGGCCCGGGCGCCATCGTCCAGCGGATCGTCGAGTACTCGTTGGCGAAGCCGCTCTTCAACGACATCACGAGATGCCCCCCCGATTTCACGTACTCGGCCAGTCTCCCCAGCAGGGCGTCGTCCGCAATGTACAGTGGAGGGACAACCAGCACCTTATAACTGCTCAAGTCGGCCGTCTGCGGAAAGACGAAATCCACCCCGAGGTTCAGCTCATAGAACGCCCGGTAGAAGTTGTGAAGGATACTCACGTAGTTGGCGGCATCCGAGAACGGCATGAACCGGATGCCGTTGTAAGAATCGATGCTGTAGAGAATGGCAACGTCGCTTTTGTGCTTCAGGTTAGCCAACCCGGGACCCAGCTTTTTGAGTTCGGCGCCGATCCGGCTTACTTCCGCATAGGCACGATTCGGCTCGAGGTCATGCGACAGGACTCCCTTCCAGTAGGTTTCCTGCCCGTAGTGCAGCGAGTGCCAGTGCCAGTACGCAATCATGTTTGCGCCGCTCGCCACATGGCTGAAAGCGCTCAGGCGCAGCTGACCGTCGTACGGTGGATATTGCGTACGAGAATCCCACCCGATCGTCTGGGCGTTGGTTTCGGTGATCAGGTAGTTCTGTTGCTTCAGCGAGCGGCACAGATCGCCCGACAAGCTGATAGACAAGCCATCCAACTCGTCCTGGACTCCGTGGTAAGGGTTCACCGCGGTCACATCCAGGTGACGCGCGATTTCAGGCTCGTCGATATTCGTCCGGATTCCCCCCACGAAATTGTGAGTCACAAACTGATCGGGCCGCTTGTACTCCCTCACGATACGGGCCTGCCAGGCCAGGAAGTCGGTGACGATTTGCTGCTGGAACCTCTCCCACTCGAGCTTGTATCCGGGGTTCAGGATCCCTTCCCGGGAGGGAAACTCATCCCAGTCGTTGACCAGCTGTCCCCAGTAGGCAAACCCCCAGAGCTCGTTCAGTCTCTGCGGTGTCCCGAACTTCTTTTTCAGGTATTCGATAAACGCCCGATGCACATTTGGCAGCGCAAGCCCGTTGGGTCCCGTTTCGTTGTCGACCTGAAATCCGATGATCGCGGGATGATCCTTGAAATGCGACACGATCTGCCGGATGACCCGCTCCGAGTAGAAGAGATAGGCGGGATGCGTCAGGTCCATATTCTGCCGCGGACCATATGCCCCGGGCGGTCTTGATCCGGGATACGCCGGTGAGGTCGGATCGGAGAGCGGTGGCGAGGCCGTATTTTGTGCCACCAGGATCTCCGGGTGCTTCCGAAAGAGCCAGGGTGGGACCGAATACGTCGGTGTGCCGAGAATGACCTTGATGCCCGCGGCGTGCAGGCGGTCGATGATTCGGTCCACCCATGCGAACTGGAATTCGCCTTCGCGTGGCTCCCAGCTGCTCCAGGTCGACTCGCCGAGACGAACGACGGTGATGCCCGCCTTCTCCATAAGCGCGACGTCTTTCTCCAGCCGCTCGGACGGCATGTACTCGTGATAGTAGGAGGCGCCGTAAAGCACCGTGGAGAGCTTCGCGCTCTGACCAAGGGCTGCGGTCCAGGCGAATAAACACCCAAGCGCCAACAGGATCAGTCTTTGCATTCCAACCTCCGGATGATATCGACGCTGAAACGATTCACAGAACGATGCTTTCGGATTTCACGTCAATCCGCAACGCCATTTTGCGGCAAGGTTGCACCATTTTGCGAATGCCGGGGGGTAGCGGGACGGTAACGTCGCAGAGGTGCGCTCGGCCCACGGGTATTGACGGACTTGTATGGGCTGATGTCGTGCGGAGGGCGAGATCGAATGGAGCCGCGCACGATAGCGAACGGCAGTGAGCGAGAGTAAGCGGACCACCAATCATTCGCTAAGTCGAGACATTTAAACACGAAGCAGTGGAGCGAGTCAGGTGGTCCGCTTACTCTCGCTCGCTTCTCTCGCTGCGAGGCTGTTGAAAATGTTCACCTGTTTGTCATATCCCCGGAGGGGATTGCCGAATGACCCCAACGGGGTCACGCAGCAAAGCCCGGGGTTGCCCGCGCTTTGGCGGGCTACCCCGGGTCGGAGGCTTGCATGGGGCTCAA
>CAYQYP010000393.1:0-7758 GCA_964421755.1 uncultured Acidobacteriota bacterium
TTCCCAACCTGCGCGCCGAAGTGGCCCTGTACCTGCTTGAAAGCACAGTGGACATCATGGACTGAGTGGGCCAAAAAGTGGCGAGTGGCGAGTGGCAAGGGGCAAGTGCATCGAAACGGTTCGATGTTAGCGCCAAACGTCTTGTGGATTGAGCCCCAAAAGGGGAACCTGCCACTTGCCACTCGCCACTCGCCACTCGCCACTTGCCACTTGCCACTCGCCACTCGCCACTCGCCACTTGCCCCTTGCCACTCGCCACTCGCCACTTGCCACTCGCCACTTACTGTCTTCTCAGGCTTATCGCCACTCCCCCCGCGCCGATCAGCAACATGATGATCGACTGGACGAGCGTTCGGAATGCGATCTCTTCGCCGCCAAAAAGTGAAAGATAGAAGAAGTAGACACCCGCAAGGATAAGGACCGCGTAGAGCCCGAGCATGATCCTGCGGGCCAGTGCCCTGTTTGTTTCGGTTTCCCGGGCAAAGAATCGGTTGTACAGGAGGAGCCCTGCCACTGCAACGACATCCAGGGCGGCGAAAATGAGCCAGAACTTTCTCACATGTCCCGTGATCCCGGGGCGTCCGACCAGGGGCTTGAGCATCGACTCGTACATGGCCCCGCCCAGGGTGGATCCAACCAGGCTTCCGATGACACCGTACAGGAACGCGTACCCCATGTAGACAGCCTTGCGGTCAGCGGGTGCGACCAGTCCCACGTAGCTGTAGTACTTCGGATGCGCCGTCATTTCCCCGATCGAGAAAACCGCGATTCCCAGCACGAAGATCCAAGCCGTGGAGGCAAAGGCCAGGCAAATAAACCCGGCGGAACCGATCGCCATGCCGACAATCATCGTCGGCAATGGCTTCCAGTTCTTGACGATATGGCTGACCGCGACCTGCAGCAGGATGATGGTGCCTGCATTGATTACCGTCACGTGCTCCGCGTCAAAAGAAAACGGTATTCCCAAGGAGGCAAAGAAGCTATTGACCGGCGTTGGATCAACGAAATCGCGCAGAAACCAGAGAACCGACCCGAAGTTTTGAAAATAGAGGATCCAGAACCCGGAGTAGATGAAGATCATCAGCATGAAGCGGGCGTCCCCGAGCACCATGGCTGCCGACCCGAGCACTTCGCCGAGTGTGCGGCTGCTGGCCGGTTTCGGCGGGTCCCGGTAGATGAACACGGTCGGCAGAAGCATCAGTGCACAATACAGGGCAGAGGCCGTGAACACATAACTCCACGAAAACCCCTTCAAGTAGCTGACTACAAATGGCGCGAGGAACGCGCCAAGGTTGATCATCCAGTAGTAGATCCCGAAGCCGAAGCCCGAATTTGATTCATTGGTGGTTCGAGCGATAGTCCCCGAGATGATCGGCTTGAACAGTCCTGAGCCGGTCGCCATGATCATCAGGCTCACAAAAACGAGACCGTAAGCGGACATCCCGCCGGTCAGAAAATAACCCGCGGCAAGCAGCGAAAAAGCGACCAGCAACATCCGCCGGTAACCGTAACGATCGGCCAGAGCGCCACCCAAGATGGGCACCACGTAGGTGATCGCGTAAATCAGGCCCTGAAGGAAGCCGATCGACTGCTCGGAAAAACCCAGGCCGCCAGTGTCGATGGAATCGCTGAGGTAGATCGCCAGCACGGAATTCATGCCGTAATACGCGGCACGCTCGAACAATTCCATGACATTGGCGACCCAGAACACCTTCGGGAAGGAACGGAGCAGGCCCTGCGATTCCGTATCGTTCATCGGCCGATACTCTACCACGTGCCGCAACGCCGCAGGCCGCCGGTCAACACAAACTGCTGTGCAGCTGGATTTGGCGAATCAAATGACCTCCGTTCGGCGTCATACTTGTTGCCGGACTTGCCCTGATGACCCGACATCGTCTATATGAGGGATGAGATCTGCCTGACCGACGAGGCGTTGCGATGAGACGAACCACCCAGACCTGGCGACCAGTCCTGCTTGCGATCGGCTTGTCCGTCTGTTTTCTGCCGCTTCTTGCGCAAGTCCGCGTTGAACCACCTCGACCCCGCTGGGGTGATTCCACGTTTACGATCGAGGGATCGATCGTCGACCCGAATGACCGGCCAATACCGCACGCCCGTCTTATTCTCAGCGTATTTGGTACAGAGGGACAACGGGCCGATGTTTCGAATTCCGACGGCCGATTCGCCTTTGCCCGGCTCCCGGAGGGCAGCTACACACTTCGGGTGTCGGCAGGCGGTTTTGTGAGCGCCCAACAGGAAATTCGTCTCGTCAGCGTATCACGCACCAACCTGAAGATCGTGCTTGCACCAGCGGAGCTTGCCGCCGACAGAATTCCCGGAGCCGCGTCGAGCATCTCAACCGCCGCCCTGCAGGTACCCAAGGAAGCGCAGAAACTCTACGAGAAAGGCCTTCGGTCTCACCGGGACAAGAAATACGACGACGCTTTGAAGCAGTTTGCCCAGTGCATCGATCTCGCTCCTTCCTTCGCCAGGGCGCATGCCGCCCGTGGCGTCACGTTGCTTCAACTGCGCAGGGGAGCCGAAGCCAGGGCTGCTTTTGAGAAGGCTCTGGAGTCCGATCCCGAGTCATTCGATGCGCACCTCGGCCTCGGGCTGGTCCTGAACGACTCGCGCGAGTTCCAGGCGGCCAGGGATCACCTCATGAAAGCCAGGGAGCTGCACGGGACGGGCTGGCAGGTGCATTACGAGCTGGGACGGGCGTACTTCAACCTCTCCGACTACTCGAAAGCGGAAGCGAGTCTGAAAACCGCGCGTGAATCCGACCCCAACTATCCGAATCTTTACCTGCTGCGGGCCAGCGTCTTTCTGGCCGGCAACAAGTCACCCGAAGCCCTGGCCGAGCTGCAGGCCTTTCTGGAGCGGTTCCCGGATGCGCCGATGGCCGGGCAGGTGCGAGAGAGAATCAAGCAACTGAAAACTGCCCACTGAGCGGCTGAAGCGGGCATGATGAAGCCGACCGGGCCGCAAAGCGGCGGATTCTGAACAGTGGCAAGTGGCGAGTGGCGAGTGGCCGGGTTCCTGTTTGAGGTTCAATCCACAAAACGTTTGGCGCTGACATCGAGCCGTTTTGATGCACTCGCCACTTGCCACTCGCCACTTGCCACTGTTCAGAATCCGCCGCTTTACGGCCCGGTTGGCGACACCTGACTGACTTGCTTCAGTTGGTCAGCTGGTCAGCTGGTCAGCCGGTCAGTTGTCCTTCGCGCAACGGAAGCCGACGTTGATGTCCATCCAATTCTGGGGAAGTGCGTTTCGGACGTAGACCCGATTGCAGAATCCTCCCGAGTGCCATCCACCGCCCCGAATGACACGGAATTTGCCCTTGCCGGGCCCGGGCGGGTCCTCGTGCGGCCCCTGCCGGTAGTACTCCTTGTCGTAGAAATCCTCGACCCATTCGCAAACGTTGCCTGCCATGTCGTACAGGCCGTAGGCGTTGGCCGGGTACTTCCCCACCGGCATCGTCCCTTTTCTTGGGGGCGGGGTATTGATGTTGGCCTGGTTGGGGTCGATCGTGTCTCCGCCCGGGTAGTTGGCGGCCGTAAGGCCGGCTCGAGCCGCGTACTCCCACTCCGCCTCTGTCGGTAGTCGTTTTCCCGCCCACTTTGCGAAGGCCTTCGCATCGTCCCAGCTGATTCCGACGACCGGGTGATCGGGGAAATCCGGCCCGGAGTGGTACTTCGTTACCCCCCAGAACTCCGGAAACGGACGGCGCGTTTCTTCACAGAACTTGGCGTACTGGGCGTTAGTCACCTCATGGCGATCCAGGTAAAACGCACGGATCCGCACCTCGCGCGCCGGACTGTCCTCGGCTTCCCCGCTCTTTCCCATGACGAATTGGCCGGCTGGGATGAGCACCATCTCGGCGACCGTAGTGTCCGGCTTCGCGGCCGGTTTCTGGTTTTGAGGGGCGGCTGAAACGGAAGCGACGACGAGCAGAAGCATCCAAAATGCGATCATGCGCGCTAAATTAGCAGCAGCGCGCCCCGACCGCAATGGATTGCGGAGTTCGGATTGCGGAGTTCGGATTGCGGATTAGAAGCGCCGGCCTTTGGTGGGAATGCGCGCGGCAGAAGCTCGCCAACCGGGCCGCAAAGCGGCGGATTCTGAACCGCGAATCCGCCCTACGACTACCCGCCGTGCGAAAGCGATCGGTTGTAGGGCGGATTCGCGGTTCAGAATCCGCCGCTTTACGGCCCGGTTGGCGAGCTTGACGGAGCGCCCTTATTCCTCCAGCACGACCACGTCGTAGTCGGCCAGTCGCTCAAGCGTGAACCCCACGGTACCCGAACCACGCTCGAGTTCGAGCGCCCGGGACTGCTTCACCGATCGCGCGGCCTTGAAGTTGCCCGCGACTTCCACGCGGACATCGCGCATCTCGATCGGCTCGAAATACGTTGTGCCAGAGTGGCCGCTCAGGTTCACGAAGTGGACGAGCGTCCGCTCTCGCCTTTGCCCGGCCCCCGCCTGGCGCATCAGCGTCACTTCCACCAGTGGATGGGCGTTCGTCCGCAACTGGCGTTTCCCTTTGAGCAGATGATCGATCAGATCGGCTACGAACCACCCGTGTGCCTGTGATCCGTGGCGGTAGTACAGGGAGCCAACATCCCAGGGGACGTAGATGATGGTCCCCCTACCGTGTGACTGCTTGATCAAACCGGCAACCTGGCTTTCCCTCTTGTCCGCCCAGACCTTCTCGGGCGGTCCGAACATCGCCGGTGGGATCAGCGTGAGAGCCCCTCCCTCGTACCCTGGCATCTCCAGATACTCACCGTCGAAGAACAGTAAATTGGTGTCACGGAGGGAAGGAAACAGAGAATGGTCCCGGATGCGCCAATAGCCTTGGGTCTTCGCACTGAGCTTGCCGTTTCGCGCGAAACCGAACGCCGGAGCCTGGGTCCCGGTCGCGAGCACCGCGCCACCTCCCCGCACCCAATCCTCAAGTCGAGCCGGCACTCCAGCAGGAGCCAGGACAAGGTCGAAGGAGCCGGGCCGGGATTCGAGCCAGTTCAGATTGTCCGACACTGTGAACGGGATGTGCTGTTCGGACAGCAGCTTGAAGAGCCCTCGGTAGGCACCGCCGCCCGCACCGAGCAACAGGACCCGACCGGCGTTTGTCTGACGAAGGTAAAGATCCTCGTGATCGGCGTGCCACGCGAGCACCGGCTTGGCAGCCAGCAAGGCGGTGCGGTCTTCCTGGTCTGGAATACTGGCCATCGTAAACGCCGGGCCCGCGCCGTGGGCCATGTTCTGGTAGAGCCGTAGACGAATTTCCGCGGGGGGAACAGTCGCAAATCGCCACGGGAAGTCGATGAAGCTCATACAGAGGTTGAAAGCCATCTTGTCCGGTTCGGAACCGAGCGCCCGGTTGATGTTGTCGCTCGCCGAATACGGCCACAGCGGAAGCGGCCGGGTGACCGACGTGTTCGATTCTGACATGATGCCGTCGGTGTACGCCTGGATGTAAGTCAGGAAGGCGGCGTTCGGACGTTTTCGGTGGATGAGCCCGGCCAGCTTCTCGGCCACCTCATGCGAGCAATCGCGCATGAACCTGCCGTACTCCGCATCGCCTTCTTTGGCCAGCGGACGTCCAAAACGCGCTTGGAACTTTTGCCGGCAGGCATCGCAGTGACAGGGGCCGAGCGGGTTTCCGCTGTAATCGTGGCTCGGGTTGCCGAACATGTTGAAGAACAGGCCATCCACCTCGTATTTTTCCAGGGCCTCGGTAAGGATCTCGATGGCGTGGGCCCGGTAGTAGCCCCCATTTATGCACGTCGAGTAGAGACCATTGTAGATGGCTGGATTCCCGCTGGCCGACCGGAAGAACCACTCCGGGTGTGCGTCATAAACGGGTTTCTGAGTCTTGCTCAGATCAAATCGGCCGATTACCCGGATGCTGCGTTTGCGCGCCTCAGAGAGGACATCCCCGAACAGATCCCGACCCGGGGGGAGGAACGTGCTTGGGTAGTGGTATGCCACCTTGGTCGGATAGAACGCCACGATCCCACCCATGTTGAACAGAAGCGCGTTCGCGTGGAGATCCCCGACCTGCGCAATCAATCGCCGGGCATCCAATCCCGCATCTGATTCGCGCAGGTTGGTTTGGACCAGGCGAATTGGCTCATCCATCCACCAACGGGCCTTCGGCTCGGGGCTTTGCGCCGTCATGCCGACGAGGGTTGCACAGGCAACCAGCCAAGTTCCACGAGGAAAAGAATTCGTCATCGGGTCCTCCACCGGAGAGTGTTCGGGGACATAATACTTAATTCCCGACCCGTTACCACCAGTCTCACAGCCTGCAGAGGAAATAAGTGTTGTGTCCCCGAAACTCGTCCGGGAACTCCCCGGCAGTTGCGAAGCGGGACATTTCGCGGACACAAAACTTAATTCTCTGCAAACGGGGAAACTGGCGAAACGGATTGAGAATTAAGTATTATGTCCCCGAAACACCCCGAAACGTCCCGAGCTTGCAATTACTACGGAGGTTCTACAAATGAGTATCAAGTCACTTGTCGCGTTCCTGGCGCTCTTTGGCCTGTCAGCGGTGAACGCCCTGGCCGCCCCGCCAAAAGTTGAGTTCGTGGAAGGGAAGTACCAGATTGATGTCAAAATCGGTGGAAAACCGTTTACGAGCTACCTCCACACGCCGAACCCGGAGCATGCTCTCCCGCCGAACCTCGTTCAAACCAAGCCGGCGCTTCATCCGGTGTACGGTCCCTCAGGTATCGTCATGACCCGCGCGTACCCTTTTACCGAAGTGGCAGGGGAAAGCAAGGATCACCCGCACCACATGGGCGTCTACTTCACGGTCGACAAGGTGAACCCAGGCGATAACACGTTTTGGGGCAACAGCAAGAATCCGCTCCCTGCGATTCGTCACGTCAAGGTCAAACAGATGAAGGGAGGAAACGGCAAGGGCGTCCTCGAAACCGTCTCTCACTGGATTGGGACGGATAACAAGCCTGTTCTGGAAGAAGAAAGGACGATGACCTTCCTGGCTCTTGACGACAAAACGTGGGCGATCGATCTGGCGATCAATCTGAAGGCGCTCGACCGGGAGGTGACGATCGAGGATACAAAGGAAGGCATGCTGGCCATCCGTGTGGCCGAGTTTCTGACAGAAAAAAACACCGGCCGGTACCTCAACTCGGAAGGCGAGGAAATGGAGAAGGGCGTTTGGGGAAAACGAGCGCGCTGGATCCGGCTCCAAGGTGAAAAGGATGGGACGAAGACCGGGATTGCCTTTCTGGCCCATCCTGAAACAACCAACGCCCCGCCTTACTGGCATGCGCGTGGATACGGCTGCTTCAGCGTTAACCCGCTCGGACAACTGGATTTTCAGACAGCCCACAAAGAGGCCGAACCGAAGGCCTTCAATCTGAAGATCAAACCGGGAGACAAGGCGCTGTTCAAGTACCGGCTGGTCATGTACGAAGGGGACTGGGACAAGGCCAGGACCGAAGAACAGTACCAGGCCTACGCGAAATAACAACCGCCTCGTTCATTGAGCGCGGACGTCTTGCCTGCCTTTACGGAGTCGCGCACGCAGCGAGGGTGTTGAAAAAGGGTCTTAAGGCCTGAAGGGCCGGCACATATTAGCCCAGGGCGGAGCGCTTTTTGCGTAGCCCCGGGTTACGGAAGTCCAGAGAGGGGCGCCAGCCCTGAAAGGGCGTAACAAGCTGCACGATAGAGGGTTGTGCCGCCCTTTCAGGGCTGGATATCAGCTTCGAACCGTAACCC
>CAYQYP010000394.1:0-12047 GCA_964421755.1 uncultured Acidobacteriota bacterium
AATCTCGGTCCGACCCAAATGCGACCGACCCAGATGTGCGCCAGATGCGCCCACCCAAATGCGCGCCCGAAGAACCTCTTTCCGCAGCGTGGAGTTGTGCGGCTCGGGACAACAGGTGTCCGGATCTGAAACAGAATGTTCGGATTTGACATTGGATCCGACGGCCCCCGGCCGCTTCCCCGTGGGATTCACTGACAGGTCTCTGTTTGTCTGGGAATACATTCCAGACGACGCCTGGGGCCCAAAGACGTCACGAAATCTGCGTCGTCATCGCGCCTTTGCCGAAAACCAGATTAGCCACTGCGACTCGATGACCACAGGAACGGGAAGCCACGACTGGCATACGCCTTGCTGTGACAGGTCATGACTGCCCTTGCGGCGAGAGGTGAAATTATGGAGGTTATGTACCAGGACATCCGACACGCGGTCCGAATGCTTCGCAAGAGTCCTATGGTTACCTTGATCGCGATCGTCTCGGTGGCTCTCGGGATTGGGATCAACACAGCCATTTTCAGTGTCATCCACTCGGTAATGCTCGAACCGTTGCCGTACTACCAGCCCGAGGAGTTGGTGGCGCTGCATCAGGTTCCGGAGAGAGGACCGCAACGGTCGGAACCGGATTTGAGCGCTGAGTCGACCCCCTGGTGGTCATACCCTAAATACCGGGTAGTCGCCCAGAATAACCGCAGTTTTCGAGAGATCTCGGCCTTCGCTGAGAGCGCCTACGTCTTCACGGGACGAGTCGAGAGCGAACGCTTGAATGTTGAGTTCGTGTCCGCCAGTTACTTCCCGCTCCTCGGCATCTCGGCGCGTAACGGCCGGGTATTCATGGCTGACGAAGACAAAACGCCGAACACCCACCCGGTCGCGCTGCTTTCCGAAAACATCGCACGCCGCCACTTCGGCTCACCTGGTGAAGCAGTAGGTCGATCGGTCAAGATCGACAAGACTTCATTCTCGGTCGTGGGTACCCTTCCTCCAAATTTTCGCGGACAGTCGGGTGTCGTCGATGTCTGGGTCCCTATGATGATGGCTCCGGCCCTGATGTTTCCTCGTCGTTTGGAGACGCCTTTCGCAAGCTGGCACGAAGTGATCGGCCGGCTCAAGCCGGGAAAAGACGCAAGAACGGTCGAAACTGAGATGGCGGTACTCGCGGAGCGAATCGAAGCGGCTTTTCCTTCTGGCGATGGCGATCGGAAGATACGCGCTATTCCCCTTCGGGAGGCCAATCTCGATCCTCGCATCAAGAGTTCGCTGCTGATTACGCTCGTCGCCGTAGGCCTGGTTCTTCTGATCGCGTGCGTGAACGTATCCAACCTGCTGTTGTCCAAAACAGCCGGACGGGCTAAGGAGATAGCGACTCGGGCAGCCCTTGGCGCGACGAGACTGAGGCTTTTTCGCCAACTGCTCACCGAGACGGTAATTCTGGGAGTAGTCGCTGGCGTTATCGCCCTGCTGCTGGCGGCTTTTACAAACGATCTACTGGCACTCGTCAAGCCCTCAAGCAGTCCAGCATTCCGGGCCAAGGATGTCGAGATGCTGAATTTCGGGGGTGCGGCCTTCGATTGGCCGGTTCTCGCCTTCAACTTCGGGCTCGCCTTCGTGTGCGGGTTTCTGTTTGGCGTCCTTCCATCGCTGAAGGGCTCGGCCGTCCGACCCGGCACCGGTCTGCAGTGGACCTCCAGAAACGTGGCAGGCTCCCCGCGACTGCTCAGCTTCAGCAGCCGAAGCGTCTTAGTTGTTGGTCAGGTCGGCTTGTCGGTGGTTCTGCTCACGGGGGCCGGGCTGATGATCCGCAGTCTTCTGCACCTGAACGCTACGCCGCTAGGCTTCGCGCCCCAGGAAGTCCTCACGGCCCGCATTCAGCTTCCTTCCGGATACGAAGAAGGTGCATTTCGACACCAACTTCTCACACGGCTGGGCGACCTGCCTGAAGTGAAGGCGGTAGCGCTTTCGAGCTCGACTCCGGCCTCGAGCAACGCAGCGGCAACCATTGTCAAGGTGATTGGCTCAAAACAGGCTGGCCAAGACTTCCCAACCGCCGAGATTCACTGCGTTAGTGGAGGCGTGTTCAAGACTCTCGGCATCCCGCTGCTCCGGGGTCGATCTTTTACAGATTTTGACCGGGAGGGGTCTCCGAAAGTTGTCATCCCGAACCAGGCAGCGGCCAGGCTGTTCTGGCCGGGCCAGGACGCGATCGGCAAGCGAGTATGGCTTGGTTGCGGGTGGGAAGACGGCGAATGGGGGGAGGTTATCGGGATCGTGGGCGACGTGAAGTACGGCCGAGTAGAGGAACAAGCCATGCCTGGTTTCTATTTGCCGTACCTGCAACCCGTGGAACCCGCCAGTTTCGTTTTGCTGAAATCGAACCAGGATCCTACGGCACTCGCCGGCTCACTGCGTCGCATCGTTCGATCGATTGATCGCAACCTGCCCGTTTACGACATCCAGACGATGGAGTCTCGCATCGCCGTTGCGACATCGCGAACAAGGTTCGTAACCGTTCTTCTGGGGATCTTTGCCGCTCTTGCGCTGATACTGTCGGTTGTAGGCCTTTTCGGAGTCGTTTCCTATGCGGTTTCGAGCAGGCTGCGGGAAATTGGCATCAGGATAGCCTTGGGTGCGCGCGCGACTCAGGTTCTGACCATGGTCATCGGCGACGGAGCAACTCTGATTGCATGCGGCTTGGCCGTCGGGGTAGGGGCCGCGATGCTCGGTTCCAGTCTGCTCGCATCCCAGCTCTACAACGTTTCGACGACGGATCCGCTGACAATAGTGACTGTGGTCTCAGTCTTGATGCTCGTGGGGCTCGCCGCCTGCGTCATCCCCGCACTGCGGGCGTCCCGCGTGCCGCCGATTGACGTATTGAGGATCGAGTAAGCGGAGGGTTCGCCTTCCCGCTGATGGGTCTATAGGGTCAGGGACCCTTGTGGCCCTTGTGGCCCTTGTGGTCCTTGAATGCATTGCGGTCCTTGCGGTCCCATCGGGCCGATTGGTCCCTGTGCCGACTGGCACTTTATACAGTTGCCCACTTCTTTCCCACCCAGGAAGATTATGCTGGAGGTAGGTGTATGACTCATACGATGGCCTGCAGTTTGGTCTCTCTCGCCTGCCTGGTGTCGTTCGCGTGGCCCGTGCTTGGGCAAGGCTCCTACACCAAGGCATACGTCTCCGATCGCATTCGTAAGGTGGAGGACGGTGTGGACGAGTTCCGCAAATGGGCGGAGAAGCGTGGGGAAGACACCAAGAACCGCGCGGAATCGGCCCAAAGCAGTGGTGCGACATCCCGCCGTCGTGCGAATCCCCCAAACACGGAGGCACGCAAAGATCAGGTTAAGAATTCAAAGGACGACCTCGATGACGCGCTTGGTGATCTGAACAGTTCCACCAACAGGCTGAGGCGGAAGTTCGACGCCACTGACACATGGATGCAGACCAAGGGTCAGGTCGAGACCGTGGTTGAGGACGCTCGGCGCATCAATCAGGTAATGGTCGGCGGCGCCTACGGGACCCAGGCGGATCGTTACTGGACCGTGCTTAGCACCGCCGTCAACGATTTGGCGCGAGTCTACGGTGTGCCTCCGCTCGGCGTAAAATTACCGCCGCCCGGAGCTCGCCGCTAGCCCACCGACATGTCCGGGGCCGTGTCTAAAGTCTTCAATTTTGAGGTGTTTGAATACTAAGAACTTAAGACAGGGCCCACGGCTCCCGGGAAAAAATGGGGGAATTCGTCACGGAGAGAACCGCGTTTCAGAACTGTCCCGCAGTTCGAGAGTTCGAGATACGCCCGGAACTCTCCAGCTTGGGATACGCTCTCCCGGCCCCAAGCGGAAGGAGAAACTTAGGGTCACTATCAAGGGACTCATCGATTTAACCTCCCGTACGCGATTCTGCCTCTTCCTGCTTGAAAGCTGCAGGCTTGGCCGAGAGTTAGGGGCAGCGCTGGGGCGTGGTTCCGACTCCAGCAGGCAGAGTGAATCTGCGCGCTTGGATGGCCAGTCTACGCTGTTCAGCAGCGCTTTCTGCAAGCCGGGATGACATCGCCACCCGGTCATAAGACGCCGGACCAGAGATAATTGCCATGTTTGTTGCGTGCCGAATGCGCAACGTGTCTGCCTGGAGAACGTAGCTTCTCTGGGCTTGATGCTGCATCTTCAGAAGCTCGCGATTATAAAGCACGCCCGGGGACGTTGTTTCACGTACCGGTATTGTAGATTGGGGTACGGAAGTCATGCCCCCATCCACCCGGTTCGTGTTTTCAGTGATCATCATCTTGGTGTCGTGATGGACATTCGCAATCTCCGCCTTCAGCCAGAAAATCGCTTTGTAAGCCGCGAAACATAAACTCAGGCTAACAGTCGGGATTCAGGTTCCCGTTCAACAATCTGCGGGCGGCAGGAGCCAGTTGCGTTGAGCTCAAGTTGTTAGACTCCCCCGGATAATTTCAAATTGTTGGTTTAATCTACCAGTAAGATTCGCTCAGCTTCAATGCTGTGGTTTTTGAAGAATCTGAGGTGGGACAGTGTTTTGGCGACACACGGGGATCGAATCCGACTCCAGGTTTTTCAAACAGCTTTGACTCATGTGATGTTTCAAACTTCCTACCATAATTCTCCTTGCGGCCTCTCTGTATTTCTGATAAAAGGTTTGACATTCAACTGTTTCCGCACTTTTATAGGAATTCAGTTCAGAAGACGCAGCCGTGAAAGTTCGTAAAACACGGAATTGTGACGGATCCTCCTCTTCCCTTGCGCAAGATCCATATCATGGTTTGAAAGCAACTCTCTATCCAGCAACCGGAAAAAGAAGACCAATGCTTCGATGGACAACTCTCTTTGTATTGTTGTTTCCGACTGCAGTATCAGCCAGCGGGGCCCAGGAAACCAACCCGGCTCAGCCGCTGGTTCAACCCGCCGCTCCGATGGACGAGTTTGTCAAACAACTGGAGAACGAGTATCCAAAAGCAGCCGACAAGCAGGGCATAAAGGCCATGTACCGAATGGCAACCTGCGCGCGCATGGTCGCCAATATGCGCGACCAGCTGGCAAAATCCCCATTTAGTGCCGACAGTAAGAAGGAGTTGGAACAGAAAATAGATGATTTCAGCAAGAGCGCCGACTGTGGCAGCGACATTGATCGTGTGCTGCAGGCGAGAACCGCTCCGGGAAAGCTGTGCCCCAATATCGGTCCCTATGTGAAGACCTACGGGGAGGCAACGGCGGCGGGAATACCGGCCAATCCGATTCAGGTGAATGAGAAAACGGATAAGATTCTGGAATCGCTGGTCACAAAGGGAGAAGAGGTCGAAGGACCGAAGAGAGTGGTACTGCGATACATCAATCGCCTCAGATATTCGTTTGGAGCGTCTGTTGATATAACCATCGTCCAAAACCCCTCGCCGCCTCAGGCGTTTGTGGTTGCGGACCTGGTGAAGGATGTTCCGGCCGGCGGAGAGCCCACCAGGGACGTGACTAAGGAGACGCCTGCGATCACCGAAGAGAGGGGTTTCGACCAGAGTTTTCGACAGATACAGCTATGCAACAAGGATTACCAGAAGCAGCTGGCATCAGTGCAGGATGAAGCAAAAACCGTAATGGATGCCGTTGCGACGGCCAAGAGCGACTATCAGAACGCGCTGAGCAATTCACCGGCCGTGCTCTCCCAGTCGCAAGCAGAAGATTTGCGTGCAGAGGCAAATAGGCTGTCCCAGCCTGATGGAAGCCTGGCGGCGGCAATCGAAAAACCTTATCCATCGGATCATGCGCGCGCCGTCCTTGTGTCACTGAACGTGTATTTGCAGACCCTGACATCACTGGAAGGAACAGACGAGTTCAGGCAATGGAGCGCGACAGGCGGTAACGCCCAGCGCTACATCGCAGAGAAGCAGCACCCGCAGATGGTGAAGGAGTCGCTTGCGAAGTTCGCGCCGGGCAGTGAGGAAGACAAGACCGCCCGGGCCGATCAGGAGCGGATCGCGTATTGGAAATCGCGGTTCGAGGCATTCTCGAGATTCAGGATCCGGGAGCCGGTGATACAGGGCGGCGAAACAATCCCGGGTGTCTTCAATGAAGACCTGGCGTTGGCAATTTTGACGGACTGCCATACCATCTTTGGCAAGGGGAAGGAATCGAAAATCAGCTATACAGTAACCGACCTCTATGGCACTTCGAATCAGGTTGTATCCGGAGCAATCACATCTGTGTGCGCGCCTCTGCTGACGGTCTCAGCCGGCGTGGGATTCAGCACATTGGGTACAGAAATCCCGGGGTTTGTCTCCAGCGCAAGCACGACGACCACGAACGGTACACCGACCACGACAGTGGTCGAGCGGATTGGATTCACGGAGAAGTCTGCAATCAAACCGCTGTATGTCGTGCAGATGAACGCAATGCTGGGATCGCTGAGCAAATCGTGGAGCGCGTACGGAACGCTCGGTGCAGCGGTGGTCACTCGGACAGATACCACAACCCTGGAGTGGTTGTTTGGGCCGAGCATGGCTTACAAACGGGCGTTCTTTATGACGGCGGCTTTCCACCTGGGCAAGCACACCGGCATCTCGGGCGGCTTCAAGGAAGGCCAGGATAAGCCAACGACGGGGTTGGATTCTGTTCCAATCCGAACAGAGTGGAAGCCCGGATTTGCATTCACGATCACGTACCCGTTGAACAGATAGTTCATAGCGCGGCAGTTCCTATTAACGACAAAGCAAAAGAACACAGAGTGGTGCTGCTGCGCGAAGACCGCTGCCTGCATGTCTCGGCGGGCTACAGTAACAATATATATCGTTGAGTTCTTCTGAAGGAGCAAGAATATGCGAACTCCAAAGTTGAAATCATCGCGATGGGCTTGGGTGACCGCACTGGTCCTCGCCATCGGTGTGCTTCCAAAACTGAGCTTGGCGGCTGAACCCAAGCTGTCACTTGGGGAAGACGCCACGATACGGATTCCTTTCGGTTCCACGGACGGAATGGTGCAGGTGCTGATGAAAGCCGAGAACCTGACAGCTGACGTCATCGGGGATGCGAAGGATCCGGTGCTTAAAGACCTGGGCAGCGCGGGAGAGCCGATTTCGACGACAGTAGCGTTCGAGAACCCGGTGGCCGTGGATGTCAGCGCCACGAGCCGGGCGTGGCTGTGGACTGCGCGCATCAGCAAACTTGAACCCAACTCAAATCAAAAGCGCTCCGCGAGCCTTTCATTCGGGAAGGTCCAGCAATACATTGGATACACAATCACCAACCTGTCGCCCACGGCGTTCACATGGTCGCTGGCTGCACCAGGAGTTCCGTGGCTCGTGTGGTTCGGGTATCCGGGCACCCAGCGCGCTACACCAGTCGTGGTAACCACCGGAGACTACCCCGCCACCGGGTTCAGGTTGTCACAGACGACCTTGCGCGATGGAGTGGGCACCTCGCAGATAGCACTCGAGGACTTGGAGCTGTGCGAAACCGTAAACGGCCCCTGTTCCAGTTTCAACATCGCCCCCCGCTCGAACCGGACCTTTTATGTGCGCCTGAAGGAGAAAGCGGGTCACGGGATCTGGCAGGGTGGAAAATACACGGGCACGCTCAGTTTTGCGGTGAACGAGCGTCCCGAACTCCAGACAATCAATGTCACCCTTCAAGCCAGCAGTTTCCGGGCTAAGGACTTGGGAATTGGGCTGGTTGCCATTGGAATCATAGTAGCGTGGTTTACCAGCGTGTGGATGCGGGCACGCATGCTCCGGCTGGAAGCACAACGGCCGATAGGGATTCTCAATGAGTCGGTACAGATGTTGATTGAAGAGATCGACGGGGCGAAAAAAATTCAAGGTGTGAATCAAGAACTCACCAAGAAGACCCTGAATTCGATCCAAAATTCTCTGACAGTCAAGAAACTGGACGATTTTGGTCTGTTGCCGCCGAAGATGCCTGGTATCAAAAGCGGCGAAGCGGATACGACTGCCAAGCTGAAGGAATATCTCAGCCGTAAAAGTGAGTTGGTGGACTGCCTGACCCTCGTCATCTGTAACGGCATGCGCAAGCTCTGGAAAGAATGGAGGGACGGCCTTGATGCGAGAATCGAAAAGGCGATCAAGGATGCCCTGAATGAGTTAGACGATATCGGAGGTCAGGTAGAGACGGAAGTGACCACTCGAGCCGATGCCAAACAGAAGGTCGATAAAGTGCTGCAGGACTACCATGCCACCAAAAACGCCTTGAGAATACAGGCCGATGCATCCTTGATGAAAGAGGCCAAACCCGGCGTGGTGGAGGTGACCTGGCAGATTGCAAAGCTTTCCGGAGTGATGTGGCTGGTCTGGGGCATCCTCACGCTGATCGTTGGTGTGGCAGTGCTCGTTGTGACAAACCCCGGTTTTGGGACCTTTCTCGACCTGGTCTTTTGCCTCCTATGGGGTTTTGGCTTCCCAACTGGAATAGACAAGCTTCAACAACTCGGTCCAGGCAGCATCGCGACGACGATCGGACTTCCTTCGCTGCCAAAGGCAAATCCTTGATTGAGTGAAACCAGCATAAAGAATACAAAGAATGGAGGGAATGACTATGAGCGAGTTCCGGTCAAATCGAGACTTCAAAGTAGGGCGGATTTCCGCAAACACCTTCCAATACAGGGAGGTGAAGTACTCAGGAATCGGCGGGCTGGCGATCTTTGAGGGGGATATTGTTCTTGGTACAGTTGCCGCCATAGAAGCCGTTTCCTCCAAACCCGAAGTGAAGAAGCTCGTGCCGCAAGGGATCGCCATCACCGGCGATCAATATCGTTGGCCGGGTGGGAAAATCCCGTACCGGATCGACCCCAGTCTTTCCAAGCCGGAGCGCGTGACCGGGGCGATTGCGCATTGGGAAGCCAAAACGGGTATCAGGTTCATTGCTCTGACCGCGCACAACTTGAATCAGTACAAGGACCGGGTACTCTTCACTTTCCAGGATGGCTGTTTCTCATACGTCGGCCGGCAGCGCGGCGAGCAGATCATCTCGCTCGGCGACGGCTGTACGCTGGGCAATGCCATCCACGAGATCGGACACACCGTAGGGCTGTGGCATGAACAGAGCCGCGAGGACCGCGATAATTGCGTTACGATCAATTACCAGAACATCATCTCGGGGATGGAGCACAACTTCGACCAGCATATAGCCGACGGCGACGACATAGGACCCTATGATTACGATTCCATCATGCATTACCCTGCGATGGCTTTCAGCAGCAATGATCAACCCACCATCGTCGCAAGGAACGGATCGCCCATCGGGCAGCGTGAAAGATTGAGCGCGGGCGACATACAGGCCGTGAATTCGATTTACCCGGGTCTATGACGGCCTGCATTCCGTGGATCTGATCGCTCTGGAGGCAATGTAGATGGCAGCCGGAACAATTGTTTTCGGTGCAGATGTCGAGCCCTTCACAGGCGCTACTGCATATATCCGGCTCGAGGACGTCACGCGTGCCGACGCGCCTGCGCGAGTAACAGCCGAGACGATTCTGCGGGATGTTCGAATCGATGGCCAGGGTGCGAAAGAGCTGCAGTTCATCATCAATGTGCCGGCATTGGAGCGCAGTGCAAGATATGTCCTCCGTGTCCATGTGGATCTCGATGGCGACGGACAAGTCGGGTTTGGAGATTATGTAAGCACGGCCAGTCACCCCATTCTTCCCGGCGACAATACCTCTGCACAGTCCATCCCGGTAAGACGAGTTACCTGAAAACGGAAAGGAGGAGCCCCTTGATGTTACAAAAAGATCAGACAAGTCAAGGGCTTTGGTTTACTCCTGCATGGACTCCGAAGCAGCCGGGAACCTTCGCCGTCGTCATTGGCGTGAGCAAGTACGAGTACTTGCACGATGACGAGCAAAGTTACCGGCTGGGTCAACTCCACGTATCAGCCCTGACGGCCTATCGGTTCTTTTGCTGGTTGGGTGACCATTATCGACATCCTGATTTTCCGCTTGCGAAGGTGTGGCTGCTCCTTTCACCGACGAATAAAGAGTTGACGCAAATGGCGGGCTTCCCTGAAACAGGCTTCCGTCAACCAACATTCGCCTCTTGCGAGACAGCCATTGGCGAATGGTACGCGGCCATGCAAGGTTTGGACTCAACGGTCTCCGAGAGGAGTCGCGCGATCTTTTTCTTTAGCGGCCACGGTCTCGAGGTGACTCAGGACAGGCAGATTCTTCTTCCAAGCGATTATCTGAGTCCGCCGCTGAGAAACGTCAACAAGGCCCTCAGCACCCTGAACCTTTACACGGGTCTCCGGGCCACGCCGCTGCCGCAGCATTTGTTTTTCATGGACGCCTGCAGGAACGACCACGAGAAGCTGCGCGAGATGGCGCCGGAAGGCACACCGGTGCTGAATCCCTGCCCATCCTGGCGCGTCCGCTCCGATATCATCTCGCCTATTATCTATGCGACCGGTCCGGGAGCGGCCGCCTGGGCTCCGGATGATCCCAAACAGGGTATTTCTGTCTTCGGAAAAGCTCTGCTGGAAGGCTTGGAATGTGTTGAAGGCGTAGAAGCGTTGCAGGCCGATCAGCGGTATTGGGTTACTCTTCGGGGGCTCCAGGACTACATGGATCCGCGCGTCCAGACTTTGCTGCAGGAAGCGGGTCTGCGGGTGAGTCAGCCGGTCCGGATCACGTATTCTACCAAGACGCCCATATGCGAAGTGCCGCCTCCCGCCGGCGTGCACAGTTTGGCCCCGAGCGCTCCAATGGCCTCAGTTCCGTCGCTATCGTCTGTTCTACTTCCCGCCGGCTGGCGGGGACCCTCCGACTCCGGAGACTGGAGCCAACTGTGGGATATCTTCCATAGTGAATCTTTCACTGACCGCCTATGGGATGCACGGGTCTTCGACCTGGCTACTCTTCAATGGGAGGATTTAAAGGAGAGTACCGCTAAAGGCCCCCTGTCCATAAAAGAGATCTCCCGCACCGAAGACAAACACACATATAAAATCGATATAGAAATGCATCGGTACTCCCCTCAGTGGCTTGAATTTGCCGACAAACCTGCCGGCAAGAAAGCTGCCTGCGTTTTGATCGGCGACAGGGAGCGGTATCCTCGCTACTCACTTGGGCTCGATTTTAAGGACGCGCCTGGTGGTCCGGTCATCAGCGGGCTTGAAGTCTCACTGTCCGGTTCGGATTCGCCGGTATTGAATTCGGCAGCAGAGGTCTGGAGAAAATACCGCAATGCTCAACTCGATAAAAGCGGCACCCCGGGAGAGTTTGAATTATTGGAATTGGCTCTGCGAGAAAAGGAGGAATCCCCTCTCGCCGCAACCGTGGCCGCACTGCTTCTCCTGCGTGCGTGGCGTCCCGACCTCCTTCACAATTGGCCGCGAAATCTCGCCGACCGGTTTCCGGAGCACCCGGACGGCTGCGTCATCTGGGCCGAACAGCTCCTGCGGACGGGGCAGGATAAAAAGATGAATGAAGCTATCGACTGGCTTCTTCAGCTCGAACACCGCGGTTTACCGCATACCTCGGAAGCGCTGGGTCACGCCGCTCGGCAAATCAAAGAGCTGCTCGAATTTGCTTTTCCGGAGCCGGCAAAACGGACGGATGAGCAGCAAAGGCGGCATGAAGCTCTGCAGAAACTTCAGGGCCGGCTGAACCGGGCGCTGACGGTGTTCCGTCCCGGCGGCCTCTGCGCGGTATTTATTGGCCCTGAGGCAGAGGTTACGCCGGACTTGATTCTCTCTGCCTGATACCCGAGGAGCAAGCCCCGGGCCAAAATCCCAAATTGCGAATAGGGATTTTGCTCGTTCAATGGCTTCTGTGCCCTCCGGTTCTTCGGATTCGGTCCGATCGATGTCAGTATTCTTTCTTCTCGGCCTTGATCTTAACGCCGGGCCTTGTGACCCTGACCTTTACTTGCCGCCGGTTACCCGACTTCTTCACAACAGGAAAATAGGCCAGCGTATAGTGCCCCTTGAGCTCGGAAGCGATCGCATCAAACGCCGGTCGCAGGGCATCACTCATGGCTTTTTGGGTTCGGTGCTCCAAGTCGAAGAACGAACCACCGGTCTTGTCGGCCAATCCTCGGAGGA
>CAYQYP010000395.1:0-5226 GCA_964421755.1 uncultured Acidobacteriota bacterium
GACCCGGAAGGCTTAGAAGCCCCGAAAGACGATCTGCCCTTCTAGCTCGAGCCCTGCTCTCAATCATCTGCTGGGCTATTTCGGCTACTCCCGACGCGCATTGGCCGGATCTTCTTGAGCGCCTCAGCTTCCGCCTCGCGCGCGTGATAGAGATCCCAGCGAAGCTGGAGGTTCAACCAGAAGGAGGGTGAGTTGCCGAAAAAGCGGGCCAGGCGAAGCGCGGTCGCCGGCGTAACACCCCGTCGCCGATTGACAAGCTCATTGATCCGCTGATAAGGGACCTGAATGCGCCGCGCCAGATCCTGCTGGGTATAACCCATCGGCTTGAGAAACTCCTCCAGGAGCATTTCGCCAGGATGAGTTGGCTCTCGATGCGTTGGTACTCGAATCACAACAAGTCTCCTCAACCCCCGCGCTAGTGATAGTCGACGATTTCCACATTCGTCGGACCGCGCTCAGACCATCGAAAACAGACCCGGTACCGCTCGTTCAGACGAATGCTGTGCTGACCTTCGCGGTCACCATGGAGCGCTTCCAGCCGGTTTCCCGGTGGAATCTGCAACTCCCCGATCGTTTCGACCGAATCGAGCTGATCGAGTTTCCGAGCCACAACGGCCCACAGCTCGCGTGGACAGGTTTGTCGAGCGGCCTTCGTATTTCGCCCGTTGAAGACGTCCTCCGTCCCAGCGTCGCGAAATGATTCGATCACCGAAGCATGATAGCACGGATATCATGCTATTTCCATCAGGGCAGCAACCGTTCGGGCGAGGGAAGCCCGGGATCTGGTTAGGAGGCGATTCCGTCGATGCCGACTTCATGCTCGGGGAGAAATATTGGGGAGTGTCCCTTACTCGCTCCCCTCAGTGTGAGCCCGGAGGCGACTCCCAGCGGGGCGAGCGACTGACAGTGTCCGACTTGGAAGTCGGACCTACCCCGGAACCTGCCCGGGGTCAACCCGAGCCAAGCCGGGCGTGGATACGGCAGTTACCATCAGGGACGTTTGTCCTGCTCCGGTGTGGACTGACACCAGAGGTAGCCCAAAAGGGTTCCAGACGAGGGACGCCGGCTGACCGAGTCGAAGCGAAAGCCGCCCCGAGCCCAACCAAATTACGATCTTCCCGGTGAGAAGGCTTAAGCCAAGGACCTCGCTGAAACGAAACGGCTCGTCCGGCGTTCCTGAAATGGCACAGCTACCGAGAGGCCCAGCTAACAGTAAGGACACGCTCCTTTGACGTCATGGTCACCTCGTCGTGAGCGCGAGCACGGTAACGCGCGGGTCGGCCTTGATCCCGGTCGCCGGAATTGAAAGTCTGCCGGCCGTTTGAGTGAACTTCACCGGAACCTTGCCATCAAGGGTTTGGATCGACAACACCTTGGGGTGGAGCCCGTCGACTACGATGTTGTCCTTGGGCAAGTCGAACAGATGCAGGTACAGCGTCTTGCCCTTCGCCGTCATGCGGCCGAACGGCAGCGTCTGGAGCGGGCCGTAGGTCGCACCGTAGATGGCCTCCCCGTTCACCTCGAGCCACTTGCCGATGGCCAGGAGGCGTTCCTGGAATTCGGGCTGGATCGTCCCTTGAGGCGTTGGACCGACGTTCAGAAGGAAGTTGCCTCCCTTGCTCGCCGCATCCACCAGCGCGCGGATCAGTTCAGTGGTGGACTTGAATCCAAGGTCGTTCTTGTTGTAGCCCCAGGTGCCGTTGATGGTCATGCAGGTTTCCCAGGGCTGAAACTCCTCGGGCTTGGGCGGGGCACTGAGCACGCCCTTGTCGTTGGGATTAACGTTGCCCACCAGAGCCCCTTTGCGAGGAATGCCGTTCGGCAAACGCTGTTCGGGTGTGACGAAATCCCCGGTTAGCTCGATTCGGTTATTGACCAGCGCCACGGGCTGCAGCGAACGGACCAATTGATGGAACCGGGCACCGGCGTATTTCTCTTGATTCCCGAGCCCGTCGAACCAGACCACGAACACATCGCCATATCGTGTCAGGAGCTCGCGCAGCTGCAGTTCCATGTAGTCGAGGTACAGCGGCCACTCCGGGCGTTGGGGCTCGCCGTGCCAGTTGGTGGAAGAGAGCCTCGACGTGTCGCGGAATCCCTGGTGGTTCATGTCCGGGGGCGAGTAGTAGAAGCCGAGCGGCATACCTTCCGCCTTCGCGGCTTCGGCCAACTGGGCGGCGACGTCTTTCCCGTACGGTGTCTTGGTGATCTTGTAGTCGGTGTACTGCGAATCGAACATGCAGAAGCCATCGTGGTGTTTGGAGGTGAACACCATGTAGCGTTGGCCGGCAGCCTTGGCCAGGCGAACCCACGCCCGGGCATCGAACTCCACGGGGTTGAATTTCCGCGGTAAAGCCCGGTAGTCGGCTTCGGAGATTCCCCACCTGGCGGGAACCATGATAGGCCAGGAAGCTTCCACGCTCGCGAGCGAATACGGCCCCCAGTGGATGAACATCCCGAATTTCGCATCGCTGAAGCGCCTCAAGCGCTCACTCTGGTGGGTATCTGCGGCCGACAGAGTGCACAGAAGAAGCGGAATTGCCAGCAAGAATGCGGGGACGTGCTTCATGACGAACACCTCCTGTGAGCGCCCCAATGGGAGACGGGAGGATCATACGGCCACCTGCGAGCAACGTCAACGAAGCGGAATGGAGCTCCTGTGAGCTACTGGGGGCTACTGGGGGGGCTACTGGGGACTGTCCCCTACTCGCTCCCCGTAACGCGCGGTAAGCATGATCGGGGCCGGTTAACTACTTGCTGGCGTGAGTGGTAATATCGACTCTTCGTTTAGCGTTCGCATGGCGCCCTGCGAACGCTAAAACGAAGAACTGATTGCGCGTTACATGCAACTTGAGGGAGAAAGTAAATGACCGCCAAAGAAATCGTCGCGGAACTCCAGAAGCTCGGCACGACTCAAACCAAGAAGATGTGGATGACCCACGGCGCTCAGGAGCCGTGCTTCGGCGTCAAGGTCGAGGACATGAAGAAGATCCAGAAACGCGTCAAGATGGACTACCAGCTCGCTCTGGATCTCTACGACACCGGCATCGCCGACGCCATGTACCTCGCCGGTCTGATCGCGGACGACGCGAGGATGACTAAGAAGGACCTGCAAAAGTGGGTCGAAAACGCCACCTCGGAGTGGGTCGCCGAATACACGGTCCCGTGGGTGGCGTCCGCCAGCCCGCATGGCCGGGAGTTGGCCCTGAAGTGGATGGAGTCCAAGGACGAAGCCATCGCCTCGGCTGGCTGGCAGACTTACAGCAGCATGGTCGCCATCAAGCAGGACGCGGACCTCAATCTTGGCGAGATCAAATCGCTCCTGCAGCGCGTTGCGAAGTCGATCCACCAGCAGCCCAATCGACTCAAATACGTGATGAACAGTTTCGTCATCGCCGTCGCCTGCCACGTCAAACCGCTCCACGAGCTCGCGGTCGATACGGCGAACTGCATCGGCAAGGTCGCCGTCGACCTCGTCGGGGCGTGCAAGATTCCGTTCGCGCCCGATCATATCAAGAAATTCGAAGCACGCAGCGCGATCGGCAAGAAGCGCAAGTCGCCGAAGTGTTGAATCGACTGTCGAGGCCTGCGGAGGAGGATTCACTATGACCGCGCACCGAAGGGGCTAGCAGTGGTCGGACCTGGGGAAACCCAGATGGCGGTAGTGACCGGTCGCTCTGCCGCTTCGCGGCTGGGGAAGCTGAAGGGAAAAGGCCCGAACATTGCAACTGGTGGCCCGAGCTGGGAACTAAGGCCCACAGCGGGCCCAAAAGTGCACATAGAACGTATGTCCGGGGGTGCTTCTGCGTCCGAATTCCATCACCATCGCCCAAGAATCAAGTTCCGGACAACGAATCTCACTAACGGACGCGCAATCACGGGTTTCCGTGCCTTCCGCGTGATCGCTCGCACACGGTACAATCCGCATGTCGACCGGGGACAGACCGGGAAAGGCAACCCCAGGAGAGTCGACATGCGACTTGCTCACGGGAGGCTGAACGATGCCGGTGTGCAAAAGCGCAATTCAATTAACAAGGCGGACTCTTTGAATGGGGCAGTTTCGGGGAGGTCGGGAGGGCGCGAGTTTCGGGGACACAAAACTTAATTCCTTTGCTGACGGATTGGTTGTGCTGGCGGAATGGGAATTAAGTATTATGTCCCCGAAACTGCACCATGACAGGGAGAGCACTGTTACCGTTCCTAGTCGCTTGGCTCATCTTGGGCGGCTGCGGCCAAATGACCGCAGCGAACCTCATCGATGCGAGACCGCTCACCAACCAGATCATCCTCCTTCAGTTCGATGACGGGTACGTCGAGTACCACGGTTACGGACAGACCAGCGAACAGGACTCGACTCACAGCGTCCCGCTGGATTTGGCAAAAGCGCACGACCGGGCCAGTTATTTGATCTCCAGCCCTGACGATCCGGAATATGGGACGGCTGCCCTCCCGGACCGGATCGGCCGCAAGAGCAAAGGGAAGTACTTCTCGCGGAAGTGCCGGTGGGATGGCTCGGCCTGCGTCAACGATATCGTCCTCGAGCACAACATCTACCTGGTCTTGCCTTCACCGCTCAGGACCGGGAAGAGCTACCGGATCGATGTATCCAAACTGGGCGCCAATCTCCCGGCTGTGACGCTTGTTTTCGATGAAGCCCGCTCTCGCTCGGAGGCTATCCACGTCAACCAGGTCGGATACCTACCCGCCTCCGACTCGAAGCACGGGTACGTCTCGCACTGGATGGGGGACCTCGGTGGCCTGGCGCTGTACGACTACTCCGGCGCGCCTTTCCAGCTTCTGGACGCCCGAACCCGCCAGGTGGTTTACCAGGGCTCCCTGGCGCTTCGCTACCGGAAGGACCAGCGGGAAACCGGGCAACAGGGGGAGACCCCTAACGGCAACTTCTCGAGTGCAGATGTCTGGGATTGCGATTTCTCGGACTTTCGCACGCCCGGGGAGTACCTCCTGTCGGTCCAGGGTATCGGCTGCTCCTTTCCCTTCGAGATCGGCGCGGGTGTATACCGGGAAGCGTTCCACCTGACCGCACGGGCGCTCTACCATCAGCGCTCCGGCATGCGTCGGGAGGCCGCTTACACCGAGTGGCCCGCCCCGGCCGATCACCATCCGTCGACAAACGGAACTGCCATCCGCTACACGACCCTGCGCTACATGGATCAGACGTCGGAAAGCGGCAAAAAGGAGGAAGTCTACGCCGAGCTTCTCCCG
>CAYQYP010000396.1:0-21476 GCA_964421755.1 uncultured Acidobacteriota bacterium
AAGAAGCGGCTGAAACAGGTGGAAGTTCCGCTTATCAATCAGGGTCACGTTGACAGGCGCACGGCGAAGCGAGTGAGCGGCATACAAACCGCCGAAGCCGCCACCGATGATCACTACGCGGTGTCTGGGATGTTTGGGGACCGGCTGTTCCTTCAAAGGTATTGAACTATGTTACTCAACTCCCTGGGGTCTCACAAAGAATGTCGGGATGATTCGGCCTTAGGCAGAAACAGTAAACGGCGAGCACACAATCTGCAACCAAGTTGCCAGGCAGTCTGCCCAGGGCTCATTTTCTTGACTCAGCGCTGGCCCAAATTCGCCCCACTGCCGCGTCCCACGCGTTTTTTTTGACTGGGAAAACTCGAAGACGAGGGTAGACTACTCGCTCGAAATCAGTCAATCCGAGAACGGAGAAAACGATCGTGACAAAACCCGTGAAGATCATGCCTTGCCTGGACATGCAGAACGGTCGCGTGGTTAAGGGAGTGCACTTCATCAACATCCGTGACGCCGCCGACCCCGTCGAATCGGCCCAGGCCTATTGCGCGGCCGGCGCCGATGAACTGGCCCTCCTTGACATAACAGCGACGGTGGAGGGTCGGACGACCATGCTCGAGGTCGTGAAACGCGTCGCGGCCGCTACTACAGTCCCCTGCGCCCTTCCGCGGGACGCTGAACATGACGGTGAACGGCGGCAAGAACGTTTCCGTCATTGGGCTCGTGCAAAAGAGGGCCGACGGGGCCCTGCTGGCGATCAGGACGGGAGCTGCCCCCTTCGCACCCTGAGCGCGGGGAGGCCCTCGAGGGCCCGCGGCAATTGAATTTTCTGAATCCCGGAGAGCCTATGGAGCCGGGGGCTTGAACCGTGCCAGGATTTTCTGCGCGTTCCCGTTGTACACTTTTTCGAGCACTTCATCGGGCAGGTGGATGCCGTAAATCATCCAGCGACCCTGCAGGTGGTGCCCGCCAGCCGGATCGAAGTACTCGTCGTCGGTTTCGAGGAAGCGGTAGTAGATTCGATAGGCTTCTGCGTCCGGCGCTGTATCGGTTCCAAAGATGATCCGATCCTGGTACTTGATGAAGAACCGCCGGGCCGTATACGGCTGCCTCCCAAGTTCGCTTATCCGGGCGTCGATGTCCACGTAAAGATTCGGATAGGTGTCCAGCCACATCCCGACCGTGTGCAGTTCTTCCGGCATGTTGGCCACGTGCGCGCCGAGGAAGATCGTGTTCGGGTGCCGGGCCATCACGCGATTGCGCTGGTTCAGGACCTCTTCCTTCGCTGGGAAATTCGACCCGTAGAAGAGCCAGTTGGGATGGGCGCCCAATTCATCGTACCGTTCATTGCTTTCGTCCAGCGGTGTGAAAAACGCCTTGGGGTCCGTGACGTGAATGGCGACCGGGATGCCCAACTCGCCGCACTTCGCCCAGATCGGATCGATGCGCGGGTCGTCCACGGCGATCAGTTTTCCGCTCTTATCCCGAACGGTGAGCCCAAGATCCTTGGCGACCTTCATTCCTCGCGCTCCCAGCCGGACCGCTTCTTCCAGACGCTTCGCCTCGTTGATACCGAAATTCGGTTCATCGATCCGGCTCCAGTCTGGACGGAAGAAGATGAGAAAACGTTCGGGTGCCACGGCCTGCGAGGCGGCCAGATGCTCTTTGTAGAAGTCCTTTGCCGACCGCGCGTCCAGGCTCACGCATTTCCACACTCCCGCCTTGTCCATTTCTTCCAGGAATTTCCGGGTGTTTTCGAGCCTTCCGAGATGGTTGTGCATGTCTATCACTGGGAACTTAGGCCGCAGGACCCTGGTTTCGTTAACCACCAGCTGGCTGCGCGGCTTCCAGTCCTTGAGCTTCAAGTCCCCCTGCGCGAGCAGAGGCGCAAAAAGGCACGCCGTTACCGCGACTGCCGAGAACCAGTGGTTCATCTCCTTGGTATTCATGTCGTTCACTCCTTAGCGTGATCGTTTTCCGGCAGCCCTATTATAGAGGCGCCTGCAACCGCTGCAGTGGACTTTTGGAGGTCCCCGAGAATGCATCCATCCGCTGGGCCTGAATGGAGCGTAATCGCGATCGCAAGGAGCCGCGCACGAAGCGAACGGCAGTGAGCGAAGTAAGCGGACCACCCGAGTCCCCGCTAGTTGTGAGACTTCGATGGGGTCGCTTGGGGCATGTTGGGTGGTCCGCTTACTCTCGCTCGCTTCGCTCGCTCTCGTGCGCGGCTCCTTGCGATTTCGCCTGCGGCGCGATTCCTGCCGCGTCCCGCCGGCCGCCGGTTCGGAATCCGCCGCCCTACGACCGGTTGGCGAGCTTGTCGAGCAGTCGTCCTCCTAACGATCTCCATACGGGCTTGCCAACTGCCTCGTTGTGTGGCATGAAGATGCAGCACAAAAGGAGGCTGATCGTGGAAATTCAGCAGGTGAGCGGTGCGCAGCTGATCAGATTCGACCGCCGAGTAGACTCCATCAACGCCCGCACGCTGGAGAGCCATCTCGAGGCGTCTCTGGACCTTCGCACTCCGACGGTTGTCAGCCTGCAAACGACGGAGTACGTGTCCAGTGCGGCACTCCGAGTGATTCTCACCACCGGCAAAAAGCTCGCACCCGTGGGCTTCGCCCTTGTCTGCCCGGAGGGGACATACGTCCACGAGATCCTGGTCACGGCCGGATTCACAGGCCTGTTCAAAGTTTACCCGGATGAGACGACTGCTCTCCGAGCGCTGAGTTGATAAACCGAGGAGGGAACCATGCGTTGCACTGTTGCTGATGTCATTCTCAAGCACCTGGAGGCCGAAGGAGTCGAATACGTGTTCGGAATCCCCGGGACGACCCTGGTGCCGCTTCTCGCCGCCTTCAACCGCAATCCCGCGATCAAGCCGGTTCTGGCCAAGCATGAGGAAGGGGCCGCGTTTATGGCGGACGGCTATGCACGCGTCAAGGGGACAATCGGCGCCTGTTTTGCCACTTCCGGCCCCGGAGCGACAAACCTCGTCACCGGTGTTGCCAATGCCTACCTGGATAATATCCCGGTGCTCGTAATAACCGGCCAGGTCGAAACCTCCGTCTACGGCAAGGGGGCCTTCCAAGACTCGAGTAAGGAAGGCGTTGATTCGGTCAAAATGTTCGAGCCGATCACCCGCCACTCCTCGATGATGATCTCCAGGCACAAAGCCATTGAGGATATCAGGGCTGCTCTGCGAACGGCGCTGACAGGCAAGCGGGGACCGGTGCACCTGAGCATCCCAAAAGACATCCTGGCCGCAGAAGTGGACTTTGAGGGCGTGGACCGGGGATCGTACGATTTCCGGCCCGCTTACTTCGACCGGCGACTCGTCATTGAAGCGGCCGAGCAGCTGGTAAGGGCGGAAAGCCCGGCGATCCTGATCGGTTCGGGCGCGGTTACGTCCGGCGCCTGCGATGAGATCCGGGACCTGGCCGAAATGCTCAGCATCCCGGTCGCGACTACGCCGAAGGCCAAAGGGGCATTTCCCGAAGACCACCCTCTGGCGCTCGGCGTTCTTGGATTGTTCGGGTCGCCTCTCGCGGAAAACTACTTGAAGTCGGGCCGCATCGACGTCCTGCTCGTCATTGGCGCCAGCCTGAACCAATGCACCACGCTCTCGTGGGACCCGCGGCTCGCCCCCAGCAAATGTCTGATCCACGTCAACATCGATCCGACCGAAATCGGCAAGAACTACAAGGCGAATGTTCCACTGGTCGGGGATGCCTCGACGATCGTGAGCGAAATCAGTTTCCGCGTCCTGCGGCATTTCGCGGCCGAGGGCGACAAGTGGAAGCGGCGGGAGGAGCCTGTCAACCAGGCGCGAAGCCAGTTTGGCATGTGCCTCGAATCGGCGAAGATGCTTTCTGAGGACGTCCCGCTCAAACCGCAACGGGTCGCGTACGAACTGCAACAGGCACTTCCGGAAGACGCGATCCTCTTTGTCGACGTGGGGAATTCCCTGGCCTGGGCTACTCATTTCCTTACCTACCGCCGGCCGGGCAGCCTCGTGATGCCGTTTGGGCTCCTGGCGATGGGATTCGGTGTTGCGGGCGCAGTCGGCGGCAAACTGGCGGCAGGCGACCGTCCCGTCGTTTGCCTCGCCGGAGACGGATGCTTCCTGATGAACGGGACAGAAATCGCAGCGGCCGTCAACCTGGACCTCCCCATCGTCTACGTGATACTGAACAACGCCAAGCTCGGGCTGGTGCACGATCTCCAGACTTTTGCCCTGGGCCAGAACACGGTGGCAACCCGGTTCAAGCCGATCGATGCCGCCAAGGTGGCCGAGGGCCTCGGCGCCGTCGGCTGCCGCATAGAAAAGCCCGGTGAACTTCTGCGCCTTCTGCCGGAGGCGATCGCTTCACGCAAGACCGTCGTCATCGACTGTCATATCGATCCGAAAGAGACTCCTCCGCTCGCCGACTTCGTCCAGGGCGCGAAGGAGTTCGTCAAACGTCTTGATTTCGCATAGGCAGAGTTTCGGGGACAAGACTTAATTCCTTTGCCGTGCCGCGGTGGACGTCAACGGGTTGGGAATCAAGTATTATGTGCCCGAAACTTTCGCATAGGAGGCAATCATGTCTAATGGCATATCCCGCCGCGATTTTATCGCCGCTTCCGCAGCAGGCGGCAGTCTCGTCGTTCTGAACCAGGCACAGCCGCAAAGCGGGCCTCTGCCGTCATCGACGAGTAGCAAGCACACTCGCATTTACACTCTTTACGTCACCGGGACGGACCCGAAATGGCCTTGTCCGGAAATCAACGCCGAGGCTGAGAGCCGGGCCTATCAGGCGGAGCTCTCCAAGCTGGCGGAGCTCTGGCGCGCTCGAGACCGTAAATGGGGCTTTTCCGTGGAGTTCCTCGGCGGGGAAGTCGTGAAATCGGCGGCCGACCTGGCCGCCTCTGCCGGAAAGGTCAACGACGTCGATGGCGTCCTTGTCTTTTCTCTTTCGATCCCAGACGGTGGCCTGACGGAAAAAACCCTCGACATGGCGCCGCCGAAAATCTACTACTTCCCCTCCCCGAGCACGGCGGGTTTCATCGGAGTCGGCAGAGCGATCCGAAACGGGAAAAGAGCCGAGATGGTTCACAGCAGCAACCTCGCCGAGATCGAGCCGCACATCCGCGTTCTCGACACCATGAGGAGGCTGCGGCAAACGAAGGTCCTGTGTCTCTCGAGCCGAGCGGGAAAGGCCGACGCCTACAACCCGGAGAAAATGCGGCGGAACTTCGGGATTACCGTGAAGCCGATGGATTTCAACCGACTAAACCAGCTGATAGACGGGGCGGATACCGCCCTGGCCGAACGGCAGGCGGACGAGTTTTTGTCGGGCGCGGTGCGGACGGTGGAGCCAAGCCGCCAGGACGCCGTCCTTTCGCACAAATTCTACCAGGCCGTTAAGCAGCTGCTGGCGGAAGAGAACGCGACAGCTATAACAATCGATTGCCTGCCCGGCTTCTACAGCGGCCAGCTGCGGGCTTACCCGTGCGTTGCCTGGACGCGACTGCTGGACGAGGGCCTGACCGGAGTGTGCGAGGCGGACGTCCAATCAACGCTCATGTCGTTGATCATGCAGTACTACACCGCTGGCAAGCCCGGCTTCGTCTCCGACCCGTTTTTCGACACGGCCGAAAACACGATCACTTATGCGCACTGCGTCGCTGCTACGCGGATGGACGGACCTTCAGGCCCTGCGCTTCCCTATATCCTGCGTTCCCACATGGAGGACAACAAGGGGGTCTCTCTCCAGGTCCAGATGCCGACCGGCCAAGTGCTGACGACCACCCAGATTCTCGATTGCGACACGGTGGTCTACCACCTCGCCAAGGTCATCGGCAATTCCGACAGCCCGCGCGGTTGTCGAACCAAACCGGTCTGCCGGGTCATCGATCCAACCTCCGGCGCAGAGCTAAGCGCCGATCGGTTGCTGCATGACTGGCAAGGCCCGTGGCACAAAGTCTCCTTCTTCGGGAACTTCGTCACAGATCTTGAGCGCATGTCTCGGCTGATGGGATTCAAGCTGGTTCGGGAGGTCTAGGCGGCGGCGCGGTCAGGTAATCGAGGCAGCGAGTGAGGCAGGTGTCGGGATCGGGGCTCGTGTCGAGATCCAGCGCCGGTAACGGCAACGGCTCCTGGCGCGACTTGATCTCAAGATAGAGATCGTAGTCCCGGTTGGCGGCCGGGTGCCTCATTTCTCTCAGGTCGGCTTCAAGTCGCCTGCGTGCTTCGTCATCCGAGCAGTAGCACCTGATGACATGGAGCGGCTGTCCGATCCTGTCAGCCAGCGCCATCACCTGCTCCATGTCGCGCGCCCTCGAGAAGGTGCGCCCATCGAGAATGACCCATTGGTCAGGCGACCGGGTCAGAAAAGCCTCGGCGTGCCTTAGCATCTCGCAAAAACAGACAGCGTCTTGATCCGGGGAGTAATCGATCTCCGCAGGGGTGAAAAGCCTGGTTCGAATCTCGTCTTTGCTGATGACAACGGCAGGCAGTTCCAACGACAAAGCGCGGGCAATCGTGCTTTTGCCGGAGCCGGGTAGCCCCGCCATCGCCAGAATCATGGCCAGACAGTAACACAAAAGCGCATGCGAGGAGATCAGGGACCTCAAGGACAACAAGGACACGGACGAAAGCAAGATGCCCTGACTGGCGGATTCGTTGGGGTCGTTGAGGTCCTTGGGGTCCCTTCAGGAAGTGGTCGCGGCTATCCTCGGCTCCCGGCCACTTCGTGCAGATACTCCACGAACGAGTAAACCGCGCCGTCGTAGCCTTGGAGCTTGGGGTTAGTCGAGGCGATTACCATGAATTCGTCCGGGGCGTGGGCGCCTCCGCCGTGGCCGAGCCCGAACTGTCCAGCCGGCAATCGAAGCGGGTCGCCGGTAAACACGAAGCCCGGCCATGATCCAGCATTGCGTGGCCAGAGGACCGGGTCGATACCGCTTCGCTTGCACACTCGGACCTGGGACTGAATGAATTCGGATTCGCCCGGTGTGCTGGTTGGGTCATAGCCACCCGTCATCCGGACCGCAACATCAGGGAAGCCGCGATTGGCGAGATGCTTCTTCAGGGCAGCCAGCGACTCGGCTGCGGTCATGTCCGGCACCAAGCGCAAATCCAGCTTCGCCACGGCCTTGTGCGGCAGGATCGTCTTGCCGCCCGGACCGGTGTAGCCCCCCACGAGGCCTTCGATGTTCACCGTCGGCCGGGATACCAGCATTTCAAGCGCCTGCTGCCAGTTTGCGTCTCCGATCCATGTCTTGACGCCCAGCTGTTTCTTGGCGCTCTCTTCACTGAGCCGGCGCGCCCCTTCGGCGATCATTTGTCTTTCAGCGGCGGACAGGGGACGTGCCTTGTCGGCAAAACCTTCGATCGCCGGAGAATTGCCATCCGGCGAGACGAGCGTGGCCAGCGCCTGGACCAAGCGCCACGCCGGGCTGTCCACCCGTGCCTTGTTGCTCGAGTGAATGTCGCGGGTTGGGCCCCGTCCCCAGAGCTCGCCGCTTGCCTCGAGCTCGCACTCGATGATGCCCTTGGCACCCAGCGGGATTGCGACCTGCCCGTCGAGTCCCTGCAGGGCCGAGGGCATCATTACTCCGACCGCGCCTTTCAGGGCAGCCTGCACCTCCGCACGATGGACGATTTGCGTGAAATGCGGTGACCCGATCTCCTCTTCTCCCTCGGCGACCAGAGCCAGGTTCACCGGGAGCTTCCTTCCGACGGCGCGCAACGCGTGAAGCGCGCTGAGGAAGGCTGATTGCGGACCTTTCTGGTTGACGGCGGCCCGGCCCATCACCACCGTTCCGAGGAGAGGCTTCTCCACCAGCCTGGCCTCCCACGGAGGCGAAGACCATTCGGCCGGGTCCACCTGTTTCACGTCGTACATGAAGTAAACGCCCAGCGTGCGCGGAGCTCCGGCGTCGAGCGTCGCAAACACCCCGGGCTGGCCGTCCGTCGGTATTCTCGTGACGCGAGCGAAGCCGGCTTCCCGAAGCAGCTGCATCATGACCTCGCAACCTTCGTTCATGCCCCTGTTCTCGGCAGCAATCGAAGGCTGCTTGATCCACTCCTGCAACCGTTTCAGGTTCTCACCGTGACGTTTCGCGATCTCGGCGCGGACGTCTTCAAACGCAGTTGTATCGGCGCGCACTTCGCGGGGAAGGAGACCGACCAGCGCACCGATCGCGGCCCCTTGGATGAAATCTCGTCGACCCAATCGATTCATAAGTTTCCCTTGAAAGCTGCAAAAGGGGCCAATAAAAGGGGCAAAGGGGCAAAGGAACAAAGGGGCAGAGAGAAAGAGCCGAGAGCAGCACTTTTGCTTTCGCTTTGAGCCCTTTACCCCTCTGCCCCTTTTCCCTTTGCTTGAACGATCGAAAGCCGGCAGCAACCTCCCGGGGCTGCGTTTGCCTGAAAGGCTAATTAACTGAACCAAATTTACACGGGTGAAAATTTCGTGTCAACCTGCTGGCCGGCTGAGCAGCCGGTCGGCTGGCGATGCTGAAACGCCGGGCCGGCGCTGACTTGCACCATATTGCTTTTTCCGGGCAAGCGGTCCGAATGGTATAGTCCGCTTGGCAAACGCTTGAGCAAACCGAAGTCTTTGTTTAGAAATCGTCGTGTCCAGGTGGTCATCGCCTCCAGCCTGTTGATGACCTGCGCGATTCTCGCCTGGAGACTCTTCCGCCCGGCCCCGGCTGCCAAAGATAGCCCGCAGGCAGAGAACGAATATGTCGGCTCTCGGAGTTGCCGGGAGTGCCACGAGACGTTCTACCGGAAGTGGGTGACGAGCAGGCACGGGACCGCGATGCAACCGTACACGCCGGAATTTGCCGCCGCCAACCTGAAACCGCAGGCGAACGCGATCTCGGTTCAGGGACGCGACTACCGCTTCGACGGCTCGGCCCATAGAGGCGCCGTGGTGGAGACCGGCGGGGTTAGCCCTCAGGTCTACCCGATCGCACAGGTCCTCGGCGGCAAGAATGTTTACTACTTTCTCACCCCGTTTCCAAAGGGGAGGCTGCAGGTGCTGCCGATTGCGTTTGACGCACGGCGGGTCGAGTGGTTTTCGACTTCACAAAGCGCAGTCCGCGGCCACGCCGCCCTGTCAGATGCTCCTCTGGAGTGGACCCACCGTGCTTACACGTTCAACACGTCCTGCTTTGCCTGTCACGTCAGCCAACTGTCCAATCACTTCGACCCCGCCAGCGATAGCTACCGGACCGACTGGCTTGAACCGGGCATCAACTGCGAAACATGCCACGGACCGGCGGGCCGGCACGTGCGGGCGGCTCGATCCAAGTCATATTCAATGCCTTCGGATCGCCCTGATATTCTGCGTTTCGGTTCATTGACGTCTGAGCAGAAGAACCACCAATGCGCCGCGTGCCACGCGAAGCTGATTCCCCTGAGTCCTGATTTCCGGGCCGGAGACAACTTCTGGAACTCCTTCGATCTGGTCACTCTCGAGCACCCTGACTACTATCCGGATGGCCGGGACCTCGGCGAGAACTACACATACACCTCCTGGCTGCTCAGCCCGTGCGCGCAATCCGGGCGGCTTGACTGCCTTCACTGCCACACGTCGAGCGGCCGTCTCCGTTTCGCGGAGAACGAGTTCGACCGCGCCTGCCTGCCGTGCCACTCCGAAATCGTCAACCGGTCGTCCGAGCACTCCAGGCATGCCAAAGGAACACGCGGCGACCGATGCATCGACTGTCACATGCCCACGACGGAGTTCGCACGCATGCGCCGGAGCGACCATTCGATGCTGCCGCCTGCGCCGGCGGCCTCCAGTGAATTCGGTTCTCCGAACGCCTGCACCCTCTGTCATTCCGATCGTTCGGCCAAATGGGCGGATGACTGGGTGCGCAAATGGTACCCGGATGATTTCCAGTCGCCCGTCGTTAAGCGCGGCCGGCTGATAGCCGCAGCTCGAAGGAGTGACTGGACGCTGCTGCCCGGCATGCTCGATTACATCCAGAGGCCCGGCGCCGATCCCATTTTCGTCGCATCCCTCATTCGCCTGTTGGGCGGCTGCGAGGATCCGCGAAAGTGGGACGCATTCAGGCACGCCGCCGGATCGGTGTCGCCGCTCGTAAGAAGCTCGGCGGTCGAGGCTCTCGCTCATGACGCGACCACAACATCCCGAGATACCCAATGGGTTGCTCTAGGCGACCCGTCCCGTCTGGTTAGGATCCGCGCCGCGGCCGCACTGGCCTCCGCCGAGGACGACAGCCTACCGCCCCGACATCGCAAGGCGCTGGCCAATGCGACGGCTGAGTACCTCACGATGCTCCAAGCCCGGCCGGACGATCCGGCCGCACACGCCGACCTCGGCAACTATTTACTCAATCAAGGCCGGGGACAGGAGGCGGCGAAAGCGTTTGATACGGCCTTGGGCTTATCCGCAGACAATCTCCCGGCGCTGGTCAACGCTGGGCTGGCGTGGAATCTGGCGGGCCGCAATGACCTCGCCGAAGCCCGTCTTCGGGCGGCTCTTCGCCTGCAGCCACGCAACCAGGAGGCTCTCTTCAATCTCGGGCTGCTGCTGGCAGAAGTGGGCCGCAAAGCGGAAGCGGAGAAGATGCTTCGCGATTGTCTTCGGTTCCATCCCGGCAATGCTCAAGCGGCCTACAACCTTGCACTTCTCATCTCTGCGGATCGGTTGCAGGAGGCCTTGGTCTTTTGCCGCAAGGCTGTCGCCGCCAAGGCCGGGGAGCCCCGCTACGAGTACGCGCTCGCGCTTCTACTCGGGCAGGGTGGGAAAACCGACGAAGCGATCAAGCTCCTCGAAAAACTGCTCAAAAGAGACCCGGCCAACCAGGAGGCGCGACTTCTGCTCGAGGAGATCAGGGGACGAAGCAGGTGATTTAGTCGCTGGCTCGTCCACCCAACAGGCGGGCGAAAGACGCGAGCGTATCACTGAGGCTCCTTGCCGCGGTCCACCGGCGCCAGGGAATACATCTGCTCCTTCCCATAGGCGCCGGAATTGAAGAAGATACGAACCTGACCACCCGGAGTCACCAGGAGGTGATGCCTCCAGAAGTTGACTCCCAGGCCGGCCTCGATTTCTTCGGGCGACAGGTCTTTGGGATAGCGGAACGGACCTGTTTCGTTGTCGACTGCCCACTCGCCTTCGAACCCCCGGACGGCTGCCCAACCGGCCAGGCTTGGGGCCGGCTCACGATGGCTGTCCGCCTCGGGCGGAGTCGGGCTCCCGCTGGTTAATGAGTACCAACGGTTAGTTTCCTTGTGGTAAAGCAGCTGAGCCCCGCTGGTCCAGCCGCGGTTCCAGTCTCTCGAGCTTCGCCCGGGCCGCATGACCGGCCGCCCCTTGGTCGCAAGCTCAGCAGCTGGATGCCACCAGGCCGCCACCGTGCACGACCCGAATGGAGATCCGGGCTGCTCTTTCTGCGCAAGCCTTGGATAGGCCTTGTAGTAAATCAGAACCTTCTGCTGCTCTTCCAGCCAGAAGGCGGTCGGCGTGTCGCAATGCAAGCCGTCCATGCGATCGGGATCAGGGGAAAGAATGGGCTGCGGGCGCACGGTCCACGGGCCTTCGAGGACGTCGGAGGAGGCCACCTGGATATGCTTGACGCCTCCGGTTTCAGTAGTAACAAAGAGTGCCCGGTATCGGCCGTCGATCCTGGCTGCACGGTTGGGCCGGCGGGCCTCCATCACGACCCACCATTTGTGCCAGTTCTTCGAATTGAGAAGGGCCTCGGGATTGGTGAACCTGATCAACCCGATTTTCTGCCAGTCGCCCGGTCCTATTTCCTCGGCTGACTCACTCAGTGCCATGGCGGTACTGGCGCCGCTGGTGCCGCTCGCGAAATAGAACATCCTCCAACGCTGGACCGAGTCGTCCCAGACTATGCACGGGTCGCCAACAACCCGTCGATCATAGGAGTCGCCCCGCGCCAGCACACAGCGCGGGTCAATCTGCCACTTCACTTTCCGGAAATCCGGATAGCCGTCGTCGCCGGCTGCGTTCGCTCCTATCAGCAGTGCACCTGCGAGCCAGAGCGAGGTGAGCGAGAACCTGACCATGGATACTCCCGTCCTTGCCAAGCACGAGACGGCGAGATGGCCGCGGACGGCTGGCGCTGCAGATTGTAACAGCCGTGCCCTGCCTGCTTATATACCTGCTCCCCGGATCTCGGCGATGGCGTCACGTTCAGCGTGCTTCATCTCTTCCCCTTCAGGGCAGTTATCCACCCCGATCACCTGGTTGACCGGGCAATAGCGAACGGCAGCCGTAGTTATTTCTGCGGCCGCGACCGCCCCGAGCGCCACTCTCTTCCAAGTCGACATCGGAACGGTCAGCGCTGCAATTCCAGTTCCGGCACCAATCGCGAACCGTGCGATTCTCTCTCTCGGGCCAACATTGCACTTCATAGAAGAGTCCTCCTTGCTCGGAATCACATTCGGACCATTACGGATGACACAGACGACACAGACGCGCACGGACGCGTCACCGGACGATCGAGGCCTTTGGGCCGGCTGCGCGCACCTCTTCCGGGACCTGCTTCTCGAAACTGGCAAAAGCCTCGTTAAACCGCCCTGCCAGTTCCCTCGCCTTCTGGTCGTAAGCATCAGCGTCTCGCCAGCTCTTTCGGGGCCTGAGCACATCATCGGGAACATCGGGCACGTGGCGAGGCAGAAACAGCCCGAAGATCGCATCTTCTTCCAGATCGACGGTGGCCATCCTGCCCTGGGTCACGGCGTGGATCATCGCCCGGGTATACGGAAGACTGATCCGCTCGCCTTCTCCGTACGGTCCTCCGGTCCAACCGGTATTGACCAGCCAGACGTCGGCCTTATGGCGTCGAACCCGCTCACCCAACATATCGGCGTAAACCGTCGGAGAGTGAACCATGAAGGGCGCGCCGAAGCAGGTGCTGAAAGTTGCCTGGGGCTCCTTGACGCCTCGCTCGGTTCCGGCGACCTTGGCAGTGTAGCCCAGCAGGAAGTAATAGACCGCCTGTTCGGGTGTCAGTCTGGCAAGCGGGGGAAGAACGCCGAACGCGTCTGCGGTCAGGAAGAAGATCACCCGCGGGTGACCGGCGATGCCGCTCCGGTCGGCGCTTTCAAGATGCGAGATCGGGAAGGCGGCGCGTGTGTTCTCAGTCAGGCTGTCGTCGTCCAGATCCAGCCGCCGAGTCCGCCGATCGATTGTAACGTTCTCGAGAATCGTACCGAATTTCCGGGTGCTCTGGTAGATTTCGGGCTCCTGTTGCCGGGAGATTCGGATCACCTTGGCGTAACAGCCTCCCTCGATATTAAAAACTCCGTCATCGCTCCATCCATGCTCATCATCGCCGATCAGGGTTCGCCTACTTTCGATGGACAACGTGGTCTTTCCGGTCCCGGATAGACCAAAGAACAGAGCCACGTCGTTCGGGTCTTTCCCGTAGTTGGCCGAACAGTGCATCGAGAGGACTTTCCGGAGGGGAAGAAGATAGTTCATCATCGTGAAAACCGATTTCTTCATCTCGCCTGCGTAGGACGTTCCGCCGATCAGGATCTCTTTGCGGCCGAAATGCAGAATGACGAACACCTCCGATCGAGTGCCATCCAACTCGGGAATCGCGCGATAGGCCGGAGCGTGGATCATTGTGTAATCGGGTTCAAACGCGTCGAGTGTCGGCTGATCGAGTTCACGGATGAACATGGTCCTGGCGAACATTGCGTGCCAGGCGGACAAGGTGATAACCCGGATCCTTGTCCGGTACCTCTCATCGGCGCCCGCATAGAGCGATTGAATGAAGAGATCCCGCCCCTGGTAATATGCCAAAACCCGGCTGCGCAGTCGCTCGTAATGATCGATTGAAAACTTCTGATTGACGGGGCCCCACCAAATCTTCTCCTGGCTGCTGGGCTCCTCGACGAGGAATTTGTCCTTGGGCGATCGACCGGTGTACTGGCCGGTACGGACTACCAGCGGGCCAAGGTGAGCGGTGAGACCTTCCTTGGTACGGATCGCTTCTTCGAAAAGGGCGGTCGTCGGCAGGTTCCAGAAGATATTGCCCAGGTTGACGAATCCAAGGGCCGACAGACGCTCCATCCGGTCAGGCATGCTGTTCCTCCTGATCATTGGGTCGCCGGGCCCACGGCATGGAATCCCCGGTGCTGTCTTGGCCCAGGCCGTAAAGAGGCGAGTCGTCGCCTCGAAGGATTGCAGATTGCGAGAGGTCCCGGTTCGGGAGGAAACTCCCGATCTTTTGATGGAATCAATTCCCTGTTAGGAAGTCAAGAGGCGGGAGGCATGCGCAGCTGAGACTGGCTGCCCGCATATGGGAAGGATTCAGGCCGCAAGCTTGACCCTGCGGCCTGACAGCAAGAAGAAGGACTAGCTGTCCTTCGCAGCATCCTTTACCTTGATACGAGTCGCGGTATTTTTGCCCTCCTCTGATTTGTAGAATACCTTGACCTTGGAACCGGCGCTCCCAGAGAGCCCCTCGACAGTTCCCTGTGCCCCTATGATCTCTGTGCTTTCGTTGTAAAGGAACTCCATATCGGAGCCCTCACTTGTTGTGACCACCAATGTCTTTGTGTCGGCGTTGATCGACTTGAGCTCTCCAATGACCGAAGGCTCCTGTTGCTGAGCTTCCGTCTGACCGTGGGCTTTCGGATCATCAGCAAGCACCAATGGCGCTGAACTCGCCAGAACGAGACCTAAAGACAGGGTCAACAGCAAACGTGTCGCTCTTGTCATGGAAAAACCTCCTTGATAGTCCCGCTCTTTAGGCATTCTCTGTGCCAAGACTTCGCGGCTGAAGGTCTGCGACTATAAGTGACTAGACGACAAGGGACTTCCGGAAATTAGGAGGGTTGTTCTTCAGGCGTTCCTACAGGACCGGCTGGCGACATTTCAGGGAAACTTTCCCCATCGCGCGTCGGACGGATCCCGGCTCATGAACGCCGCTCTCCGTAAATCGCTGAAAATGAAGCAAGAACCGGGCTGGCGGAGAGACGGGACAGTACGGGAATTTATTACCGGCACAAGCAAAGAGGCGCAAGGTACGGGAAGGCAGGTGGTCTTCTCACTCTCGCTCACTGTCGTTCGCTTTCGTGCGCGGCTCTTTGCGATCTCGCATCCGCGCGAGGCTCGCCCTGTCCCATAGGCTGTTCAAAGACACGTAAACATCTTCAACACCCTCGCTGCGTGCGCGGCTCCGAAAAAGCCCGCCTGGGGGCACTTGTGAGATATCCGGGCTAGACATGCCCGCCGCTTCGGGATTGAAATCAAAAGATTTAAAAGGGGCGTGGCGGTGAGCCGCGCCCCTTTCAGCGGGACTAGAAGGTGTAACGGAGACTGAACTGGATCTCGCGTTGACCGGTCTTGCTCGTCACCTTGCCGAAGGTGCTCGACCGAGGATTGATCTCGACCGTGTTCCAGTTCGGATGGTTCGGCATGTTGAAGAACTCGGAACGGAACTCGATCCGCTGTGATTCGGTGATGGCGAAGGCCTTGAAGATCGCAGTGCTCAGGTTGTGACTACTCGGATGGTAGCCGGCCGCGTTTCGAGTCTGGGCGGAGAAAGTACCCTGCGCCGGAGTCGTCGCTATGGGCGCCCCGCCCGAGGTTGTGGTTCGGAAGTAGAAGTTGTCGTCCCCGGCGCCCTGCGAGAACTCTCGGTCGCCCCGCGGCAACTCGATGTCCCCCGCGAGATTCCACAGCTGAGTTTCGTTGCCGCTGCCGATCCCCGCGAAATCTTCGCCCGTGCCGATCTGGAACGGGTTTCCGCTCTGGTACTGGTAAACACCCGTAACCGTCCAACCGCCGAGGAGCGCGTTACGCAACCCGCCCGCCTGGCGCCAGAACGGCAGCTCGTAGATCGCGTTGATGACGAGCACGTGGGGAGTGTCGAAATTCGACGGACCCCAGTCGAGCGAATCGTCCAGCGGATTGAACAAGCGGTAACGCCGATCGGATGCGTTGTCATAGGACTCCGAGTAGGTGTACGCGAAGCCAAAAGCGAGGCCTCTGTCGAAGCGCCGATTCAGCTCAAGCTGCAGCCCGTTGTATTCGGATCGACCGGCGTTCTCGGCCATCGGGATCTGGGCGAAGCCTTTGAAGGGCCTCAGTACGTTGGTGTTTATCCCGACGTTCTCAGGCTGGTAAAGCGCGCCTACGGGCAGGCTGTTCAGGTTGCGTTCCCGCTCGAGATAGAGGCCCGTACGGCCAACATACCCGACGGACAGGGTGGCCTCGAAAGGCAGCAGTCGTTCGTAGTAGACATTCCACATGTACGACTGCGGGATCTTGAAGGTCGGGTCCATCGTCATGAAGAACTGCGGGAACGTGGAAGGCTGCCCGCCGGCCGGGTTGTCCGCCTGACCGGTGGCAATTGACACCATCGGCTGGAACGGCGGGTTGCCACCGAGGAAGACGTTGTCGGAAACACCCGGTCGGGCCATGAACCTTCCTGCGCCCGCCCTGATAACGTCTCTCGGACTGATCTGGTAGGCGAATCCCAGCCGTGGCTGGAAATTACCCCACTGCCTCTCGGCAACCAAATCCTCGCCCGAAAACAGCCGGTCGAATTCGCCGGTGTCAGCTATGGCAACACGCCCGCTGGCCGCTTCAGGCCATTCGTCACCGGGAATCACGACCCCGTTGTAGCGGTCCCCGCTGATGATGAAGCCCGTCGTCGGGTCTTGGACGACAGCATTGGCTGGATTGTACCTGCTCGGGTCAAAGACAGCGATGTTGCCCCAGAGACTGTTGTAGTAAGGAGTCACGTAGGTCCACCTCAGGCCGAGCTCGGCCGTCAGCTTCGAGGTGGCCTTCCAGCTGTCCTGTACGAACCACTCGAACATGTTGCTCCGATACGGCGTATAGGCGCGAGGCCCGATTTCCGCATAGGAAGTGAACAGGCCGAGTGCGGCATTGGCAATCCCAAGACCGGTCGTCGGGGCTCCGGAGCGCGTGTCGTCGAAGATGAAACGTCCGTTCTGGTTGTTGGTTCCTCCCGGAACGCCCGTGACGTTGATCTGGTCGAAGTCGTTCTGGCCGGCGCGTTCGTAAAGAGCGCCGAATTTCAGTGAATGCGTTCCCCAGATCTTCGTGATGTTGTCGGACACCGAGTAGACCGGGCCTGAGGAGAAGGCCGGGTAGGGACCGCCGTCAAGTTGCTGGAAATTGGAGAGGTCGATCGTCGGTATCTTGTCAGGGATTTCTTTGCGGTCCGGGAAGAGGTAGGGGTAGTCAATTCCGTACCTGCTCCGTTCGTAGCGTCCTCCTTCTTGGAAGATGCCGATGTGGACAACATCCACGCTCGCCGTCGCCATGGCCTCATTGATCAGGGTGGGGCTGAGCGACCAGAGATGGCTGACCGATCCTGTCCGGTTGGGCCGGTCCCAGTCCGTGACGGCCCGATCGAGGCCGCCGCGAAAAGCGTCGACCGAGGTCCAGTTGTACATGGCACCACGGAACTTCAGCGAGTGCTGCTCGTTGACCACATAATCGAGTGAAAGCGTGTCTTTTCGCTGGTCCTCGGGCTGCGGCCTCGTCTGGATGAAGTTGTTACGACCCTCCAAGAACCCCGCCGTCGGCTCGGGATAGGCGTTGAGGAAGCCGATTCCGTTCGAACTGAGCCGGTCGGCCGGGATGATATTGCCCGGGAAAGGTTGACCGGTCAGCGGGTCGTTGACCGTTCTCGCCGCTCCGAAAAACGAATTGGCAGGATCGAGCAGTTCCGAAAAGTCACCCTGCCGCATTTTCAAGCTCGGAACAGTAACGATCGAGGTGATCTCGCGCCGGCGCCTCACCCATTCCTGACTCCACAGGAAGAACAACTTGTCCTTGTCGGTGTTGAAGACGCCCGGGATGTAAATCGGCCCGTTCACCACATATCCAAACTGATTGAACCGGCTCGCCTCGCGCGGCTGCCCGGCCCGGTTACGGGACCAGCTGTTCGCGTCCAGTTTGTCGTTCCGGAAATACTCATAGAGGGAGCCGTGGAAATCCTGGCCTCCGCTCTTGGTGATAATTCGGATCTGACCCCCGGCCGAACGTCCGTATTCGGCATTATAGTTGGCGGTCAGAATCTGCACTTCCTGGACGGTATCGAGGTCGGCCGTCCCGACGCTCGTTCCGTTGGCGCGGGTTCGGATACCGACGGCGCCATCAAACGTTATCAACATGTCCTGGGTGCGAGCCCCATTGATGGAGAGACCTCCCGAGGTCAGGCCAAAACTGAAACCGGTTAACGCCGTGCCACTCCGCACTCCTGGCTTAAGAAGGGCCAGGAAAAGGGGGTTGCGGCCGTTGAGCGTCATCTTCTCGATCTGCTTGCTCTCCACCAACTTGGCCACCATCGAACTGTCGGACTGGATCTGTGAGGAGGATGCAACAACCGAGACCGTCTCGTCGAGGGCCCCGATGTCGAGCGCTGCATCGATCCGCTGGTTGACGCTCGCATCCAGCTTGTTGCGGGTCTTGACGAATTTCTTGAACCCTTGCATCTCCACCGTGATCGTGTAGTACCCCGGCGGAACACTGGCCACGACGTAGTAGCCCTGGTCGTTGGTTACTGCCTTCCTCTCGAGCTGCGTCGTCTCGTTGGTCATCGTTACCGCGGCGCCCGGAACACCAAGACCGGACGGATCCCGAACAAAGCCTGAAATCTGAGCGGTATCGGATTGAGCTAAGACAGGGCAGACGGGGAGGAGGAACAGGGCGGCCAATAGAGCGACCCTGTAGCGGGACAAAGCTGACTGCATGTTCACTCCTTGGGATGCCTGCGACGAACCGCGCAAAAACCCGGCCGGGCGTAAAGAGGAGCCACCCCCTGGCGAACCATCACTCCCGGCCGAGATACTGCGCTTTAAATATGGAGCCTGTTGTTTACATCTTAGGTCATCTGATACGCCCCTTGCAATGCCCGGTAATCAGAAGGCAGCAGGCAGCGGGGAGAGGGACTGCGCACTGAGTAGTGCGCAGTGAGTAGCGCGCAGTGCGCAACGCGCACAAATTGGCTTGCAAACCGCGTTCGATTGGACAGAATGGTGGTCATGAGAAAAGCCGTCGGACTGGCGTCAGCAATCGTGATAATGGTGATGGGAATGACCGACCTTTCTGCTCAGGGGCTCGTCGACCCCAAGGCCGAGGACAAAATCACGTCGTACATTTCTCGAATGACTCTCGAGGAGAAGATCGGTCAATTGAATCAATACAGCAGCACCTTCGACGTCACGGGTCCACCGCCGCAATCAGGCGGAAACAAAGACCGGTACGAGCAGATCAAGAACGGACTGGTCGGATCCATGCTCAACGTCACCGGCACTGAGGCTACCAGGAAAATGCAGGAACTGGCGGTCAAGAACAGCCGCCTCGGCATCCCGCTGATCTTCGGGCTCGACGTCGTACACGGTTACCGGACCATGTTCCCGACTCCATTAGGGGAATCTGCCAGCTGGGATCTGGAAGCCCTCCAGCTGTCGGCTCGTGTCGCAGCCACCGAGGCGGCGGCAGCCGGGGTCCACTGGACCTTCGCCCCGATGGTCGATATCTGTCGCGATGCACGGTGGGGCCGGATCATGGAAGGCGCGGGCGAAGATCCGTACTTGGGATCACGGATTGCAGAAGCGCGCGTTCGAGGTTTTCAAGGCACAAACCTCTCCGCGCCCGATACCATTGCGGCATGCGTCAAACATTACGCCGGTTATGGCTTTTCCGAATCGGGCAGAGACTACAACACGGTCGATTTGTCAGAGCACACGTTGCGCAACGTGGTTCTGCCGCCTTTCCGTGCGGCCGTGGACGCGGGTGCCGCCACGGTTATGAACTCTTTCAACGAAATCGGAGGAGTGCCGGCCACGGCCAGCATCCACCTTCAGCGCGAAATCCTGAAGAGTGAGTGGGCTTTTCGCGGATTTGTCGTTTCGGACTGGGGATCGGTCGGGGAACTGATCACGCACGGCGTTGCCGCGGATGCTTCCGAGGCAGCTCTCCTTGCGATCAAAGCAGGGAGCGACATGGACATGGAAACCAGCGCCTATGTCGGCCACCTGGCTGCCCTGGTCAAGGCCGGCAAGGTCGATGAAAAACTGGTTGATGACGCAGTGCGGCGAATCCTGCGAGTGAAGTTCGCGCTAGGATTGTTCGACGACCCATACCGCTACTGTAACGCCGGACGTGAAAACCAGCTGCTCCTCAGCCAGCCTCACCTCGACGCAGCACGTGACGTTGCGCGCAAGTCCATCGTCCTCCTGAAGAACGAAAACAACCTGTTGCCGCTTCAGAAGAAAGGGACGATCGCGGTTATCGGGCCGCTGGCTGCGGACAAGGACACTCCGCTCGGGAACTGGAGGGCGCAGGCGATAGCAAATTCAGCCGTATCCATTCTCGAAGGCATCCAGGCCGCGGCTGGATCCGACGCGAAAGTGGTCCACGCGGAAGGCGCGAAGCTGGCCGTTGGCACGAGGAACTTCTTCACCAAGCCCAGGTACAACACCGATGACCGCTCGGGTTTTGCCAATGCCGTCGCAGCCGCCCGCAGCGCCGACGTGGTAGTCGTCGCGATCGGAGAGGACGCGTATCAGTCAGGCGAAGGACGGAGTCAGACGGACATCGGGCTGAAGGGCCTGCAGGAGGAACTGCTTCGCGAGGTTTTCGCCGCAAACAAGAATGTGGTCGTTGTGCTGATGACGGGTCGCCCGGTCGTAATCAACTGGATTGCAGAAAATATCCCGGCAGTGCTCGAAACCTGGCATCCCGGGTCTCAGGCCGGACATGCGATTGCGGATGTCCTCTTCGGCGCGTACAACCCGTCGGGCAAGCTTCCGGTCTCGTTTCCTCGCCACGTCGGCCAGTTGCCCCTGTATTACAGCCACAAGAATACCGGAAGGCCGAACCAACCGGATAACCCCCTGTCAACCAGCTACACTGATGTACCGAACACTCCGCTCTATCCCTTTGGGTACGGGCTGAGCTATACGAAATTCGAGTACTCAGAACTGCAACTGAGCGGCAAGGAATTCGGAAAGAACGGCCAGCTGGATGTGAAGGTCACCGTGAAGAACGTCGGTGACCGCCCCGGGACGGAGATCATTCAGCTCTACACGAGAGATTTGGTGGGCAGCGTTACCAGGCCGGTAAAGGAGTTGAAGGGATTCCGGAAGGTTAACCTGGCTGCCGGGCAGGCGGAAGAGATTACCTTCACGATCAAGGCTCCCGATCTCGCCTTCTACACCGGCTCGGGCAAGTGGGAGGCCGAGGCGGGCAAGTTCAAAATCTTCGTCGGAGGCAACTCGCGAGACACCAAGGAAGCCGAGTTCACGCTGCTTGAAAAGTCTCACTAGCCCTGCCTTTTCGGAGCCGCGCACGCAGCGAGGGTGTTGAAAAAGGTTGGAAAGCGCGTTCGACCGGCGGCTTATTGCCAGTTTTCAACGCCGAAGGCGTTGCGTAGCAAAGCCCGGGGTTGCCCGCGTTGTGTGCGGGAAACCCCGGGTTGACGGCGGG
>CAYQYP010000397.1:0-21206 GCA_964421755.1 uncultured Acidobacteriota bacterium
GCTTATCTTGGCCAAGAGTTCACATCGACGCCAAGGTTTGGCACCTCGATGTCGGCTCATCGCATCCTGGAGCTGAAGAAGGTTCCAAGGGTTCGGCTGTTCGCCGATTAAAGCGGTACGTGAGCTGGGTTTAGAACGTCGTGAGACAGTTCGGTCCCTATCTGTCGTGGGCGCAGGAGATTTGAGGGGGTCTGACCTCAGTACGAGAGGACCGGGTTGGACGGACCGCTGATGTTCCAGTTGTTCCGCCAGGAGCACCGCTGGGTAGTCAAGTCCGGTTGAGATAAACGCTGAATGCATCTAAGCGTGAAACTCGCCCCGAGATGAGATCTCCCGTGGCACAAGCCACCTGAAGACCCCTCGGAGACGACGAGGTTGATAGGCAGGGAGTGGACGCTCAGTAATGAGTGCAGCTGACCTGTACTAATCGGTCGTGCGGCTTGACCTGGATTTTTCAGTGGCTCGAAAACCACTCGCCACCTGTGGCATGGCTGGAGCCCCGAGGTTTCTCCCAGATTGAAAGATTTCCGGCGGTCCTGGCGGAGGGGCCACACCCGTTCCCATTCCGAACACGGAAGTTAAGCCCTCCAGCGCCGATGATACTGCCAGGGAAGCTTGGTGGGAACGTAGGTCACCGCCGGATTTAATCGCAAAAAAGCCCTCGAGACGAAAGCCTCGAGGGCTTTTTTTTCGCCCAGCCCCAAACCACAAGCCAAAGCCGAAAGGTAAAAAGCCGACTACGACTACGATTACGACTACGACTACGATCACGATCAAGAGCGCGAGCGCGAGGGGGACGTGAGCGGGACGTGAGGAGCAGGGCAGGTTCGATGTGGTTCTTGGGGGCCATGAGGTCCCCGATGTCCCTGGGGTCGTTGAACTCGTTGGGGTCCAAGGGTCTGCTGAAACAATCAGCGGCATGTTCCGTCTGTCTTAACATGCGATCGCAAATCCGTTACGCCGTGCTGGCCCTTAGTCTGTTCCCTTGCTTTCCACTGGCCAGCGCGCAGAGGGAACCGTGGCCAGGAAGCGTGCCCGAAGGAAAACTGGCCAGAAGGCTGGATGCCATCCAGGTCCAGGCGATCATCAGCAATTTAAACGAGGAATCAAACAAGCGGTTCGCCAAGGAATTCATCCTGAAATACTATCTGGACCTCGGGCCACTCAACCGGGTCCACGTCAATCCTGACCTTTGGAAGGGCATCACGACAGCTGAACGCAAGCGACTAGGCAATGATTTTGCGAAGGCGTTTCGCGGCACCGGCTTGCTTTACTGTCAGTTCCTCGTCGAAGACATTGCCGTCGGTAAGGTCAAATCGGATCCGATTCGCGGAGGACTGAAGTTCGAGGCTGTCGACTAACTTCCCCTACTCTTCATTCCGCGTCACGTCGCTACTTCCCCCGCCGCCGTGCATCTAACCAGATATTGGTGACATCGGGTACCCTGGCCGTGCCCTATAATGAACGAGAGGAAGAAACGATGAGACGACCAAGACTTTTCGCAGTGGCTCTTCTTGCGATCGCGCTTGTAGCTCCGACCGCATTCGCGCAAGAAGCGTCACAGCCGACCCCGCAGGAGCAGCCGCAGGCCGCCGTCGCGCCCGCGGCCGGCACAGAGAACCTGAGCAAAGCCGTCGAGCTTAACAAGGCGAAGAAGTATCCCGAGGCCGAAACAGAGGTTCGGACGGCGCTTGCCGCTCAACCGGCAAATCCAAATGCCCATCTGCAGCTGGCGATCGCACTTTTCGAGCAGGGCAAGATAGATCCGGCGGGGCAGGAGCTGGAGCAGGCAAAACCGCTCGAGCAGACCGGGACGCCTGCTGAGCAAGCGGATTTTTACCAGTACCGCGGGTCCTATCTGGCTCGAAAGTCGAAATGGGCCGAGGCTGCTCAGGATCTCGAGAAGGCAATTCAACTCGATCCCAAGGAACCCTACAATCACTACTATATTGGCGTCGCTTACAACAACCTCAAGAAACCGGACAAGATGGTTGAACATCTCCAGATGTTCCTCAAACTGGCGCCCACCGCTCCCGAGGCCGCCAAGTGCAAGGCCTTGCTCAGGGCCGTAATGTAACCGTGACTCCGAGGCAGGGCGCGAGGGCGCCTTGCCGCTTTGCCTCTCATGACGAAACGCGCATGGCGGGTTGCGGGGCTCGCGTTGGGGTTGGCCCTGCTTCTGCCGGTTCTGGCCATACTGTTGCTGCACACGGGACCCGCCAGGCATTACCTGCTCGAAAAAGTTCAGACTCTCCTCCTGGACCAGGGCATCCGCCTCGAGGCCAGTGGGGTAACCTATAGCCTTGCCGGTGCCACTGCCCGTCTGGACGGCATTCGTCTGACCTCAACAGCCGCACCCGATCTCCCTTCGTTTCTCGAAGCGGGTAGCGCGACGGTCGACATCGGGGTCACCAGTTACGCAAGAGGGTTCCTGCACCTTCAGGACGCCCGGTTCAAGGACCTGAAAGTCCGCCTCGTCATCGATGAGCGCGGACGAACCAATCTACCGATTCCCCCCAACCAGAGGTCTGAGTCCGAAGGCCAGATGCCTGACTTTCTGATCGAACATCTGGAAGCCTCCCCGGTCTACCTCCTTTACGAGAATCGCGCGGCTCAGCTTCGGGTGGAGCTCCCGGCAGCCCGTCTGCAGATTGACGGCCGGATGCCGTTCACACACCGAGTCTTATTCCAGGGTCAGCGGCCCGGCTCCGTGACCTTCGAAGGCACCTCCGCCCCCATCAATATGTTCAAGGTTGAAGCCGAAGTGCCCGGCAACCTGAGCAGTGTCACCGTCCGTCAGCTCCAGGTGCGCACCGAAGGCTCCCAGGCGCGCCTTACCGGTCGAGTCGAGGACTGGAACAACCCACGGATGGATTTCGAGATAAGAGCCAGTCTCGCGGTCGAGCAGTTGGCAAGGTTTGCCTCGTTACAGGAACCGCTCGGTGGCACGGCTGTCCTGACGGCAAGAGGTGCCGGAACAGTTGCCGACCTGACGGTTCGCGGTGACCTGGCAGGGTACAAACTGCAGTACGGACAATTCCGAGACTTGTCTCTCGAAACCGCGTTTGACTGGGAGCGCCAACGCCAGTCTGTCCGCGTGCATTCGCTCAAAGTCGATTCTCCGGATGTTGCGATTTCTGGGTCGGGGCTCGTTGTGTTGTCGGATGAGGCAGGCAGCTCGGCGACACTGTACATTACCCGAGCGGATCTGGCAGGCCTGTCCCGCCGTCTTGCATTCCCGATCATTGTCGACAGCGGGGCAGCGGGTCGCGTGGCCGCAACCTGGCCGGGCCTCCAGTTCGCAGCGGTGAGCGGGGAGGCTGATATTCGCCTCTTGCCATTGACGGCGGCAGTGCGGCAGGACCGGCTTCCGCTGCGCGGCTCCGTCAAAGTGCGCCTGGAAGACCGTAAGCTGAAGGGATCCTTACACCAGGTGCGTCTGCCCGGGCTAGTGGCCGGGGGAGACATTCAGATCGATTCTTTCGAGGACCTCGCCGGCGTAGCGAAAGGTCGGCTCTCGGGCCAAATCAACGTCGATTTTGAGGATCTCGCGGCCTTCTACCCAAGCTTGCTCGGCTTTCTCGGAAAAAGTGGTGACCTCACGCTGAACCGTATTAAACCTGCAGGCCGAGCAACACTATCCGCCACTCTCGGAGGAACGGTCTCCAATCCCACGGCCTCAGCGTCCCTGGCAGCCCCGTCCCTGGCTGTCGGCCCTGTCAGTGGGGTGCAGGCGACCGCACAGGTGACGGCGACGCCTGCACGGCTCGACCTTGAGTCCCTCGCCCTGAGATTGGACGGGCAGTCCGCGAATTTGAAAGGTACAGTGGGGCTGGCCGGCTCGGAATCACCCATCGCCCTCGATCTCGCCGCTGAGAATCTCGATCTCCGGCAGGTCGTCGCGATGCTTGGAGCGGACTATCCGGTATCCGGATTCGCCAGCCTCCAGGCACAGGTGACGGGAACAATCGACAATCCCGTCGCTCAGGCGCAGCTTCAGGCTTCTGCGCTGCAGGCGTATGAAGAACCCCTGGGCGAGCTTTCGGCGCAGTTGTCCTTTGCCGACCAGGTGGCCCGCGTCGGCCGGCTGGTTTTGGACAAATCGGCCGGCGGGACCGGTTCATCCGGCAACCTCGAGTTGAGCGGCTCCTACAACCTGGATTCGCAGGCATACGAAGTCCATGCCGAGGGGGACCGACTCGGGTTCGAGCAACTCCGGCTTCCTGGCCGATCGCCGCTTGCCGGGACCCTTACGCTTCGGGCCAACGGCAGCGGAACAGTCGCCGATCCTCGACTGGATTTCACTCTCAATCTGGACAAACTGAAATTCGAAGGCTTCGAAATCCCGCAGCTGCGTGCTGAAGGCGCCTTGAGAAACCAGGTCGCACAATTTCGGCTTGTCTCGCCGCCCTACAACTTACAGGCGGATGGACAGGTCGGTATCGCGGCTCCCTTTCGGGCCGAGGTTCGGGCCGAGGTCGTCCAGATGGACCTGGCCGCTCTTCCCCCGTCGCTTCTGGGTGTGGACATCCAGGGAAAGGTCACCGCGCTTGCCAAGGCGACCGTAGACCTGGCCCGGCCGAAGGAGGCGGATGTCCAGGCTACGGTTACAGATCTCCTGGTCAGCATCGATGGGAGGGAGATCGAAAGCGGAGGTCCCGTCGAGCTCGCGTACTCGGACGAAGTCCTGCGTATTGACGCTGCTGCTTTTACCTCGGGTGCCTCATTTGTGACGCTCTCCGGTAGTATGCCGCTGGAATCGTCCAAGGGGCCGGGTCGGGTGGAGATTCGCGGCAATCTGGATGTTGGGGAGTCATTGACGAGGGAACTGGGCACTTTGTACTCCGTCGATGGGAAGCTGGCGCTCGAGGGATCGGTCACCGGGTCGTTCGACAGTCTGGCCCCGACGCTCACTGCGACGCTGCAGAATGGTCGCTTCGCAGCACCGCAACTGTCGGAGCCTGTGCAGGACATCAATCTCCAAGTGTCAGTGCGCGACGGTCAGTTGGAGGTCACGCGGCTCGACGCGCGCCTCGGTGCGGGACGGCTTCAAGGTCGCGGCCACGTTCCTCTTGGCATCATTCCCGGCCTTCCGCCCCAGATCCAGCGGAAGGATGGGGATGCCGAAGTTACCGTCCAGGGAGACAACTTCTCGCTCGGGTCTATTGCCGGGTTGCCCCAGGATCTGGTTGGCACGGTCTCGCTTCAGGCAAATCTGGGGGCCGGCGACGCCCGCCTCGAGTCACTGAGCGGCGGTGTGACTTTCAACCGCATGGACTTTCGGATCGCCGGCATCGATCTTCGCCCGGACCGGCCAGCCAGGATTCTGATCGATGGGGGCAAGGCGAAGGTCGAGCACTTTGTTCTACTCGGGCCAGAGACCCGGATTCAGGCGGCCGGTACTCTAAATCTGGGAGGACAAAGGGAGGCAGAGCTCCAGGCGAATGGCAGGATCGATCTGGCTCTGCTTTCGGTTCTCGCGCAGGATTTGGAAGCGTCAGGCGAAACGGAGTTTCGACTTGGATTATCCGGGACGGCCTCCAACCCTCAGCTGGAAGGCTTTGTGGCTGTCGAAGGCGGCCAGCTTGCTATTCAAACTCCATCCATCCAGGTGAACGATCTGCGGGCACGGTTGGAGCTCGAGGGGAGTGGGTTCGCGATCCGTGAATTCAACGGAAACATGAACGGCGGATCACTGGCCGCGTCCGGCTCGGCTGCCTTCGTTGGCGGTGTCTTAAGCCCGAACCTCAAGATCAACGCCCGCGGCGTTTTCCTGGACTTTCCGGAAGGCCTCCAGACGGTTTCAGACGCTGATCTCACGATCCGATCCGCAGGCGATCTCGTGAATGTTGGAGGTCTGATCGCAATTCAGCAGGGTTCTTACACCGATCAGCTCAACGTCGAGCAGGAGCTTCTCGGGATGGTCGGCGCCGCTGACGCGGTGGCGGTTTCCGAGCGGGACCCCCTTCTTGCCCGTGTCCGGTTCAATGTCGATGTGGAAAGCTGGGAACCGATCGTGATGGACAACAACCTGGCCAAAATCAGCGCTGACCTGAACATGCGGCTGGTGGGAAATTACTACCAGCCAAGTCTGCTGGGGCGGTTGCGGCTGGACGAAGGAGGCGAGCTCTACCTCAGGGAACGGACCTACTACATCGAACGCGGGGTAATCTCGTTTAACAATCCCATCGAAATAGAACCGAACCTCGATCTGAGCGCGCGGACTCAAGTCAACGACCTGGATGTTACCCTGCGAATCAGCGGGGTGGCGGGTGACATCCAAACGAGTCTCACTTCCGACCCGCCAACCCCGGAAACCGACCTGGCGTCCCTCCTGGTTACGGGTCGGACGCTGGAGGAGGCCCGCGGTGAAGCCGGGGCGGTTCTTCAGGAGCAGACACTCGCGCTGTTAAGCGGTGCCTTTGGCGGCAGGCTGGAGGCAAGCCTGGAGGACATCACCGGTCTGTCCAAGGTAAGAATCGAACCTAGCCTTATTTCTCCGGAGTCTGACCCGACGGCCCGCCTGACGATCGGACAGGATCTGACGAATAAGCTCGGGCTCATCTATTCAATGAACCTGGCGGACAGCAGCGACCGGATCTACATCGGTGAATATGACGTCACCCGGCGGTTCATTGGCAGAGTGGTCCATGAAACAGACCCTCAAGACGCGCTGGAGGAGGGTTCCAAATACCGGTTCGAGGTCCGCCATGACCTTCGCTTCGGGCTTTTTGGCCGTGAGGGGGAAGGCGAGCAGTCAAAACCCAGGGCCGAAGACCGAAGAAAGGTCACGTCGCTTCGTTTCGAGGGACGGTCTCCGTATACGGACAAGCAGCTGGCGGACAAATGCGATCTCGAAGTGGGCGATAAGTATGACTTTTTCAAGGTGCGCCGAGCCACGGAAAACCTCAAGGCTACACTGATCGATGACGGCTACCTGGAAGCCAGTGTGAGGCTGAGCCGGGAAAACGTGGGTCCTGAGTCGGTGGCGCTCACTCTTCGCGTGGTTGCCGGCCCACAGGTTGCATTTCGTTTCGAGGGCTTCAGCCCCTCCGGCGATCTCGAGCGGACCGTTCGGGCATCGTGGTCGAAGGGAGTGTTCGACGAGCTTCGCCTGGAAACGAGCCGCGAGGCGGTGCTCTCGGCGTTATTGATCGACGGGTACATGGAAGCGCGAATTGAGTCGGAGATCACCACACGGGAGGATCGGAAGGAAATCGTTTTTCGCATCCAATCCGGTCCAAGGTTCGAACAGGTGACAGTCGAATTCCAGGGCGCGTCGTCCCCTCTCAAGGAGCGCCTGGAAGAGCAGTTCGGCGGGCAGAAGTTGGCCGCCAGGGCCCAGACGTCATTCGGGGAGCTGGATGAGCAGATTCGGACTTTCTACAGCAGCGAGGGGTACCTCCACGCTGAAGTAGGTGCACCGGTACCCAGACTCGACCCGTCGAGTCGGACCGCCGCCGTCATCCTCCCGATCAGGGAGGGACCGCGTGCGCAGCTTGCGCAGGTCGAGTTCGAAGGGAACTCCGTGTGGAGCGATGAAGACCTTGGCCGCAGGTCCCTGCTGGTCGTAGGCCAGACGTTTCGTCCGTCGGATCGTGACGCGGCAGCTCTGCGCCTGCGACTGTTTTACGCGGCTGCCGGGTATAACGATGCCGTCGTTATTCCGGATGTGCAGTCGGACGCCGAGACGGGTAAGGTCCGCCTTGGCTTCACGATCGAAGAGAACAGCAAGGAGGTTGTGCGGGCCCTTGAAGTGCGAGGCAACGGGAAAACCAGCGAGCGCTTCATCATGAATCTGGTGGCTCTCTCTGTGGGGGATCCCTTCACTCCCGAGAAAGTGGCGTTATCCCGCCGTGCGCTGTACGACACGGGCGCGTTCGCGCTTGCGGAACTCGAGACCGAGGAGATCCAGACGGCAGCCGATTCACCGGGCGAAAAGCCGTTGCGAGTGACCGTTCGGGTGCAGGAAGTGAGCCCGTATCGCCTTCAGTACGGTGGGTTCTACGACACAGAGAGAGGACTGGGTGCCATCGCGGATTTCACCAATCGGAATACGTTGGGCAATGCGGCGGTTCTCGGTCTGAGAGCGCGTTACGACGACACTTTCCGCGAAGGCCGCGTATATTTCGGCCAGCCCCAACTCGGAGGGCTGCCTTTCGATAGCAACGCCGCCGCCTTCTTCAGCCGGGAAATCCGTCCGAGCGCGGGATTCATCAGCGACCGCGTGGGATTCTCCGTTCAACAGGAGAAGCTCTTCCGGAAGCAGTTCGTTCTTTCCTGGGGATATCGCTTCGAACGCGACCGCACATACGATCCGGCCGACCTCTTCTTTGATATAACGCTCGACGTCGCGCCGTTGACGGCCAATTTCAGCCGGGATGTACGAGATGACATCCTGGACGCCTCCCGCGGCTCGTTCATGTCGCATAGCCTGGAGTTTGCTCCGAAGCTGCTCGGGTCGGATTTGCGGTTCATCCGTTACTTCGGCCAGTATTCTCACTACGTCCCGCTCAGCGAGCCGGAGGAGATCCCCTTGAGCGGCGGTCTGCGCAAGAGCCGGCTCGTCTATGCAGGAGCTGTCCGCCTGGGGCTCGCACACGGTTTTGACGACCAGAGGCTGGTACCGAGCGAACGTTTCTATGCAGGCGGCGGCACGTCGATTCGTGGGTTTGAACAAGACGAGATCGGGCCGCGAAATATCATCGGAGACCCTGCCGGCGGCCAGTCCTTGTTCGTCATGAACCACGAATTGCGGTTCCCTCTTTATCACATCGTCGATGGTGTCGGCTTTTTTGATCTCGGCAATGTTTACCGTGACGTACGGGATCTGGACCTGTTCGACGTCCGCTATTCTGCGGGTGTGGGATTACGAATTCGCACCCCGTATTTCCTTCTCCGAGGCGATCTCGGATTCAACCTGTTCCCTCGGGAAGGGGAGAAGCGGAGTGCTTTCTTTTTCAGCATCGGGCAAGCGTTCTAGGAATGCGGAGTGCGGAATGCGGAATGCGGGGGTCGCCGAGCCGAAGAGAACCGCAAACGCAGCGTTTTGTGCGAAGTGCGCGGATTGTCACCGGAAGCAACCAACTCCGAGCCTGGTGTCGCTCACGGATACAATCCGCGCACTTCGCACAAAACGCTGCGTTTGCGGTTCTGTACCACTCGGCAGCGGTTGCATCGTGCTCAGGAGATCGATCAGGATGTCCGACTTGAAGTCGGACCTATGATTCGATTGCCTTACGCAGACCGGGCCTTCGAGGTTATCCTTAGCGCGTGGCACGGGTGACTCTCGGAACGGGTGGGGAAGCCAGGAAGCAGGCAGCGGCGAGGTACCCGATCTCGGTTATCATCCCCGCTCACAATGCCGCCACGCACCTCGGCCGGTGTCTGGAGGCCGTTCGTGCCAACGACCTGGCGGCTGTCGAAATCGTGGTAGTGGACGACGCTTCTTCGGATTCGACCTCCCAGGTTGCGGAGGCTTCGGGCTGCCGGCTCGTCAGGCTCGATCTACAGGCAGGACCAGCCGGGGCGCGCAACCGGGGGCTCCGAGAAGCGAGCCATCCGTACCTCTTGTTCCTTGACTCCGACGTCGTCCTGCCTCCGGGCAGCATCGCGTTCATTCGGGAGACTCTGCAGCTGTACAACCACCGGCCGGACGTTTCCGGAGTTCTCGGTCAATACTCCGACACGGTGCCCACTTCGGGATTCGTGACGAATTTCAAAAACCTGACTACCTGCCACCTCTACAACATAACGGACACCCAAAGCCCGTATCTGCACACGCCGATTTTCTGCATCCGCAGGGACGTGCTCGAATCGGCGGGTGGTTTCGATGCTCGGCTCTGGAGGGCGGAAGATTTTCGGCTTGGTGTCATCTTGGGGTCGAGGGGCCGTCGGTTCATCATCGATAGACGAATCAAGGCGCTTCATCTGAAGGAGTACAGCCTGGCGGGCGCACTCAGAGAAGATTGGTTGAGGATCCGAGATCTGCAGTCGGTGAAACTGGAGCCGGGAGAGCGCGCTTTCGCTCTTCGAGCCCATCGCTGGAGCCGGCTCGTCTCGGTGTCGCTTCCAGGAGCGACGCTGCTCGCTTTGGCTCTTTCCGGGCTTCGGATGGATTTCGCGCTCCTGGCGGCGATGCTCGCAGTGCTTTTCCTGGCGCTGAATGCGCGCTTCCTGTCGTTTTGCAGGCGGAAGCGTGGAGTCTTGTTCGCCGCCCAATCGGCTGCTTTCCTTTTTGTCGAGATGCTGTGGGCCGAAATTGCGTTGGTCGCCAGTCTGTTAAGCTCGGCGATCAGAAGAACGAGTTCCGCAGGATCCGGAGCGCCCGGGACGGGTTAAACAGCGTGTTGACACTCATCGCACATTCGTAGGTGCATTGGCAGCCGAGCTTCTGCTGATACTGGACGGCCGATGCCGCTTCCGCCGAGGACCAGAGCGCAGCGAAGTCGCAGCCGTAATTGCGCACGTTGCCCATCTTCCGGTCGAGCGTCTCGCATAGGTACACGTCCCCGGTTTCACTCAAGATTCCGATCAACTGCCCGGCGTAGCAGGGAGAGATCCGGCGCGCGGCCGGGGCCGCTTGCTCGATCAATCGATAAGTCTCGGCTTCCTTCGCGACGACCAGCCGGTCGGCCCATCGCCTGGTCCGCAGATGATCCTTCCGGTAGATGATCACCTTGCGGGCAAAGTCGTGGTAAAGGTCCAGGTTGACGTTCTTCAGCGTGGGATCCAGTGGATTTCCCCGGACCAGCGTAATGGTCACCGCGTCCGGCTGCAGTTCCTCTTCCACGTAGCGATAGAAATCCGGAAGTTGATCCTGATTTGCCGCCGATACGGTCAAGGCAACGCCAACGGACAGATTCGGAAAATGCGGTTTGAGCTTCTTCAGCCCATCCAGCGCTTCAAGAGCCTGCGAGAAGCTGCGTGGGTTTTGCCGGATAGCATTGTGCACCTCGGGGGGACCATCGAGCGAGACGCCGGTGCAAACGCGGGCCGTCTGAACTCGTTTGAGTACCGCCTCTGCTCCGGCCACCGTCTTTTCAATGCTGAATCCGTTGGATGGAATTTGGATATTTCGTGCCCGGGAGTTTTTTTCGAACAGGTGCGCGATCTCCGACAGGTCTGGTCGCAAGTAAGGCTCGCCGCCGGTCAGGGAGACGGTCAGAAGGTTCGGGAGGCTGCGGGAGATCGCGTCGATTTCATCGGTGGACAACTCGTTCTTCTTCTTGTTGAGCTGCTCCCAGTAGAAGCAGTGGGTGCAGAGCAGGTTACATCGGGAGGTGACGAAGAAGATCAGGCTGACAGGCGGGCCTTTCTTGAGAACGAGCCGGCTGGCAATCCTGAAGTCCTTAATCCCGGAAAGCATCGAATCATGGTACCACGCCGGCTGTCGCGATGAGGAAACGCAGGAAAGTGGACTCTGATTGAAACTTTTGGGCCATCAGCTCCGTTCTAATTTGCGAAGAAGGAGGACAACAGATGATGGCGAAACGAATTCTGACCCTCGCGGTGCTGCTCGCAGCCTTCGGCGGTCTCCAGGCGCAGGCAGCCTCCAAGCAGTGGCTGCATGTGCGCATCGACAGTGCAAAAAAGGGAGGCGAAAACGTCAAGGTGAACGTGCCGCTCTCGTTGGCTGAGACAGTCCTGGGACTAGTCAAAGAAAAGGACATGTCCGCCGGCAAGATCAAGATCGAGGACAAGAACTTCACGGCTCAAGACCTGCGGAAGATCTGGGACGCGGTCAAAGCGGAGGGGAACGCAGAATTCGTGACGGTTCAGACGAGCGAGGTGAATCTCCGGGTTGCGATCGAAGGAGCGTACCTGGTGGTCAGAACCGACGAGACTTCTCCGAGCAAGGTTCAGATAACGCTGCCCACGAAGGTCGTTGACGCACTGCTTTCCGGCAGCGAGAATGAACTGGATCTCCTGGCGGCGATTCGAGCGCTGCAGGAGACGGAGAGCAAAGAGATCGTCTCCATCCAGGACAAAGAGACGTCCGTGAAAGTCTGGATCGACGACAGGAATATCTCCGAGTAATGCTCTTGAGCACCTGACGATCAGTGGTTGGCTTGCTGTACCGCAGAAGTTCGCGAGGATAGGACGATGCTAGCGAAAATTGGGATGGTGATCCTGGTCGGTTTTGCGCAGGTTATGCTCCTGCTCGGCTTGGTCTTGTATGAGACGGGAGTCATCCTCGTTGAAGTTCAGGAAAAGGGACCATCCGGTTACCATCTGTATGTCCCCGTCCCGGTCGCGCTTCTGCATGCGGGGCTCCTGTTTGTCCCGAAGGAAGAGATGTGCCAGGCCACGCGAGAAATCGGGCAACGCAAAGAGCTGATTTTGGCAGTTTTCAACGAAATCGACGGATCCCCGAACGGCTCGTACCTGGAGTACCAAAGCTCCGACGAGCAAGTGACGGTTAAGAAAGAAGACGGCGATCTGATCGTCCTGGTTGACTCCGTGTCGGAGAAAATCCGGGTCGAGGTCCCCGTGTTTGCGGTTCGCAACCTCATGGCCCAGGTGACCGGTTCCGAGCTGTAGGAAACGGTTCTCACTCGACAGACCCCAAGGACTCCAAGGACCTCAAGGACCTCAAGGACGACAAGGATCTTGGTCCTTGCTGTCCTTGAGGTCCTTGGAGTCCCTGGGGTCTGTCGAGCAGAAACCGTTTCTAGGTCTTGATTCCCGAGAGCATGAGAAGCCCGGCGGCGGAGAAAAGAATGTTCGGCCCCCAGGCTGCAAGGACTGGAGCAAGAATCCCGCTCGCCCCCATCACACCGAACACCCCGAAGGCGCCCCAGTAGAGGATTCCCAGAAGCACTCCGGCCGCCACACCGTAGAGGCCGCCCCGACGCCCCATGGAAAACGCGAAGGGGATGCCGAGCACGGTCATGATCAGGTTGACGACGGGAAAAGAAAGCTTACGGTACAACTCCGTCCTCAACTGGTCGACCTCGAACCCCGCCTTCTGAAGGTTGCCAATGTACTGCTTCAATTCGGTATAGGTCATCTTGCTGGATTGTTTGACCTCGTGCTCGAAGTGGGCAGGCGGCTCGAGGTAGAGCCGCCGTTCGGCGAACGTTTCATACCCTCCGCCCGCCGCGTCGAAAGTCCTTTCCCAACCTTCAGCCAGGATCCAGTCCTTCGCGATGGGATCCCAATCCGCACGTTTGGCATAGACGTGTCGTGTCAACACGTTCTGGCCGATGTCCAACTCGTAGACCGAAATATCGGCGAATCGATCGCGCTCGGAATCGAAATGCCGGTAGTTATAGAGGCGTTTGCCTTCGCCGAAAATCCAGTTCTGCTCGCGCTGATAGAAGGTCTGGACCGGACGCCCCTTGATAACGTTGCGTAGGTAGTCCTGCCGCTGATTAGCATACGGTGCGACGTACTCCTGGAGCACGAATAACCCGAGGCCGAGCAACGCCGAAACGACCATGATCGGCGCAGAAAGCCGGTAAACGCTCACGCCGCAGGACTTGAAGGCCACGACCTGGCTGGTCTTGTCAAGCACCCCGAAGGTCACGAGAGTGCCGATCAGTATCGAGATTGGGACGAGGAGTATCAGCACCTGTGGAAACAGGTAGAAAAAGTAGTCGAAAACCATGCGATAGGAGACATTGTTGGCGAAGATGTCGTCCATCAGCTCGAAGAACGTGAACAGGTAGAAGAGCGAAGCGCAGATCATCAGCGTGGGCAAGAGATAGAACACAAACGTTCGAACCATGTACAGGTCGACAACCCGGGTCAGCTGCACGCAGACCGTGCAGAAGCCCCAGAAACTGCGCCCGATGCTTCCCATCAGGCCCCTCCACCCCCGGCCCAGCATCCCTGCAACCCGACCCGTGATGCCTGCTATCCAGAGCAGACCCCGGCTCTCGCGAATGAAACGAAAAAGGTCCCAGACATGGCCGGCCGTGGCGAAAGAGAGACAGGCGACGACCGCAAGAATGAGGTTCGCTCCCCATCCCCCAAGCCAGGTGGGAATCACTCCATCCGCGCCCAGTTTCTTGCCCATGTCGAATAAGACAAAATAGATAAAGGCGACGACCAGGCTGGCGATAAATCCGTAGCCGCGACCGCCTCGAGGGGTCGAGACGCCAAGCGTGACCGCCAGTACCGCAAAGATCACCGTGGAGAGCGGGAGGGCCAGCCGTCCGTGCCACTCCGCCGAGTTGGACCGCTGTTCCTCCGGCGTTCCCCGGTGTCGATCGACGGTCAGCTCTCGGATATTCTTGTCCTTCGGCCTTTTCGGCTTTGAAAAGCTCTGCTCCGTCAACGCCATCTGGAGGCGTAGGTCCTGGGTTGCGAAGCGGGTTACTTTGTCGTTGGTCGGCTGATTCTGGTTGGTTTCGTAAACCGTTCCGTTCTCCAAGTGCAGTTGGAGGGTCCGGCCATCTCCGCTCGTGTACATCTCTCCGCGTTCGGCGAGGGCCGTTCGTTTCAACCCCGATTCGTCGGTCGTGTGGACCAGCACGCCCTTCCAGGCCTGCGTCCGGAGGTCCACATCCTCAACATAGAGGATGGAATTGGGGATTTCTTCGTTGAAGACTCGAGCTTTTAATTCCGACTGGATGGGTTTGAATCCCAGCTCGTGACTGATGATCCGCAGACCCCAGTTGCCGGCAGGCAACAGAAACAGCGTGAAGGCGGCCGTGATCAGTCCGACGGTCGTGCCGATTTTCAAGACCGGTCGAAGCATCTGTGAAACGCTGACACCGTTGGCACGCAGGGCAATGATCTCGCTGTCGCTCGAGAGACGACTGAGCCCGATCAGGGCGCCGATCAGGAATGAGAACGGAATACTAAAGACGAGCACGTTAGGCAGGATGAACAGTACAATCTTGCCGATTGTGAGACTGTCTGCGTTGCGGCGGATCAACAATTCCGCCAGGCGTCCGAACTCGCGAGTGAAGACGACGAACGTCAGGACCAGCAGCGCTATCACGAAAGGTCCGGTGACTTCCCGATAGAAGATCCGGTGAAAAGGCTTTGTCTTCATCGCTCGAAGGCATATTTTATCAGAACAGGCTCCCCGGAGGGCTCTGCGTTAACGTCGGACGGAACTGACTGTTGACGGATACGGCAGGACCGACTATCGTCAGGTTCTGGATCCTAAACCAATGCGCAAGATCGACCTGAGCAACTTTCAGATCGCGACAAGCGGGACAGCACGGGAAGTCAATCGACGGATCGTTCTGAACCTGATCCGCGCGCATGGCTCCATTTCGCGAGCCGACCTGGCCCGCAAAACCGGCCTTCAGAAGAGCACGGTTTCACTGATCATCGAGCAGCTGATCGACGAAGACTGGGTCGTGGAAGGGATGGTCGGTTACTCGCCCCGCGGCCGAAAACCTACCTATCTTCGGCTGAACGTGGAACGGCTCGGGGTCATCGGCGTAAACCTGCGCCCGTTTTCGACGACAATTGCACTGGCTGACCTGAACGCCAATTTCCGGGCGCAGGAGTCAATCCCGACGCCTCCAACACCACATCTGTTCCTTGAGGAGACAATTCGACGGATCAACAACCTCAGGAAATCGCATCCGGAGCTGAGCTGCGAGGGTATTGGTGTCTGCTTGCCCGGAAGAGTGGATTTGGACGCCAAGAAACTGGTGTTCGCTCCCAACCTCGGGTGGGAGGACGTGGATCTGAGGACCCCCCTCGAGGAGGCGACGGGGCTGCCGGTGGCGCTTGAAAACGCCGCCAATGCCTGCGCGCTCGCGGAAATGTGGTTCGGTCGGTGGGAACGCGTGCGAGACCTTGCGATCGTGACCGTTTCGGAAGGAATCGGCACAGGGATCATCCTCAACGGCCAGCTGGTGACCGGACCGACTGGCAGGGCAGGGGAGTTTGGCCACGTGACGATCAACCCGGACGGCCCGGTCTGCAAATGCGGCAAGCGAGGGTGCTGGGAGGTGTTCGCCTCAAATAACGCGACCGCCCAGTACTACCGGGATATTATGCCGTTGCATCGAAATGGCCGCCGTCCGAGCTCGAGCGCTCCCGAGCCCACTTTTGAAGACGTGCTTCATCTTGCCGAACTGGGCGATCCCTGTGCAGTGCAGGCCCTGGAGAGAATGGCGCGCTACCTCGGCGTCGGCGTGGCCATGCTTGCAACCGGCTTGGAACCGGGGATCATCGTGCTCGTCGGCGAAGTGACGCGTGCCTGGTCCAGCGTGGGGCCGATCATCCAGAAGACCCTGGCCGAGAGCTGCCCGGTCAAGGGCGCCACGCAGGTGTTTGCGGCCGATGACGCGTTGCAGCCCCGACTGCGGGGCACGGTTGCGTTGATCATTCAGAAGCATTTCGGCGCCCCGGTGGTGGCCTAGCTGCGCGCTGCCACTGCCCACTGCCCACTGCGCACTGCCCACTGTAAGCTCACAACCAGCAGGTCCATTCTGGGCCAAGGTCCGTAGGACCGGCACGGCCGGCGACAACCTCGGCGTTCTCCACCCTATCGCTGGCGCCTCATTGACCGGTCGCTCAGCCGCTTCGCGGCTTGGTCGCTCCCGGCTCCGTGGCTGCGCGGGGCTTGAATCTCGCTAAGCTAAACGGTTTCAAAAACCGCCAGACTAAACGCTTTCCAGCGGGCAGCTGGCAGCGGGCAGATGCCAGTACCGGCGGTGGATGCCAAGTGCGGTTTGCGGCGAAGGCTCCGCTTGGTGCCGTTCGTTCTGCTCCGTGGCCCGGTTGCACGTTCTGATTCCTAGTCGGTGTGGCTTGTGATTCGCCCTTCCTCTTGAACGATGATCAGATCCCAGGGGCTGAGCGTCACTGTGCCCGACGGTCGAATGGTTCGACGCGTCAGAATGTCGGACCCTTCGGAGTAAGGATATTTAAAGTCCTGTGACTCACTGGAGTAGTTGAAGTAGTAGTGAAGTTTTCTCCCGTCCCTGTTGACGCCGTGTCTGGCCTTCACCGGTTTCGGAAGTTCCTGGTCGGGGCCCGTCAGCCCGGCGAGTTTGAGAACCTCCAGGAGGGCTTTCTTCTGGAGCTCGTCCGAGAGCAGGGTCCCTTCGTAGGTCAGTGTGCCCTTTCCGAATTTGTTACGGGTCAGTGCCGGGTACTGCCCGAAGAAGTGGTGGTCGTAACGGGCCAGTACGGAAGCGCCTTCGGGTATCAGCATCTCCGCCCAAACCGACACCCTGTTGTCGGGGCCGGCTTCGTACGGGTCGTCTTTGAGGGGCAGCGGCTTCGTCAGGGTAGAGAACTCCTGATACGAGAATCCTGCCGCCTCGCGCAGGGCCCCAGGCATCCGGGTCCATCGGGCCCTGGCGTACTCGTCACAGAAGCCGCTCTTAAAGGTGAGGACAAGGTGGCCGCCGTCTTTGACGAAGGTGACGAGGCGCTCAATCAGGTCATCGCTGGCGACATATAACGCCGGCGCGATGAGGACGTCATAATCGCCAAAGTTGGCGCTTTGGGGGAAAAGGATATCCGTCTCGATGTTGAGGTCGTACAGCGCGCGATGGAACTGCTCGAACACGGTCATGTAGTCGGCCCTCGCCTCAAACCCTTCAAAAGCGGTCATGACCCCGTTCTTCTTGTTGAACGGCATGAATTCCAGGCCGTGGTATGAATCGACGCTGTAGAGCAGGCCCACCTTGTTCTCTTTTTTGAGGTCGACCAGTTCCGATCCGATGGCGCCCAGCTCTTTTCCAACCCGCGACATCTCCCCGAAAATCCGGTTCGGCTCCAAATCGTGTGAGAGCACCCCCTTCCAGAACATCTCGTTGCCGTAGTGAATCGAGTGCCAGTGCCAGTAGGCGACCATGTTCGCGCCGGAGGCCAGGTGGCCGTAAACATTCAAACGAAGCTGTCCGTCGTAGGGCGGGAACTGGTAGGACGATGAGGCCCAACCCGTACTTTGAGCATTAGTCTCCACGATGAAGTAGTTGTCCTGCTTGAGCGAGCGGCACAGATCTCCGTTCAACGCGATGAACCAGCCGTCCAGGTCGTCCTGGACGAGATGATACGGATTCACGCCTGCCACATCCAGGAAGCGGGCGATTTCAAACTCATCGCGATCGGTTCGCATCCCGCCGTCGAAGTTGTGGAGGATGACCTGACCGGGTCGCTTGTACTGGTTGACGATATCTGCCTGCCACTTGAGGAAGTCGGTGACGATCTGGTGCTCGTAGCGCACCCACTCCAGCTTATAGCCCGGATTCACGATCCCATCCCGCGGAGGGATTTCATCCCATCCGTTCAGCAGTTGACCCCAGTAAGCCAGGCCCCACACCCGGTTCAAATCGGCCGGGCTCGCGAACTTCTTCTTCAGGTAGTCGACGAACCCCAACTGGACGTTGCGCCCCGCCGTTCCATAGGATTTTGTCTCGTTGTCGATCTGGTAACCGATCACCGCCGGATGCGAGGCAAAGTGCGAAACGACTTGCCGAATGAGCCTCTCCGAGTAGAAAAGGTAAGTGGGGTGGGTGATATCCATGTTCTGGCGAAGCCCGTAGAACGCCGTTTCCCCTCCCAATCGTGTGACCAGGATCTCAGGGTGTTTTCGAAACAACCAAGGCGGGATGGAGTAGGTCGGTGTTCCCAAGATCACCTTGATGCCGGACTTATGCATCCGGTCGATGATTCGCTCCATCCAGACAAACTCGAAAACTCCTTCCCTCGGCTCCCAGTTGCTCCAGGTTGATTCGCCCAGTCGGACGACCGAGACCCCCGCCTTTTCCATCAAGGCGACGTCCTGCTCCAGGCGTTCGTAGGGCATGTATTCGTGGTAATAAGAGACGCCGTACAGCGGAACATCGAGCTTCGGGCGCTCGGCATAAATCGAACGGACGGAAAGGGCGAAAAACGTTAAGACTGCGATGCCTGTTGCAACACGCCTCATGTCAGCTCCTATGATTCACGAACGGACACGAACAACAGGTTCGTGTCCGTTCATGGACAACTTAAAACTCCACTTTCACCGCAAACTGGATCATGCGGCTGGCGAAAGAGGTGGCGCTTGATCCGTAATTCGAAGGGTTTCGGGTATGGGTAATCCGGCCAAAGGAAGAATCAGACATTCGCAAAGTAGGAAGTGCGAAGTGAGGAGTGTTGGTGAGATTGAATGCTTCCACGCGGAACTGCATGCGCACCTGCTCGCGAAGCGGCACAACCTTCACTAGTCCGAGGTCGAGATTCCGGTAAGACGGCCCCCGCAGGATGTTGCGCCCGGCACTTCCGGCCTGGAGAACGCCGCTCGCGTCGCGGTTGGCCTGGAAGGCGCCGGTGTTGAACCAATGGTCCGGAGAGCGCTCCGATTCGGGCAGCATTGGGTCGCCTACCAGATTCGGCCGGGCGTCTCCCCCTGGAATTGTAGAGCCGACCAGCACCGTTCCGGGAACGCCGGAATTGGCGACGAAAATACCGGTCATCTGCCAACCGCCCAGCAGCGCTTGGACGACAGCCGGGGAACCGGCTAGATAACGGCGGTTCTTGCCGAAAGGCAGATCATACACGTAGGCGAAAGCGAACCGGTGCGGGATGTCCCAATCGGAGACCGCCCGGTTATCCTTCGGATCAAAAACATTCTGGACACCGCCGGAACCTTGCACAGAGGAACTGACGTTATCCATGGATTTAGACCAGGTGTATGCACCGAGGAAGAACAGGCTCTTTCCAAAGCGGCGCTCGGCCTTGAACTGGCCTGAGTGATAGGCCATGTTGCCCACATTGTTGGTGTAGTGAATATGGTCCATATCGGGAAAGGGTGCAGTTCCACCGGCCTCGCGCGCCTGGTTAAAGTCGAAGTTAAAGGCGAGCTTGTGCGCCTGCGTCCCGACGTATGCGGCTTCGACCAGTACATCACCCGGCAACTCGCGCTGGACGGCCAGGTTGTACTGCTCCGAGTATCCCGTCAGCAGATTCAAGTCCGTGTTGTAGAGCTCGTAGCCGGCAGGGTAGTCGCCCGGGTCTTGGAACGGTGGAGGGGCCGGGCTCCAGAAGTCCCATTCGGTGCCGGGCGCGGTGTATTGAAGATAGAAAGGAGGGTTGAACTTGACGTTGTCGCGCCCATTGTTCGACGGGTCGAAGTACACTCCGTAGCCCGTCCTCACAGTGGTTTTGGGGTCAACCTGGATGGCCAGGCCAACGCGCGGCATCCAGTTGTTCTTGTCCGGTTTGACGATGTAGCGAGAGACCCCGTCTTGCCCGGCAATCAACATCTTCTTCGCGTCCAGATCGAACATCGCTATTTCATTCGTTGGGCTGTAAAACGGCGTTGCGTACTCGTAACGAAGGCCGAGGTTAAGGGTCACGCGATCAGTCAGTTTCCAGTCGTCCTGCAAAAAGAAGCTGTACTGATTGTCGCGGAGCAGTGGATCGCCGAAACGTCTGCCGTGGTACCCCTCGTACGGACGCCCGAGAAGGACGTCGGCAAGCTCATGGCCTTGGCTGTACGACATCTGATAGGAGCTGTACTGCAGGTAGAAGTAGAAGGCGCCTGCCGGGAAGATCGCGAAATAGTTGTTCTCGTGACGCTGCCGGTATTCCACGCCGGCTTTCATGGAATGCTTGCCGAACATGTACGTCACGTTGTCGTTCAACTGGAAGAACGTTTCCTTAAAGTAGAGAGGTTTCCAGTCGTCTCCCCCGATCGAATTGTAGGCGTTCAGATAGAGGATCGGCAGGCCCGAAAACTCGGGCGCGGTGTTCACTCCCTTCAGCCCGAATTTTTCCGCCAGGTTCTGGCCGTAGGCATGCTGCACGACGTCAAGCTTGTATCGGTGAAAGCCCACGCGCGCCTCATTGATCAGACGTGAACTGAAGACGTGGACCTCAGATACAACCATGTTGTTGTTCCGGTCGCGGTGGGTCCCGCCTTGGACGATTCCCCGGCTGTCATTGCCGACCTCGAGACCAATTCCTGGCATGGGACCATCCTGGCGCGCCAATGGATCAGCAGTATTCAACAAACTGTCATTCCATCGGTAGCGGACGAACATGTTGTCCTTGCTGGAGAACGTCTGATCGAGACGAACACCTGCTTCATTACTGGTGATGCGGTGAGGCTGCCTGATGAAGTAATTCCCGAGCGGAAAACCGGCGGGCAGATTCGGCAGGGCCAGCGCCTCGAGCAGCGCCTTGCCAAGCGGATGCATCCTGGAGACGGGGATGATGTTCAGACCCTCCGGATTGGCTGGTGTCCCGCGTGACGGATCCCGGAATTGCACATTTCCGCCAGTCGCCGGGTC
>CAYQYP010000398.1:0-8067 GCA_964421755.1 uncultured Acidobacteriota bacterium
TCTCACTTGTGTCTATCTCTTTTGTCGGCGATCATCCTTACCTGGCTCTTGCGATCGGAATACTGGGAGGCGTGTACTGCGCCTGGGAAGCGACGAGGGAGTCCGGAGCATTGCGGAAACAGAACGGAGAGCCCGCGCCCACGTCCAGCCAAACAGTGCTAACGGGAAGATAATGAGGCGTTTATCGCCCGAGGAGCGCGAAGGAATATCGGCAATTTCGGGGACACGAAACTTAATTCCTTCGCTTACGCGCGATTCATGCCGACGGACCGGGAATTAAGTATCATGTCCCCGAAATTGCGCGATCCATGCCAACGGAACGGGAATTAAGTATCATGTCCCCGAAATTGCCGAGAATTTAAGCATGATTTCAGTTGTAATCCCGGTGAGGGATGAAGAAGAACACCTGGGGCTCTGTCTGGAGGCTCTCCAGAATCAAGGTCTCAGCGGCACGGATTACGAGATTGTTGCGGTCGATGACGGTTCGCGTGATCGAAGCCCGCAAATCGCTAAGGGTCTCGGGGCACGCCTGATCCACCAATCGGGGCAGGGGCCGTCTGCTGCGCGAAACATTGGCATTCGTAGCGCCCGCGGGGAGACGATTCTCCTGCTGGACGCCGACTGTCTTCCCCCTCCCGACTGGGTTCGGCGAATTACCGCCCCAATCCTCTCGGGAGAAGCGGACGTGACGGTCGGCCGTTACGAGTCGGACCAGAAAAACTGGGTCGCCAGCCTGATCCAGCTCGAGTTGGAGCAACGCTACGAGCGCATGTCCCGGCACGGGCGGATCGACTACGTGAACTCCGGGAGCTCGGCTTTCCGCCGGCAGCTTCTGCTTGACCACCCCTTCGACGAAAGTTACCGGAAGGCGGGAATGGAGGATGTCGAGCTTTCCTTCCGGTTGGCCGGTAATGGCGCCCGGATGCTGTTCATGCCGGAACTCGCGGTCAAACACTCCCACCCGACCAGGTTCTCTCACTATCTCAGGCGAAAGTTCTACTACGCGGCGCGTGCGTACCAGATTTATCGGAAGTACCCAAGCAAGACGCTGGGAGACGCGAGCACTCCGCAGCGGCGGCGCCTGCAGATGGTGGCCGTCGGACTCGCCGGCGTCCTGGCGCCCTTCTCGTTGAAAGCGGCGGGGGTCTGTCTCGCCGTTTGGCTGTTGTTGTCCATCCACTTCATCGCGGGTGCGTTTCGCAAGTCTGTCGCGCTCGGGCTGCTTGCACCCGGTTTCCTCTTGGCGGGCAACATCGCTTTTGTGTTGGGTACCCTGTGGGGACTAATTCCGAAAAAGGCCCGCTGATCTCCCGCCAGATCCGTTACTTCCTCGGTTCAGCAGCCGCGCTGGTGCTTCTCTGGCTGGCGTTCCGGGGAACCGACCTCCAAGCGCTCAGGATTACGCTCGCACGGTTACACCCGGCCTATGTGATCGCCGCGGTCGCGACCATGTTTCTCTCGGTCGTGCTGCGCGCCTGGCGATGGCAAAGACTTTTCCAGGGTGAAGTTCCGCCGCTGTGGACACTGATCAAAGGGATTTCGATCGGACAGACGCTGAATTTCGTAATCCCGTTGCGTGCAGGCGACGTTGCCCGAGCGGTTCTGATCAAGGGGAGAAGGCTCCATTCGGCTGGAACGCTGGCGGTCGAGAAGGTGCTCGACATGGTTTTCTTCGCACTTCTCTGCCTCGTTGCACCCGCCTTCTGGGCGATGCCGCAATGGCTCGAAAAACCTCGCGCATCACTTCTCATCATGGCCGTAGGTGCGCTCCTTGCGGCACTGGCGCTGCTGATTCCGAAACGCACACGCGAGTATATCCGCCACAAACGTGCTTTGCTCCCCGAGCTGGCGATTGCGACGGCCGTCATCTGGGCTGCGGGAGCGATGATCAACTGGCTTGTTTTCAGCGCTCTTGAGCTGCCCGTTCCCTGGATGGCGGCGGTCGTACTTCTTGTAATTCTTCAAATTGGAGTTGCCGTTCCGTCGACACCTGGCAAGGTGGGCGTGCTTCAATATCTCGCGGTGCTTGGACTCGGCCTTTTCGGCGTCGGAAAAACGGACGCGCTGGCGGCCGGCCTGATCCTGCACGTTGTCGTGTTCGTCCCGGTGGCCTTGGCTGCTCTCGCTTTCTGGCTGGCAGAGGATTAGGCCGCGGGGCGCTCGCCGCGGGTGCGTAGGTCCGACTTCCAAGTCGGACATCGGCATGCGGCCAGCTGGCTCGATCTTGCTGGCTGTTAGAAATGTCCGACTTGGAAGTCGGACCCACGTCTGCACAAATACGGGTAGATTTACCAAGGGATGCCGTGGCTAAATGTCTCGGTGACGTCATTTGTGATCGCGGCGCTGGTGGCCTTCCTCCTTACGCCGTTGGTAAAGAAGGTCGTGCCCCGGGGAACGCTCCCGCCCAGGATCGGCGGCGCTGCGATTGCGGCGGCAGTCGTGGCCGGTTCGCTTGCTTCTCCCAATCCCGGGTTGACCCCTTACTGGGTTGCGATTGCGGTTGTTTTCGGCATGGGGCTCGCGGACGATTTCCTGGTCTTGTCGCCAAAGGTCAAGCTGCTCTTCCAGGTGCTGGGGGCTGTCGCGTTCCTGGCCTTCCTGGAATGGAGTTGGTGGACCCCGATCTTCTTCGTCTGGCTGGTCGGGGTTACGAATTCACTCAATCTGCTGGATAACATGGATGGGCTGACACCGGGCGTTGGCGCGGTCGCGGCACTGTTTTTCTATGTACTCTCACCTTCCGCCCCGTTGGCCGCACTTGCCGGCGCACTCGCCGCCTTTCTCCTCTTCAATTTCCACCCGGCCCGGATCTACCTCGGCGATGCGGGAAGCCACCTCGTTGGATTTACTCTCGCCGCAGTCCCGCTGCTCGGGTCGAAGTGGCATCTCGCGCCCCTCGTCCTGCTCGTCCCGATCGTCGACACCGCATTTGTGACAGTCACCCGGCTGGCGCGGGGCGTGTCGCCGTTCAAGGGCGGAAAGGACCACCTCTCGCACCGTCTGAACCGCGCCGGGATTGGAGTTCGGGCGGTGGTAGTCCTGTTCTACGCACTGACAGCGATCGTGGGTGTCCTCTCGCTCCTGCTGACGGGCAGGTAGTGTGTAAGGTGATAGGTGTTTTTTATGGCAAAGACGCCCGAGACCATGCTGAGCGCGCCGTTGACAGTTAAGGATCGAGAGCGGCTGTACTTTGACACAGTGCTAACACAGGAGTTCTACGACTCTCGCTATATCGAAGAGGCGGGTTGGGAGGGCGATTGCGAATCGGCGGCGCTAAAGGCAAGAGTCGTTCTCAAGTATCTGCGCGGGGAAACGGTACTGGATTGCGGGTGTGCACGCGGTAATCTGGTCAGTACGCTGCGCGCGCAGGATATCAGCGCATACGGTTTCGATTTCAGCCTGACGTTCCTGGCACTCGCAGAAGCCGGGATTAAGCGCCATCTTTGCGCCAGCGATATCCGCCGGCTTCCGTTCCGCGATCGACTCTTCGACCTGATCGTTTGTTCAGAAGTGTTGGAGCATCTGCCGGTCCGAATCCTCGACGAAGTGATTCCGCAACTGAAACGCATCTGTCGGGGATCCTTGTTCATTACTTTGCCTGCGCAGGGTCCCAACATCGAGGGGCGGTACGGGTTCGGCATGGATCACGTCCCCTCCTGGATCGAAGATGCTCGGGCCAATCGCACCTTCAGACAACTCGTGTTGGTCAAGAGCACCGGCCTCCCTCACTGCGGGCATGTGACCCTGGCAAGCCACCGCTGGTGGCGGGACAAGTTCGCACAGCACGGGCTTAACCGGGCCGTGCCTTTGGAGACAACCATCAATTACGACCCGGAGATAGGCCTGATCGCCTGGCCTTTCTGTATCCTGGTGCTTTGCGAGGTCCGGGAATCGGAAATCGTAATAGGACCGAACGATTTCCGACAGCTCGGCACCGGGTGGTATGACATGGAGGAATGGCAGCCGCAGGAGTACGTGCGTTGGACCCGGTCCGCCGCCGATTGCATGCTCAGGGCTGACTCCCAAAAGGTCCGCCTGTCGCTCGAAGTATTCGGGGGGCCGAAAGAGAAGATTTACTCGAACGTGCTTAACTGCTCGATTGAGCAGCTGGGAGACGATTCCGATGAGCTTCACTGGCAGGTGAAAGCGCAGTTCGGGTTCGTTGTCGAAAATCAGTGGCAGAAGCTCGAAAGCCCGGCCTTCAAAGTCGATCCTCAAAAGGTCGTGCGGGTCAGACTGCACGCCTCACCCACCTGGATCCCTGAACGAATCTTCAACAACAATGCCTGGGGGGAGCGCAGCTCCGATTCCCGCCAGCTGACTGTCGCCTACCGGCGGATCGCATTGGTCCCAAAGTAGTTCGATGCGAAACTCAGGTGGTCCGCTGATTGTCATCGGCCAGTCGCTATGTTAGGCTCGGCCCCAAAACCAAGAAGGGGTGCTGTGGTAGGTCTGACAATTCTCGGGAGGAACGCCAGTTCTCTCGCTTACATCTTTCAGTTGATCCGTGAGCTCGTGAAAAGGGAGCTTCAGGCCAGGTATGTCGGCTCGGCCATGGGGATCTTCTGGTCGATCATTCACCCGTTGGTGACGCTCGTCATCTACACCTATGTCTTCTCGTACATCTTGAAGGTCCGCTTCACAGAGGGAGGCGGCACCACCAGCTTTGCACTGTACCTGTTTTGCGGATTGGTCCCGTTTCTCTCTTTCCAGGAGACGGTCAACCGGTGTGCCTCGTCGCTGACGGACAACGCGAATTTCATAAAGAATCTGAGCTTCCCGACAAAAGCCCTTCAGTTTTCTATTGGGCTCGCCGCCACGATCACGCAGATGATTGGTCTCTGCATCGTGTGCTTCGCGGTGATAGCGCTCGAGCAGAAAGTGCCGTGGCGCCTGCCGCTGGTGGTCCCTATCGCCGCCTGTCTGTTTCTGTTCAGTGTGGGGTTGGGATTCGTGTGCGCCCGCCTTCACGTGTATTTCCGTGATACGGCTCAGATCGTGTCGGTTGCGACCCACGTATGGCTCTACCTCACACCCATCTTCTACCCGTCTCATGTCATTCCTGAGGAATTGCGGACGCTTCAGACTTTCAATCCGCTGGCCTACGCCGCCGAAAGCTACCGCAACGTTATACTGAGGGGATCGGTTCCGGATCCTGTGAGCTTCATCTGGTTTGCCTTGATTTGTCTGGCGGTTTTCGCGGTAGGATATCGCGTTTTCACCAGAGGATTCGGCAAGGTGATCGATGAGCTCTAAGCCCACCGCTATCGAAGTCACCGGAGTCAGCAAGCATTTCGATATCTACCGTTCCCCCTGGGATCGTTGGAGGGAGCTGCTAACCGGGCGGCTGTTTCATCAGGAATTTTGTGCCGTCAACGACGTTTCCTTTTCAGTGCCGAAAGCGGAGACAGTCGGAATCATCGGTCAAAACGGTTCGGGTAAGAGCACGCTCCTGAAGCTGTTGGCGCGACTGATGTTGCCAAGCCGAGGGACGATAGCGACCGAGGGACGCATTTCATCCCTGATCGAGCTTGGCACGGGATTCCACCGAGAGTTCAGCGGCCGTGCCAATGTGTACCTGAATGCCTCATTGCTTGGACTGTCAAGGGCCGAGATCGATGCCCGCCTGCCCGGGCTCATAGAGTTCTCGGGCTTGGGCGAATTCATTGACCGTCCGCTGAAAACCTATTCCTCAGGGATGTGGGTAAGATTGGCATTCTCTATTGCCATCAATATCAATCCCACTATCCTGCTGATTGATGAAGCTTTGGCCGTGGGAGATATCCTCTTCCAGCAGAAATGCCTTCGACGTCTTCGCGAGTTTCAGGAATCGGGAGTCACGATCGTATTCGTTTCGCACGATCTGAATGCCATAAAAATGCTGTGCCAGCGGGCCCTGCTGCTTGAGAACGGGACTCTTGTTTATCAGGGGAGTCCGGACGATGCCACCGAGTTCTATCTCCAGCGACTAAGCAGGCAGGGAGCGGATCGATCCCAATTGGACCTGAGGACGGTCGAAGTTGGCGGAAGAAGCTACAACAAGAACTACCGACGGTACGGGACCCGGGAGGCGGAGATAACAGCGTTCGGAATGACAGATGAGGACGGCAGGCCCGTCACGAAGGCCTTGACCGGACGGACATGTGTTTTTGACCTCGAGGTTGTCATCAATCAGGACATAGATGAACTAACAGCGGGCATTCTCATCAAGGACCGGTTTGGGAATGAGATGTTCGGCACCAACAGTCACTACCATCGGGTCACGATGGCCCAGTTAGTGGCCGGTCGGCAGTTTGTTGTCGCTTTTCGGATCAATCTGGCTCTAGCGCCAGGACCCTATTTCGTCACCGCCTCGCTTCATTCGGGCCGGACCCACTTTGAAAAATGCTATGACTGGGTGGACAATATCTCCCATTTCGAGATCTTGCCCCATGGTTACGAATTTATCGGTGTTGCAAACCTTCCCACGCAGATCACCGTGAAGTCTAAAGCGGGCAATCAAACTGGAAACGAATCAGGGCCGCCGGAGGAGAGCCGAGCTCTTTGAGCTCTGTTCCTGTCTTCGTCGGCAAAAAACGAGGTGAACAATGAAGGTCATCATAACCGGGGGCGCCGGTTTTATAGGAACCAACGCAGCAAAGCGCTTCATCGAGAGAGGCCATGAGGTCACGCTGATTGACAACCTCTCGCGAAAAGGGTCGAGGACCAATCTCGACTGGCTCAATCGAGAGTATGCAGGCAGATTTACCTTTTGCCGGGCAGACGTGAGGGATGCGGACCTGGTGAAGGAGGTTTTCGGAACGGTCACGAATCCACAGGTTGTCTTGCATCTGGCTGCGCAAGTTGCGGTCACTACTTCCGTGCTCGATCCCGCTGAAGACTTCGCGATTAACGCCGTCGGCACCTTCAATGTACTGGAGGCAGTGAGGCTGAAGTACCGATCAAACCCGCCTCTTGTCTTGTATGCTTCCACGAATAAGGTCTACGGGGGGATGGAAGATCTGCGTTGCGTGGAACGCAACGGCCGCTATGAATACGAAAACCATCCTCCGGGGGTCACGGAACAGCGCAACCTCGACTTCCATTCACCATACGGCTGCTCGAAGGGCGCGGCGGACCAGTATGTCATTGACTACTCGAGGATCTACGGAATTCCCACAGTCTCTTTCCGGCAGTCATGTATCTATGGTCCACGCCAATTCGGGGTAGAAGATCAAGGGTGGGTAGCCTGGTTTACGATCGCCACCTGTCTCGGCAAGCCCATCACGATTTACGGCGATGGCCAGCAGGTCAGGGACGTCCTCTACGTGGAGGACCTTGTCGATGCCTACGAGGCAGCGATCGGCCGGCCCGAGGCGGTCAGCGGGCAGGCGTTCAATATCGGCGGCGGACCGGACAACAGGATGTCAGTCCTGGCTTTGATCGAAATGCTGAGAGGTCTTTCCGGCCAGGAAATCAACCTGTCCTACGGCGACTGGAGACCCGGGGACCAGCGGTACTTCGTCTGTGACATAGGAAAGGCCGAGAGGGTGATGGCCTGGAAGCCGGCGACGCCGGTGTCGGAGGGCGTCCGCAGATTGTGGCAATGGGTCGAGACAAACCGGCAGATCTTCACTGCTTTCGGTTTGTAAGACCCGGTTTCCCCAGGGTGGAGTTCGCTCCGCTGTGTGGAAGGCTTTTATCGTGGCCGGACTCTGGAGAGTCCGGCGCTGCAGTTTTATATTTTTCCGACGACTGCCGTCCTGCCGAGACAGCTCGCCAACCGGGCCGAAAAGCGACGGATTCTGAACCGCGAATCCGTCCTACGACTACTCGCCGTGCGAAAGCGATCGGTCGTAGGGCGGATTCGCGGTTCAGAATCCGCCGCTTTTCGGCCCGGTTGGCGTTATCCTGGCGCTCAGCCCGGCAACTGGGGTCAGTCGTCACCATTCCTCGAGCGATCCCTGAGCTGCTAACCCATCCCCGTGTTCCTGTCTTGTGCCCCGCAGCACAAAAGCCTGTATCTGGAGAGGACTACGATATCCGGATCAGTGTCGGCAGGTTGGACAGGGGAGGAATGATGAAAGT
>CAYQYP010000399.1:0-10749 GCA_964421755.1 uncultured Acidobacteriota bacterium
ACGACCTTCTTTACCCCGAAGGGGTTACGCAAGATAGCCCAGGGTTGCCCGCGTTTTGTGCGGGCTACCCTGGGGCATAAGGCCTCTAAGTCATCAACCCTGAAGGGGTTGCGCATCGGGTTGGGTTGCGCAACCCCTTCAGGGTTGGGCAACGCTATTGTCCGCAAACCCAGGGTAGCCCGCACAAAACGCGGGCAACCCTGGGCTATCTTGCGTAACCCCTTCGGGGTACAAGCACTTTTTCGACACTCTCTCTCGTGCGCGGCTCCTTGCGATCGCGGTTACGCTCCATTCAGGCTCAGCGGATGGATGCATTCTCGGGGACTTTTTCGACCCCTTTGTCGTGCGCGGCTTCTTGGCGATTTAGCAATTGGGGCGCGATTCCCGCCGAATCCCATCCATTCGTCCTTGGTCTCTTGCCTCGGCCTGCTAGACAATCGTCGGGATAGGCGGAATCGGCGGTATGCGTGTCCGTTCGCTTCGGTGCTTTTCAAACGCCGCCAAGAGTTCGCGAGGATCACCATCCACGGCTATCAGGTAGAAAAGTTCCGGCCCGCGCAAGTAAAGCGTTCTGCCGTTCGGTCGAAGGGCGTTGACGGCATAGAACCGGGGACGCGGAATCTGCTTACTGAAGTAGCGATATTGGTCGACAGCGGCAGCTGCCCCAAGCGTTAGGTTGGGACCGATTTGGTACTGCAGGAACGCTCCGGCTTCCATATCACTCAGATCCCGTATTTCTTCCAAGTCGTCGAATCCGATTCGGACGTCCCAGCGCGGGTTTTTGCTTCCCCCCATCACTCGCATCAGGTTGGGGAAGACCAGCCCGTCAGCTTCAAGCCTGAACGGGCGACCGGGCGCGATTCCACCGGTCACTTTCTTGAGCAGCATCAGAAACGGGATCCTGAGGATGAGGTAGGCGGCCACGACTGCCATCTCGGTGTAGAATTTCCGGTTGAGGCCAGGTTGGCCGTGGGTCCAGTTGTAGGCCACGATCATCAACAGGCCTGCCATCATCGCGATGGGCAGAGCCAGAAAAAAGAGGCCCTTGACAAAGGTCCTCCAGCGCTCGATGTAAGCAGCGGCGTTGGCTGCCTGTGCCATCGCGTCGGGACCCGGTTGATGCCGCATCTGATCCTCGCGCATCTCGCGGGCCAGGCGTAGACTGTAGCGCCCGCCTTCGAGCATGAACAGCCCCAGGAGGGGCGCGACCAGCCAGAACCAGCCCGGCGTCGGATTCATCTCGCCCGGGAAAGCGTCAAGCGGCATCAAAAGCGCCACAATGAGAAGCAATGCTCCCCAGGCAGTCAGGACCACAGCTCTTAACACTTCCGCGCGTCGGATGCTTCCCATTCATGACCTCCTTCTGGAACTGCGCACTGCGCACTGCGGACTGCCCGCTGTCCACTGCCCACTGCCCACTGCCCACTGCCCGCTGCCCGCTGCCCGCTGCTTCGTGTCGTCTTCCCCCAGACGTGCCCTCTATAGCGCAAAAGGGACGGGCGTTCAACAGAGTTTTGTGGGTGGGAGGGTGACCACTACTCAACGGAAGGGCACCACCTTTTACGGCGTCTTCTCCGAGTGACCGGGCTTGGAGAGATGCGCGTAGTAGGCGAGGTCCGCCCCGCTGTACAGCTTCGTGGCGAATATGATCTGCCCTGTATGCTGAGCGAAATGCTCGACGACCGTGTAGACGGCCTCCAGGACCGTGAGATCGTACTTCTGGATGCTGACAGATTGGGTCATCCGCTCTGGCGGCAATTTCTCGATGATGGCTATCGCATCGTCGATCGTTTTCTTGAGCAGTGACCGGAGGTCTGAAGCTGAAGCTCCTTCCCGCGCGGCGAACTCGGCGTCTCGCTGCCGGATGTCGGGCTCGCCTGCGATCCCAGAGACGCTCCACTGACGAACGTTGCCGCAGAGGTGAAGGACCAGGTTGCCGATCGCGTTCGCATTCTCGCCGCTTCGAGCCCATACCTGTTCGTCGGTTAACCTTGACAGGCAATCATCGATCCGGGAAGAAAGCAGTTTGAGTTTCCGCACCGAGAAGCTGAGGAAGACTTCGGAGATCTGGTTCATGTATGCACTTTATACGGAACAATCGACGACAGCGACAACAAGGGCCGCAAGGACTACCACCAAGTTCACTCCGACCAGCGGTGGAAGCTTAGTCAGTTGTCCTTCGGTGGAAGGCGTCGGTGTGAGTCCAGTTTCACGACCCATTTGTCCGGCGCTTCCTTCACGAACTTCAAGGTGCCGACGATCCGGCCGCCGGACGGGCAGCAGTTGGGGTCGCCCTTCAGGTAGACTGCGAATTCGAAGCTGGCAACGTTATCCGCAAACTCGATCTTCCCGTGGGTGAAGTCATCCCCGGGCTCAAGTGCGAGCGCGAACGGCCGCTCGATCTCGACTTCCATCAGACGTCCAGACGACACTGTCCAGACGAAATCCTCGAAGAGCCCTCCACTTCCGTCATAGCGCTTCCTGACGTGGAGGAAGACCTCGCCCGAGTGGCGGAACTGGTGCGGTTCCTCAAACCAACCGATTCCAGGCTCGATCTCCATCTCCTTGAGCATACGGAAGCTGCCTGCTTCAGGAGTCCAGATCCGAAGAATTTCCGGTCGATCCTTGCCCTTGTGGATTGACACCGCGAGCTCGCCGGGGGGCGTCATCTGAAAACGCTCGAATGTTTTCAGCTCCGCCGCATACTTGAGCTCCTCCGTCGGTGGCAGGTTCCGGCGTAGTTCGTCCTCGGAAAGGAGGGCCCGCTGACCTGCAGCGGTTGGATCTTTCAGTTTTCGATCAGTGGCGAGTTTCTGCCGTTTCAAAAGCTCATCCACGACGGCTTGATTCTTCAGTTTGAAGAGAGCCGAGGAAGCCCAGGTCGCGACCATGGGGAACGGATCAACTGCCGCGTCGAGCAGGGCGTCCACCACCTCGCTGCGCGACGAGCCGATTTCCTGCAGTGCGTGGGCGGCTGATTCCCGAACATACGGGTCCTTGTCTTTCAGAGCCGGCAGAAGACTCGGTATGGCCGGATCACCGACAACTGCGAGTGCCTCGGAGGCGGCCATGCGGATGCCCCCCGACTCATCGCCGCAGGCCTGCATGAGAATCGGGATCGCCTTTTCGGGCATTTTCCTTCCTGCCTCTCCCAGCGCCAGGATGCATTCTCGGCGGTACAAGCGCTCTTCCAGCCGGAGGCCTTGGCTCAACAACCCGATCGCTTCCGGGGTGGCAATCCGGCCCAACGCCCGGGCCGCGACGGACTGGCTGCCGCCCGTCCCACTTTCCAGGAGGATGCGACCCAGGTCAGGAACCGCGGCTGCAGCCTCGGGTCCCAGCTCTTGCAGCGCATCGATGACCCAATACTCGAAAACCCACTCGACCCTGCTCTTCAAGGCTTCGAAGAGTACTTCCCGGGCCTCTGGAAGGTGCGTCTGCTGCATGACCAGACTCGCCGCGGCACCGGCCCGGACCCGGGCATCAGAGTCCGTCAGCAGGTCTTTCATGCGGGCGACAAGGTCGGGCGGGATCTTGGCCGAACTGTATCTAAGGCCCCGCAAAGTAAGTGTTCTAAGCGTGGGATCCGGATTCGACAGCAGATCACCGAGTGCGGCCGAAGAGGCAGTTCCAGCCTTCCAGAGCCCTGTGACCGCCTCGGTCGCAGGATTTTCTTCATTCCCCGCCGCAATCTCCTTCAAGAGCTGCACCGCCTGCAACGAGCTGGCGGCCAGCGGAACGAGACCCGTGACGATGCAGCCGCGTTCCCCGGGATCGTCCGGTTTTGTCTCTAGCGCCTGGGCAAAGTACTGAACAGACTGCGGACCGGTCGCACCAAGCGCACGCCAGAGACAACAGCTGATACTTTGATCGCCTGCCACCAGGGCGTGGCGGAAAAGAACCGGCGCCAGGCTTGCGGGAAGCGACTTGCGCCCGGAAAGCTGCATCGCCGCTCCCCTCCGAATCCCCAACTCGGTTCGGTCGAGGTCACGCATGAGCTTGTTGACAACGGCGCGATCGTCGACTTGTTTCGCAACCGCTCCGGCGAAGAGGGTTAACACCACCACGATCAAAGGGACCGAGCGTCTCATACCGCGGCTCCGATCATCATTCCCCCGGCTGTTGTTAGAGATCCGGGCTAGCCGTCACGCCACCCGTGCCTCGATAATCGTGTGGCCACTGTCAAACGTCGCGGAAGTTGTATCCGAAGCCGTGATTGTTTTCTCCGACAGGATCTCGAAACCGGCAGCATCCAACTCCGTACAGACCTCTGCCGCAGTTCGAAACGAGAAGCCCGGGTCGCGCAGTGAACGCTCGAAAGCCCAGCGCAGATGTCCGGGTCGCGCAGATCCTGGAGACGGAGAGAACTGATCTACGATGATGAAGCGCCCGTGCGGTTTCAGCGCCGAGCGGACTTTACGGAACAAATCGGGACCGTACTCGCCCACGTCACACTCGAGGACCACGTCAAAGCCTCCGGGCAGCTCCTCACGCGTGAAGTCGGTGGGATGGTAGGTTATGCGGCCGCCTACCCCGCTGTCTTCGGCAATTTCGCGGCCTACGCGACAGACGGGCTCGATATCAACCACTACCGCCTGGCACCCGGTATGGCGGTGAAGCAGTGCCAGCGATACGACGCCTGATCCTCCGCCCAGGTCCATGAACCGGCTGACGCCGCCGAGGTCCAGGCAACGGGCAAGCTCCTCGGCAATCGGCTGATGGAGCTCGTAGAGCATTCGCGTGAAACGCCGAGCCCTGTCGGTATCCTCCGCCATCGCCTCGACGTAGTTGCGGGGTACGAAGCCAAGCGCGTCTGTCGCCGAACCCGAATTCCGGATATGTAAGGCAAGGTCGCGCAGAGCAGGGAAGGCTTCCCTCGCCTCCATGGCCAGAAAAGCCCAGGTGTCCTGGCTGTAGGCTTCCAGGATGCACTTTCGAGCCACCGAGGAAGGAGCATAGCCATCGTCGGCATTTCTGAGGAGTCCCGCCCGCTCCAAAAGCTGTAGCCAGTACCGGCATCGGTTTCCCGGAACTCCCAGTCTGGCGCTTACTTCAGCAGCACTGAGGGGTTCTGCGTCAAGCAGCCAGAATAGCCCGAGCTCGAAGGCGGCACCCAGGGCGTTCGCCGTAAAAGAACCGTCCAGCAGGCTCAGAACTTCGTCCGTGGTCAGCGGCTTCATCGCTCCTCCCTAACCAAGATCATACCGCGGTGACTCAGTACGTGATTGCGTTGACCCAGCGCCCGTCTTCGTCATAGTGCGGCCAGGGACCCACCCTGCGGTAACCTGACACGATGAAGTCGTCGAACATTGGCGTCGGCTCGAAGTACCCGGGATACCGCAAGTGCTGCTTGACGACTGCTTCGTTCAGCTCGACTCCCAACCCGGGTGTGTCGGGAACCGGTATGTAGCCGTTCTGAATGATCGGCTTTTGCGGCCCGGTGACCAGGTCCCCCCACCAGGGCATGTCAATCGCGTGGTTCTCCATGACGATGAAGTTCCTGAGCGTCGCGGCCAGATGGACCGTAGCCATGCAGCCGACTGGGGAACCGGCGAAGTGGAGCACGGTTGGGATCCCGTGCATATCTGCGTAGTCCGCAATCCGCTTGGTTTCGAGCAATGCACCGGATGTCTCAGGATCGGGCTGAATGATGTCGACCGCCTGGTTCTCGATCAGGCTCTGAAATCCCTCCTCCAGGCCGAACGCGTCCTCTCCCGTAAGGGTCGGCGTACTGGTCGCTTCGGAAATGCGCTTGTATCCTCGCCAGTCTTTGTAGCTGATGAAGTCCTCTGCCCACGCCAGCTGGTAGGGCTCGAACGCTTTCGCATACCGGATCGAGTCGTTGACCGACAGCCTTCCGAAATGGTCCGCCCCAAGCGGCACGTCCCAACCGATCGCGTCGCGGACTGCGGCGATATATTCGGTCAGGTACCCAAGTCCTTTTTCCGTGGCCGCCCCGTTCTCATGCACGGCGCCCGGGCGTTCGGCGACCATGCTGGTGTAAAGGTCCATTTTGAAGAAGGTAAAGCCCATCTCCTTTCGCTTGAGCATACGCGCGCCGTAGATCTTCGGGTCCTTATGGCCGGTCGTATCGCAGTAAATGCGAATGTGATCCCGGACCTTGCTGCCGATCAGCCGCCAGGCCGGCACTCCGTAAACCTTGCCGGCGATATCGTGGAGCGCCATGTCAACGGCGCTATACCCACCCCCCATACGGCCCTGCCCGGCAAACTGCCGGATGGAGCGCATGATGCTCTCGATCTGGAGGGGGTTCTTCCCGAGGATGTGCGCCTTCAGGATTAGGGCTATGCCCTTGACCCCTGCATCCCTGACCTCACCGAGCCCGTAAACGCCTTGGTTCGTATCGATCCTGATGATCGGGTAGTCGTAGTTCGCGGCAACGGTGCAGGCGCGCATATCGTTGATCTTCAGGTCACTTGGCGCGGAGTTCCGGTTGACGGCTGTTTCGCGGACGGCGGCCGACTGGGCGAGCGCGTCTTCCCAATTTATGGAGGCGCCTGCTGCGGCGCCCAGCGCGGATCTGGTTAACATCGCACGACGGCTGAGCTTGGAATTCATGGCATTCTCCCCTCCATTTATCGTTGCGGGAATGGATACAGCGAGCGCACGGCCAGGATACGGGCTTTCGGCTGGCCGGGACCCATCCTGCTATAAAAACCGACGGTGCAGTTGAGCCGGAAGAAATATGCGTCGCCTGCCTTGGCCGGGTGCCGGCCTTCGACGCCGTCCATGCCTCCGCCGGCCACCATGTCACCTTCACCCTCGAGAACCAGGTATATCTCCTCCTCGCGGTCGTGATGATGTGGCCAGTTTGTTCCTCCCGAGTCAAATTCCATAATGAAAAGGCTCGTGACCACCCGGGCGACTGCCAGCTTGTCGCGCTGACTCTCGGTAGTCCCAAGGAGCAGCTGGAAAAGAGTCGAGGGAGGATGGTTGGCTACGGTCTGCTTCGGGACATCGGCGGCGTTGGCAATCATCAGGCGCTCAGGCAGCTTCGCGTTGGGAGACGACGGAAGACGAAAGCCCATGACTATGACGCGGCAAGGCCGGGAGCCTGTCGGGTTCGTAACCCCATGTCCGACGCCGGGAGGCAAGTACATGAAGTCGCCGCTGCGGATGGGGTGACGTTGATCGCCGTACTGAAGGACTCCTTCTCCGTCCAGAACGAAGTAAATCTGCTCTTCGTCGGTGTAGCTGACTACCTGACTCGCGCCGCCACCCGGATCGACCGTTAGCTCTCCGTATCGAACAACACCTCTCGGAATGCGGGACTGGCTGTCACCTGCGCCGAAGATCGGTCGATAGTGAGCCGTCGGAGTTGTGAGGTCGGAAGCCTGTTCCTTGATCTGCTGCGCGGAGCGGTGCAACCACGTCGGGTCGGTTTGCCGGTCCTGCGCGAGACAGCTGGCCACGGAGGCAGCGGCAATCAGTCCGGCAAACAGAAATGACTTTCTCATCCTCATGTGTCACCTCCGACCTGATTCCGCGATTCTAACCGGAAGCTGCGAAGGGGCAAAGGACGATATGCAACCCCCTCGATGCGAGCGCGCCGACCGGTTTGGAATCAGGTATCATGTCCCCGAGACTGAAGGAGGACACCATGTCAGCAGGACCGAACGGCAAGAACGTCACACGACGGACGTTCATCACGACAGCCTCGGGTGCGTTGGTTGCAGGCAGTGCGGTTCCCAGGGTCTCTGGGGCCCGCCTGCAGCCTGTTGGCGCCAACGATCGAATCGGCGTTGGACTGATCGGAGCCGGTGGAAGGGGAAGGAACCATCTTGAAACGGTTGCCTGGTTGAAAAACGCAGGCGAGAACATCAGCCTCGTGGCCGTTTGCGATGTCTACCGGCCGCGAATGCAGAAGGCGGCGGAGGAAAACGCGGCCAAGGGCTACATGGACCATCGTGAGCTGCTGGCCGACCCGAATGTCGACCTTGCTTGCATCGCCACTCCTGACCACATCCATGGCTACCAGGCGATCGACGCGGTCCAAGCCAGGAAGGACGTCTATTGCGAAAAGCCGGTGACCCACTGGCGGCAATTTGAGCTGATCAAGAAACTGGCCCGGCAAGTGGCGAAATCCGAGCAGGTGTTCCAGCTCGGAACCCAGGGCATGTCCGATTCCGCCTGGCATCAAATGCGACAACTGGTGAAGGACGGGCTGATCGGGCAGCCGATCCATGCCGAGTGCGGCTATTTCCGGGTGGGCGACTGGGGAGAGCGCGGTATGCCCGTCGACGATCCGCAGGCAAAGCCCGGCTCGGACCTGAACTGGGACGCCTTTCTGGGCGATTCTCCAAAGCGACCGTTCGACGTGAGCAGGTTCTTCCGCTGGAGGATGTACGAAGACTACGCGGGTGGGCCGGTCACCGATTTGTTCCCCCACTCGTTCACTCCGGTAGTCAGCATATTCGACCTTAAGATGCCGGCAATGGCGGTGGCGACTGGAGGCAAGTTCCGTTACAAGGAGCGCGAGATCCCGGACACCTTCAACACGCTGATCGATTATCCGGAGCATGTCACGGTCGCGGTGCTTGGGACCCAGGGGAACAGCTACTCGAATCCGAACGCAAAGCAACGAGGCGCGGAATGCCGCATTCCCGTTCTTCGCGGCTGGAACGGGACGCTGACGGTGCAGGGAAGGGAGATCGTTTTCGAACCGTGCGACGGCTCCCAAGCCAAGCCTCAGCGATTCAGGATCGAGCAGGATCAGACTCTCGCCGACCACTGGAAGAATCTGCTGGACTGCTGCCGTGCACGGCGCAAGGACACTTTCAGTCCTGTCGATCTCGCCTACCGGACGCAGACGGCTCTGATCATGGGCATGTGGGCTTTCCGCGAGGGCAAGGTCGCCAGGTTCGATTCGGCGCGCGAGGAAATAGTCCTGGCAAGCTGAAGGGAAGTGCTGGGGAGTTTCGGGGACATAATACTTAATTCCCAGACCGTGAAGCCGATCGTTCCGTCAGCAGTGGAATTAAGTTTTGTGTCCCCGAAACTCGCTATCAGAGCTCTTTCACGCGGATCTTCTTGAACTCGAGCCAACTGCCCGGCTGGTGGGCCTGCAGTTCGATGTGGCCGGCTGCGGTGTTTTCGAGCCGGTCATAGTCGAGCACGGTGTCCCCGTTAACCCGCACCAGGACCCGTGCGCCTTGCACCCGAATCTGCATCGGGAACCACTCATTGTCCGCGATCCGCGGATATATTGCCCTCTTGTGGAAGTAAAGAGAACCGGTCGGGTAGTGGGCGTCCTCGACGTTGTGGATCTGGATCTCGTAGTAGCGAGGGCCGCCCAGCCCCTTTCCAGCCGATCGGATCAGGATCCCGCCGTTATGCTCGCGCGGCCCACGGACGTAAAGCTGAAGCTCGAAATCCTTGTACTGCTTCTTCGTCGCCAGATGTCCGCCTCCCTCGGCCCGAATCACCGGTCCAAGCGCAAGAAACCGGGCCGGCGCATGTGTGGTGCTCTCGGATACGAACCAAAGGCCGAAATCGGCAGGCGAACCGTACAGCTCTTCCCACTTCTCCTGTCCGGGCAGCGTACGAATCCGAAGGTTCCGGAACCGAATCGGGTAACTAAGACCCGAGAGGCCCATGTGTCCCGAGCGAAGACGGTGAGCGAGCTCAGGCTCTCGCGCGCAATCGAGGTCCTGAACCTGTTCCTCGTTGACCCAGACCCCAAGCCGCGGCCAGTCTACCAGGATGCGGAGAGTGTTCCACTCCCCTTTGTTTTTCACCACCACCTTTTGCGGAGCGATAACGGGGAAAATCGCGCCCATGGAATTCGACCTGGGCTGCTCGTCGACCTGGTGAAAGATCTTCACCTGTTTTCCGACCCAGGTCTTTCTGCCGTGCTCGGGCGCGTGAAAGTGCACGCCGCCGTCGATCCATCCTTTCACGAAAAACTCACAGCGAAAATCGAAGTTCTCGTACTCGGCGGTCGAGCGGAGCCAGGCAGGGTAGCCCGAAGACTGAGACGAGACGGTTTCCCCGTTCTCGACGTAAAAGGCCGATTCGGGCCCGTCTGAAATCACCCAGCCCGTCAGGCTCTTGCCGTCGAACAGTGGGCGGAAATCTGCTTCGGTCTCGCCCTGATTGGGCAAAATGGCTGGTACTGCAGCGGCGGTACCGAGGAATTCGCGTCGGTTCATGGTCTCGCCCCTCCCTGGAAGTGAACGTTATCGACAACCGCTACTTGACACCCAGGCGAAGGATCGTCAGCGAGTGCTTCGGGAACGTATAGGTGAACCCGTTGCGTTCGATGCTCGCCGTTATCGACCTTGTCTGTGGCCGAACCTTCTTGTCGTCGCCAAACGTATGTGTCGCCTTGAGATCCGGATGATTCATCTCCCAGACCTCGACCTGTCCGTTCAGGGACCCTTCAACATTGTCGATTCGGCAAGCGATATCCTGTTTTTCGCTCCGGTTGAGGACGTTCAGATAGACGACTCCCTTCGTCTTGTCGTAAGTCGCCGAGGTGTCCAGATAAGGAATCTCCGGCCGTTGGCCGACGCGATACTTGGGCGACGAGACAAGCAAATCGAGCGAAATGGCGCCTCTTTGTTTGCTGTACTCTGCGAGGGGGAAGTAGATCGGCTGCAGGAACAGCCCCTCCTTGTTCGTGAAGATCGGGGCTATCCCGTTAACCAACTGAGCGAGGTTGGCCATTTTGACGATGTGAGCGTGGCGGAAAAACGAGTTGAAGAACATGCCCATGGCCAGGGCGTC
>CAYQYP010000400.1:0-14072 GCA_964421755.1 uncultured Acidobacteriota bacterium
CATCCCATGCTCCGAATTCAACGCACCACTTGTCGCGCTCGGGAAGCAATTCGAGGATCTTCGCGATGACGCCGTCTTCGCCGGTCTGAGAGAAAACGTTGCGGCTGAAATCCAGCAACCAGGTATTTTCTCTCGTCGGCATCCCCTCATCGTAACTCAGGGCGGAGAAAATGTTTACTCTTCTATTAATATGCGGATAGACTGGCGAGTTCCCGGCGGTGAGCGAGATCGAATGGAGCCGCGCACGACAGCGAGAGAAGCGAGCGAGAGTAAGCGGACCACCTGACTCGCTCCACTGCTTCGTGTTTAAATGTATCGACTTAGCGAATGATTGGTGGTCCGCTTACTCTCGCTCACTGCCGTTCGCTTTCGTGCGCGGCTCCATTCGATCTCGCCCTTCGCCGGGAACTCGCCGGTCTATCCGTTTATTGATAGAAGGCCAGAACCCTCTACTCCGCTGAAAAACGCGTGCGCGGCTCTGAAAAGGCAAAGCCGACTCGCCCGGGAATCCTTGGTAAAACGCCCGCTGAGGACCGCTCCCTACGGCTTCTTGCGCGGCGCCGGCTTGGCAGCCGCCTGGGCCGCCGTGCCGCCCGCTGATGCCGGGGCAGCTCCACCAACCGTGATTCGTTCCTTCAGCTTGAGGAACTTCTTCTCGCCGATTCCCTTAACGGCCATCACGTCTTCGGGCTTCTTGAAGGCGCCGTTTTTGCTCCGGAACTCGATAATCCGCGCCGCGGTGGTCGGGCCGATCCCCGGCAGGGTGTCGAGCTCGGCGACGGTCGCGGTGTTCAGGTTAACCTTGCGTGCGGCCGGTGGCACTTGGGCCCAGACCTGATTCAGAACCGCACAGGAAATCGTGAGAGCGACGAGAGTTAGCATGGCAGCTTTTCGCATCAATCCATCCTCCTTTGATTCGAACTTCTGCCTGCTACTAACGCTTGAGTTCCGAAAAATACGAAGATTTCTTGCGGTAATTTAGAAAAATGCTCAGCTGGACAGTCCGAGATACCACGTAACCAGCCGGCGCCCCCAAAGCGCACTCAGGATCGCGCCCAACCCGAGGAAGGTCCCGAACGGCAGTTCGTACCTCCGGTCCTTTTGAGCGAGGCGAATGAATGCCATTCCAACAGCCGCACCGCTTAGCGAACCGAGAAAGATGGTCAGGAATGCAAAGGTCGGCCCCAGAAAAGCGCCCACCATAGCCATCATCTTGATATCGCCAAAACCCATGCCCTCAACCTTGCGCCAGGCCAGGTAGAACCGGGCCGTAACCCAGAGAATGCCCGCGCCAAGCAGCACGCCGAGAACCGAGTTCAGGGGCTTGCTGAGCGGCCCGTTGGGGTCGAAGGGGAAAGGGCTCAGCAGGAACTCGGGCGACTGCAGCGGGGATAAAACGAGCCCGACGGCCGTTCCACCAAGGGTCAGCAGGTCCGGCAGGATTCTATGGAAGAGGTCGATGAAAATCAGGATAATCAGTCCGCAGAAAAAAAGCGCGTTCACCCAGAAGGGACTCGTTAGTCCGTACTTCAGGAACAGCAGGTAGAAGGAGACGGCGGTGAGGAGTTCGACGAGCGGGTATACCCACGAGATTGCCGCTTTGCACTTGCTGCATTTTCCCCTCAGGACCAGAAAACTCAGGACCGGGATGTTTTCCCAGGGACGGATCGCATGATCGCAGCGGGGACAACGGGAACGCGGTCGGACGACCGATTGGTTCCGAGGCATCCGATAGATGCAGACGTTCAGGAAACTGCCGATTACGAGACCGAAGAGGATCACGAACAGGTGAATGAGGATCAGCATCGGCGGGATTATAGCGGAAAAGCGCGCGGCGGAAGGGGAGACTCACAATGATCATTGGAATCCCGAAAGAAATAGCTGTCCGGGGTGGGCTCGAAGAGAAGAGGGTAAGCGTGTCGCCTGCGGCGGCGAAAGACCTGACCAGCGTAGGGATCCAGGTCCTTGTCGAGTCCGGCGCCGGGGAAGGCGCACACTTTGCAGACGAGGAGTATCGCGGCGCCGGCGCCGTGATTGTTTACTCCAAGGAAGAGGCTTATCGCCGGGCTGATATTGTGGTCAAGGTCCAGGTTCCCCTCCCGGACGAATGGGATTATCTGCATGAGGAACAGGCGCTGTTTGGCTTCCTCATGGTGGGAGCTTCTCCGCCCTTTGCGCAGCTCCTGCTCGACAGGCGGGTGACGTCGATCGGCATGGAACTGGTCGAACGCGAAGATGGGACGCATCCGCTCCAGAGACCCATGTCGAAGATCGCCGGCAAGATGGCGCCGCAAATTGCCGGACGTCTCCTCCAAGGCAACGTCAAGGGAGGTCGCGGCATACTCCTTGGGGGGATCGAAGGGATACCTCCGGCCGAAGTGGTCATCGTCGGGGCCGGTACACTCGGCTCGAGCGCGGCTCGATCATTCGCCGGCCTCGGCTGTTCGGTCCACGTCATCGACAAGGATGTCCGGCAGTTGGAGAAGGTAGCGGCGGACACGCGCGGCGTGATCACGCTGCTTTACAACCAGCAGAATATGGCCAAGGCGGCCGGTTTCGCCGATGTACTGATCACAGCCGTGCAGCTGCCCGGCGAAAAAACGCCGGTTCTGGTCGACCGCGGCATGGTGAAGTCGATGAGAGCCGGTTCCGCAATCCTCGATTTTTCGATCGACCAGGGAGGCGCCGTGGAAACGAGCCGCCTGACTCCCAACGAGGATCATGCTTTCACGCTCGACGGGGTGATCCATTTCGGGGTCCCTAACGTGCCCTCATGGGTGCCGCGGACTTCGTCTCATGCGCTTTCGAACGTCTTGCTTCCTCACCTGGTCGAAATGGGACGTAAAGGAATAGCGGCCGCGCTTGAAGAGTTGCCCGAGCTCCGAAAAGGAGTCTGCACGTTCAATGGCTACGCCACTCGGCCGCACTTGCCGTCCGAAGGCAAGGGTTACCAGCCGGTCGAGCAGCTTCTTGAGGAGGGCCGCTAATATGGGCTGGAGCTCGGACTACCAGAAGAACCGCTGTTCGGCCCAGGAGGCCGTGTCCCTCATCAAGAGCGGTGACCGGCTGTACATCAGCGGCAACGCCTCCGCGCCGTATTTGCTGCTCCGTGCACTGGCCGAGAGGAAGAACGAACTTCGGGACGTTGAGCTGGCTCACGGGTTGATGAGCGGTGAAGATCCGCTGTCAAAGCCCGAGATGGAAGGCATTTTCCGCCACAATTCGCTGTTCGTGGGTTCGGCCGACCGGGAAGCGGTGAACTCGGGACGAGCCGACTATATCCCGGTGTTTCTCTCCGAAATCCCCGGCCTGTTCCGCAACGGCCTGATGAAGCTCGACGCCTGTATCATCCAAACGACCCCACCGGACGAGCACGGTTTCGTCAGCCTGGGAGCTGAAGTACTCACCTCCAAGGTTGTGATCGAGGCGGCGCCGATCGCTATCGGCCAGGTCAACAGGCGCATGCCGCGCACCCTCGGCGACGCCTTTGTCCATGTCTCGAAGTTCGCCAAGATCGTAGAATGCGATGAACCCCTGCCCGAGCTCCACAGAATTCCCTACACCAAAGTCGAAAGGCGAATCGGGGAGAACATCGCCAGCCTGATCGAGGACGGGTCCACACTCCAATTGGGGATCGGCGGGATACCGGACGCGGTGCTCAATGCTCTGAAATCGCACAAGGATTTGGGCATCCACACGGAGATGATCTCCAACGGTGTAAAAGACGGAATCGAACGGGGGTTCATCACCGGATCACGCAAGAGTCTTCATCCGGGCAAGGTGGTCGGGACCTTCGTGCTGGGAACCCAGGATCTGTATGACTTCGTGAACGATAACCCGGTCTTCGAGCTCCACCCGACCGACTACACGAATGACCCGTTCGTCGTCTCCCGAAATGAAAAGATGATCGCGATTAACTCAGCGATCGAGGTCGACCTGACCGGCCAGATCTGTTCCGACTCGATCGGGCCCTATATCTACAGCGGCTTCGGAGGCCAGTTGGACTTCATTCGGGGGGCTGCCAGATCAAAGGGTGGACGCCCCATCATCGCGCTCCCCGCCACCGCCCGCAAAGGCACCGTATCTCGGATCGTTCCGTACCTGAAGCCCGGGGCCGGTGTCGTGACCACGCGGGCCGATGTCCACTATGTAATCACCGAATACGGTATTGCTTACCTGCACGGCAAGAACCTCCGGGAAAGGGCTCGGGCTCTCATCCAGATCGCATGTCCGGAGTTCCGCGAGGAGCTGGAACGTTCCTTCGTGGATCGCTTTATGGCCAAGCGGGGAAAGGCAGGCATCCCCGGAGGGTAGGTCCGTGCACACCGTCCCTTTTCATGCTAACAATGGAAGCAGGTGACAAGACTTCATGAAGGGAGACTGGAATGTACGGATTCAGCATCCAAGTGACGGGGGGTTTTCAGGAAGCCATAGAACGAGTCACCGAGGCGCTCAAGGGCCAGGGTTTCGGCGTGATTAGTGATATCGACGTCCAGGCAACCATGAAGCAAAAACTGGGGATCGACGAGAAGCCGTACAGGATCCTCGGCGCCTGCAACCCCAACCTGGCGCATCAGGCTTTGAAGGCCGATCCGGACATCGGCCTCCTACTTCCCTGCAACGTGGTAGTGCGTGAGGGCGCGGACGGAAGAATCATCATCTCCTTCATGGACCCGGAAGCCGTACTCGGACTCGTGCAGAAGAGCGAGATCGAGCACTTGGGGATGGAGGTCCGCCAGCGACTGGAAAAGGTGCGCGATTCGTTGAAGTAACGGCAGGTATTTCGGGGACACAAAGCTTAATTCCTCTGCTCACGGGCGACCACTATAACAGCGCGGGAATTAAGTATTATGTCCCCGAAATACCCCCGAAATACCTACCCGCCCGCCCAGACGATCAGGCCCGGCAGGAAGTTCGTGGGCAGATTCTCATGCTTGGGCAGGACGCGGATCGCATAACCTTGCAGGCCGCTTCGTGATCCAGCGATTGCCGCTCCCTCGTAAAGGAACACCCCGCCGGTCTCCGCGCTGACCAAACGCATTACGCTGCATTCCATATCGGTCAGATCCCCCCTGGGATTGACCGGGCCATAGCACAGCTGCACTTCGACATCCTCTGGCCGGAGCGATCCCAAGTAGACCCGAGCCTTAGCCTGAATCGCTTCGCCGACTCGGGCTTGTCCCCCTCCGTTGGTCACCGCCTGAATCCGGATTTGCGGCCACGCCTGGGTTATCCTCGATCTCCAGTCAGCCAGAACCTTTGCGCAAGCGAACCCATCCCCCGAGAGCTTGGCGAAACTGCTATCCGCCGGCATATAGAAGCGTTCGGAGTACTCCTTGACCATTCGGTGGGTGTTGAAAAAATGGCAGAGAGCGTCGATTGAGTTCTTGACGCGCGCGACCCAGCGGCGAGGTAAGCCGTCGACATTACGATCATAGAAGGTCGGAACCACGTCACGTTCGAGCAGTTCGTAGAGGGCTTCGGCTTCGATCTGGTCCTGGTAATCGAAGTTGTCGTAAAGCTCACCACGGCCAACGGTCCAGCCGATCGGCGGCGCCTCGGGATCGTGGCGCAATTGCACCTCGTCCCACCACCCGTCCGGACTGCTCAGGTTGAGGACTGCGTTGGCGGCAGCCTTCATTCCACTGGTTCCGCTCGCCTCGCCTGGCCGCCGCGGGGTGTTCAGCCAAACGTCAACGCCCTGCACAAGATATCGAGCCGTGGCCGCATCGTAATTCTCCAGGAAGACGAGCCGCCGGCGAAATTGCGGCTGACGGGCCAAATTGACAATCTGTCGAATCAGCTCTTTGCCTGCATCGTCACGCGGATGAGCTTTCCCGGCGAAGATGATCTGCACCGGGCAGTCGGGATTGTTCAGGATGCGTGCCAGGCGCTCCGGGTTCCTGAGAATCATCGTGGCACGCTTGTAGGTCGCGAAGCGGCGGGCAAATCCAATGGTCAGAACCGTGGAGTCAAGCACTTCCTGCGCCGCCTCGATTTCCGCCTCGGGCGCGCTCCTGTGACGCAACTGTTCGACCAGGCGACGCCGGGCAAACGCGACGAGGCGTTCACGTCGGCGCTCATGACTGCGCCATAGTTCCTCGGACGGCATCTGTCGCGCCCGGTTCCAGACGCTATTGTCGACCGGTTCCTCTCGCCAGCGCGGCCCGAGGTACTGATCGTACAGATGTTCCATTTCGGCCGAGATCCATGAACGGAAGTGCACTCCGTTGGTCACATGCCCGATCGGGATTTCCTGAGCGGGCAAATTCGGCCATAACCCCCGCCACATCGTCCGGCTCACCTCGCCGTGCAACCTGCTGACCGCATTACTGTAAGCCGCCATCCTGAGACTCAGCACGGTCATGCAGAAGAATTCGCGCTCGTCGGTTGGGTTCTGCCGACCGAGGGCGAGGAAGCTGGGCCACGGCAGGTTGACGCTGCGCGCGTAGTCCGAGAAATGCCGGTGCATCAGATCGGGATGGAAGTAGTCGTGTCCTGCCGGAACAGCGGTGTGGGTGGTGAAGACGAGACTCGATGAGGCTGCCTCGCGTGCCTCATGGAACGTCAGGCCGTTTTGCTCAACCAGGCGACGTACCCGCTCCAGCGAAAGAAACGCGGAATGCCCCTCATTCATGTGATAAACGGTCGGCCGGATGTTGAGGGCTTCGAGCGCGCGGTAACCGCCGATCCCCAAGATGATCTCCTGCCTGATCCGCATGTCGGTGTCGCCGCCATACAGTTGGTCCGTGATGTCACGATCTGCCGGCTGGTTCTCCTCCACATTGGTGTCCAGGAGGTAGAGGTTCACGCGACCCACCTGCGCCCGCCAGATCCGGGCGGAGACCCTCCGGCCGGGAAAATCGACCTCCACAATCACCGGACGCCCGTCGGCACCCATCTCAAGAGTGAGCGGAAGCGTGTTGAAATCGTTATCCTCGTAGGTTTCCTGTTGCCAACCGGCCTCGCTGAGGTACTGAGTGAAGTAACCCTGCTGATAAAGCAGGCCGACGCCGACCAACGGGATTCCCAGATCGCTCGCGGACTTGAGATGATCGCCCGCCAACATCCCCAAACCGCCGGCGAAAATCGAGAGACACTCGGTAATCCCAAATTCCGCCGAAAAATAGGCGACAAGCAGATTTCCCTTGTCGTGATGGTTCTTGCGAAACCAGGTGGAGAGCCCGGCCATGTGAGTCTCGAGGTTGTGGTAGACCGCCTCGAGATGAGCCAGGAAGGCCTCATCGCTCGCAGCCGCCTCCAACTGCGACTGATCGATCATGCTGAGCATCCGGACAGGGTTGTGGTATGTCCGCTCCCATAGTTCGTTGTCCAAACGTCGGAAGAGCTCTATCGTTGGATGGTCCCACGCCCACCGGAGGTTATGCGCTAACTGCTGCAATCGCTCGAGTTGAGGTGGGAGAGAAGGAATGACTTTGTAGGTGTGAATCGGTCTCATTTTGGGTCCCGCGAAAGGTGCCAGACTGACTTAAACCGGAGCGGTTGTCAATCGCGGTTTGGAAGCACAGCGGGGAGGCGTCGCTAACCGGGAGTTTCGGGGGAGTTTCGGGGACATAATACTTAATTCCCATCCCGTTCGCGTCGAGTATGGCTTGGCACAGGAATTAAGTTTTGTGTCCCCGCAAACTCCCCCCGCAAACTCCCGGGCCGAACTCCGAACCTTCCATTCCCTAGCTTACGGAGAGAGCGCGAAAAGCGGATGGGAATTAAGTATTATGTCCCCGAAACTGCGCTAGCTGATCAACGAGCGGATCACGTAGGGCAGAATGCCACCGTGGCGGTAATAGGCAACTTCGTTCGGTGTATCCACCCGCACCGTCGCCTGGAACTCCCTCGCCGACCCGTCGGCCGTTTGGACGGTCACACGAACTGTCTGTCCCGGCGTCAGGCCTGTCGCAAGCCCCGCGATATCGTAGGTTTCCGAGCCCGTCAGCCGGAGTGTCTCCCGGTTCTCCCCGTCCTTGAACTGGAGAGGCAGGACACCCATGCCCACAAGGTTGCTTCGGTGGATTCGTTCGAAGCTCTCGGCAAGGACCGCCCTGACTCCAAGCAGCGCGGTTCCCTTGGCCGCCCAGTCGCGCGACGAGCCTGTCCCGTACTCCTTGCCCGCGATGACCATGAGCGGAACGCCTTCCTGTTTGTAGAGCATGGCGGCGGCATAAATCGAGACGGGTTCCGGGCTGGATGGGTGGACGGTGTAACCGCCTTCCTTCCCCGGACAGAGGAGATTCCGAAGCCGAATGTTGGCGAAGGTACCTCGCATCATCACCTCATGGTTGCCCCGGCGAGCGCCGTAGGAATTGAAGTCCAGTGGCGATATGCCATGCTCCATGAGGTACATCCCGGCCGGGGTGTTCTTCGGTATCGAACCGGCGGGTGAAATATGATCGGTGGTCACGCTGTCGCCCAGCATGGCGAGGACCCGCATGCCCGAAACATCGCCGATTGCGCCAGGTTCTCTCCCCAGGTTCTCGAAAAACGGAGGGTTCTTCACGTAAGTCGACGACGAATCCCATTGGTACCGACTGCCGGTCGGGATCGGGAGTGTCTGCCAGCGCTCGTCCCCGGTGAAAACGTCCGAGTATTTCCTCGAAAACATCTCCGACTTCACCGCTTCCCTGACGGTCTGGCTGATCTCTGCCTGGGTCGGCCAGATGTCACGCAGGTAAACGGGTGTGCCCGACTCGCTCTGACCGAGTGGCTCGTTCAATAAATCGATGTCCATCCGCCCGGCCAGCGCATAGGCGACAACGAGCGGCGGAGAGGCCAGGTAATTGGCCCGGACGTCAGGGTTGATCCTGCCCTCGAAGTTCCGGTTTCCCGAGAGGACGGAACAGACAACCAGGTCGTTCTCTCCGACTGCCCGGGAGATTTCCGTGGGAAGCGGCCCGCTGTTCCCGATGCAGGTCGTGCAGCCGTACCCGACCAGGTGGAAACCCAGCTGCTCCAGAAAGGGAGTTAGGCCTGCTTCGTTCAGGTACTCCGTCACGACCTTCGACCCCGGGGCCAGGCTCGTCTTCACCCAGGGCTTGCGGCGCAGTCCTTTTTCCACGGCCTTTCGAGCGATCAGTCCCGCGCCGATCATCGTGTTTGGATTCGAGGTGTTAGTGCAACTGGTGATGGCCGCGATTACCACAGAGCCGTGTTTCAGGTCGAATTCCGCGACTTCGGGCGACTCTTTGTCTGAAAGCGAGACCCGAACGCTCGCTCGCGCACTGCCCCCGTTCAGAAATGCGGGCAGAGCGGTATCAAACGCGGATTTCGCCTGCTTCAGCGGCACCCGATCCTGAGGACGCCTGGGCCCGGCAATGCTGCTTTCCACGATTGCCAGATCCAGCTCGACCGTGTCCGAGTAGACGGGAGCAACTGCTTCGGGCGTATGGAATACCCCTTGGGCTTTCGCATATTCCTCCACGACGCGCAGGCGCCTTTCCGGTCGTCCAGTTGCGCGCAGGTATTCGATCGTCTCTCGGTCGATCGGGAATATCGCACAGGTGGCGCCGAATTCCGGCGCCATGTTCGCTATCGTGGCGCGATCCGCCAGCGACAGTTGTGAGACGCCGGGGCCGAAAAACTCCACGAATTTGCCGACGACCCCTTTCCTTCGCAGGATCTCCGTAACCGTCAGGACGAGGTCGGTCGCGGTAGTGCCCTCGGGCAGACTCCCACTGAGGCGGAACCCTATGACCTGCGGAATGAGCATCGTGATCGGTTGTCCGAGCATCGCGGCTTCGGCCTCAATCCCTCCCACGCCCCATCCAAGAACGCCCAGGCCATTCACCATCGTTGTGTGGCTGTCGGTCCCGACAAGCGTGTCAAAGTAAGCCAGTGGCTCCGCACCGGTATCTTCATCAAACACGACGCGGGCGAGATACTCGATGTTCACCTGGTGGACGATTCCCGTCCCCGGCGGGACGACCTGCAGATTGTCAAAGGCGGCCTGTCCCCAGCGCAGGAAGGTGTAGCGCTCGCGGTTTCGCTCATATTCCTTCTCCAGGTTGAGACCGAGCGAGACGGCTCTTCCGAACGAGTCGACCTGCACCGAATGGTCGATGACCAGCTCCGCCGGAACGAGCGGGTTGATACGCGACGGATCGCCTCCCATGTGCGCGACTGCATCCCTCATCGCAGCCAGGTCGACAACGGCAGGAACGCCCGTAAAATCCTGCAGGATCACTCGCGCGGGTGAAAAGGCGATCTCCTTGTCCGGGACCTTTCTGGGCTCCCAGTTGGCGAGAGCCTCGATGTCTCGACGTGTGACAGCCACTCCGTCTTCATTCCTGAGAAGGTTCTCGAGCAGGATCTTGAGACTGAAAGGGAGCCGTCCGACTTGCCCAATCCCTGCCTGCTCCAACGCTTTCAGGCTGAAAAAACCGCAGCGGCGATCCGCTGCGTTGAAAGTAGATTTCGTCCCCAGAGTATCGGCTGTTTGTTTAGCCATCAGATGCCCCCTAGAAGGTTTCCTTTTTCCCAAGATACTGAATCAAAAAGGCGGTCGCAACTTGCCCGAGGCAGCCAGGACGCCCCTTCTGGTTCTTCCCCGCACTGCCTGCTAGAATCCTCTTAAATGACTACAAGAATAACACTTATTCCGGGGGATGGAATCGGACCCGAAGTGACCGGAGCGGCGGTCAGAGTAATCCAAGCGGCCGGGGCCGATGTCGAATTCGAGACGGCAAACGCCGGGCTCGCGGTCGTGGAGAAATTCGGCAAACCACTGCCGGACGAGGTGCTCGACGCGATCCGGCGAAACCGCGTCGCCCTGAAGGGCCCTATCACGACGGCAATAGCCAAGGGTTTTCCAAGCGTGAATGTCGAGCTCCGTAAGCGGCTGAATCTTTACGCAAACTTGCGCCCCGTCAAGAATGTCCCCGGGATCAAGTCGCGGTTTTCGGACGTGGACCTGGTCGTCGTCCGCGAAAACACCGAGGACCTTTACTCCGGGCTCGAACACACGATTACCCCGGGCGTCACGCAGAGCCTGAAAATTATTACCGAGGAAGCGTCCCTTCGCATCGCCCGGTTCGCGTTCAAATACGCGACTACAATGAACCGCCGCAAAGTGACCGCCGTGCATAAGGCGAACATCATGAAGGTCAGCGACGGACTGTTCCTCGAAAGCTGCCGGCGAGTGGCCTCGGAGTTTCCTTCCATCACTTATCAGGAGATCATCGTTGATAACCTGGCGATGCAGTTGGTCCTGAACCCCGCGCAATTCGACATCCTGGTCCTCACCAACCTGTATGGCGACATTGTTTCGGACCTTTGCGCGGGACTCGTGGGCGGCTTGGGACTCGTGCCCGGTGCCAACCTCGGTGAAGAGTATGCGGTATTCGAGGCGGTTCACGGCAGCGCGCCGGACATCGCCGGGAAGAACGTCGCCAATCCCCTGGCGGTCATTTTCAGCAGCGTCCTCATGCTTCGGCACATCGGGATGAACGAGGCTGCGGACACGATTCAAAGCGCCGTCTGGGAAGTGACCGAAAGCGGGAAGGCGCTTACAAGGGACCTTGGTGGAACTGCGAGCACGACCGAATTTACCGACGCCATCATAGAGGCGATGGGACAAAAGGGGCAAAGGGGCAAAAGGACAAAGGGGCAAAGGGGCAAAGGGGTAAAGGGGCAAAGGCGTAAAGGGATAAAGGGGTAAAGGGTGAAGCCAAAAACCGATTACGAGTATGGAAAAGCGGCCGAGGCTAACAAAAGCAAGCCGGCCGTTCCTTGGTACTCGTACTCCTATCGTAATCGTACTCGGCTTTGGATTTACCCCTTTCCCCTTTGCCCCTCTGTCCCTTTGCCCTACTTCCTGAAAATATGCGTTGCGTGGCCCAGGAAGGCCTCGGCGACCTCTCCCATCGTCTCCGAAAGCGTGGGATGCGTGTGAATGGTCAGCGCCAGGTCTTCAGCCACGGCCCCCATCTCGATGGCCAGCGTCCCTTCGGCGATCAGCTCTCCTGCCCGCGGACCGACGATGCCGACCCCCAGGACCCGACCGTTGTCCGGATCGAAAATCATCTTTGTTAGACCTTCGGTACGTCCAATCGTGACGGCGCGTCCGGAGGCTGCCCAGGGGAAACGCATGACCTTCACCTTTCGCCCCTGGCTCTTGGCATCGGCCTCGGTCAGCCCGGCCCACGCGACCTCGGGATTAGTGAAAACCACGGCCGGAATTGCCTGGTTGTCGAAGACAGTCTTCTTTCCCGCGATCACCTCGACGGCAACTTTTCCTTCCCGCATGGCTTTGTGGGCCAGCATTGGCTGACCGGCTACGTCACCGATGCAGAAGATCGACGGATCAGCCGTTCGGCACTGCTTGTCGATTTTCACAAACCCCTTCGAATCAATCTCGACGCGGGTGTTTTCCAGGCCCAGATTCTCTGAGTTCGGTTTGCGGCCGATCGAAACGAGGACCCGCTCGAACACCTGCTGCTTGTTGTCAATTTCGCCGTCGAAATCAACCTGGATGCCGCCTTCCACCTCTCTCATGCCGGTTACCTTGGTCTTGAGATGCACACCGGCCATCAACTCTCGAATGCGTTTGTCCAGAGGACGAACGAGGTCTCGATCAACACCGGGCAGAAGTCCGTCCATCAACTCGACGACGGTGACGCGAGACCCGAGAGCCGCGTAAACAGAACCGAGCTCCAGACCGATATAACCGCCGCCGACGACAAGCATCGTTTCCGGCAACTCATCCAGCGCCAGCGCTTCGGTCGAGTCCATCAGCAGGGGGCTGTCGATTTTGACACCGGGCAGCGGCGCCGGGCGCGACCCTGACGCGAGAATGGCATGTTTGAACCGCAAAGTGACAGGACTGTCTCCCTCAAGCTCCAGAGTGTTTGAATCCTTGAATCTGGCCCGCGCCCTTATGTACTCGACCTTACGATGCTTCGCGATTTCGGCCAGACCACCGGTCAGCTTATTGACGACACTGTCCTTCCAGGCTCGGACTTTATCCAGCTCGATCTTGGGCTTTTTGAAAGTGATGCCGTGTTCTGCCGCCTCCTGCGCATCCTCAATGAGATCGGCTATCGAGAGAAGCGTCTTGGACGGGATACAGCCGACGAACAGGCAGACGCCGCCGGGTCGTTCCCGAACATCGATGAGGGTGGTTTGCAGACCAAGATCGGCCGAATGAAAGGCCGCGACATAGCCCCCCGGTCCACCACCGACAATGACAACTTCTCTCTCCTGGTCCGCCATTAGCTTGTTGCTCCTTAAGATCAAACTCGCCAACCGGGCCGTAAAGCGGCGGATTCTGACAAGCGAATCCGCCCTACGACTGGACGCCGTGCGTAAGCAATCGGTCGTAGGGCGGATTCGCCTTTCAGAATCCGCCGCTTTTCGGCCCGGTTGGCAAAGTGATTCCACCCGGGCTAAGACCTAACCCGTTGACGAAACTGCGCGCAGCAGGGCATCGATCCCGGCCTGGGCAACCTCGGTGTCCTGCTCGACACTGCCGCTGCTGCAACCGATTGCACCGATGGTTTGCCCGTCGACGACGATCGGCAGTCCTCCGCCAAAGATCATGAAACGCCCTCGATTGCTGACATGAATGCCGAAGGCTTTCCCACCCGGGCCGGCCACTTCGGCATACTGGGACGTGGGCAGCCTGGTTCCGGCCGCCGTGAAAGCCTTGTTGATCGCCACATCGATGCTGGTGATTTTTGCCCCGTTCATCCGGTGAAAACAGAGCAGGTTGGTCCCCGCATCGACGATAGCGATATCCATATCGACGCGGATTTCTCGCGCCTTGGATTCGGCCGCTTCCATCATCAGTTTGGCCGCCTCCAGGGTCAGGGCCAATCGGTCACGAACAATCAGCATGGTTTTCGACACCTCGGTCTCTTAAAGATATTGATTTGAACGAGATTTGGCAAACGGAGGGAATAGGCGAACAGGTCTTCCAGGTCCTATTCGCCTACCAAAGCTACTGCTGACTTCGACGGTTCAAAAAGATGAAAGGATTCAGTGGCTGGCCCTGCAGCCGGACTTCGTAGTGGAGATGCGGTCCGGTCGCCCGACCGGTCGCGCCCACGTAGCCGATGATG
>CAYQYP010000401.1:0-16438 GCA_964421755.1 uncultured Acidobacteriota bacterium
CAAGACGAATACCGACGATTCCTGCAGAAGTACCAGGTCGCGTACGATGAACGCTACGTGTGGGATTGAGACCCCTGGAGCGGAGTGCTTTCTCTCCCGCCCCTTTCAGGGCTTGAAGCTCGTTGCTGACATGGCCCGGGGCTACGCAAAAAGCGCTCCGCCCCGGGCTATTATGTCTCGGCCTTTCAGGCCGAAGGCGGTCGCAGCCGGCTGAAAATGTAAAAACTCCAATGTCCGACTTGGAAGTCGGACCCACACCGCCGTGCGTGCGCGGCTCCGGAATAGGCAACAGCGCTGCGCTACTCGACAAACAGACTGAGATCTGACTCCCTCCTATTCCGTTCCCCTCCGCTGTTACGGCAAACTCAGCCAAACGTATTAAGAACCGTGTAGAATGGTCGCTCGTTCCGCGGCGCGGTATACCTACGTTCGGGACGGGAAGCAGTCATATTCAGGGGAGCAATCATGGAAGCTTTTTACAGGCTGACCGTGAGTCGATGTGTTGCGCGTTGGCTCACGGTTGTTTTGGCGCTTGTTTTTGTTGCGTCCTGCTCGAAACAGGATGGACCCGGCGGTCGCCGACCAGGCGCCCGAGGTGCAGTCTCGGTCCAGACGGCTACTCCGCAGAAAGTGCCCTTCGAGCGACAGGTGGACCTGGCCGGGACGCTGGTTTCGATTGACCAGGCTCGTGTCAGCAGCGAAGTGGCCGGAATGGTCCGTGAAGTGCTCGTCAACCTTGGGCAGGAGGTCTCGGCCGGCCAGATCCTGGCGAAACTGGACCCGAGGGAACTCGAGATTGCTCTGGCGCGTGCCGAAAGCCAGCTGCGGCAGACCGAGGCGCAGCTTGGTGTCGACGGCGTGAAGATCACGCAGCCGCCTCCCGACGAACAGATCGCAGCGGTTCGCACGGCGGCCGCCAACCGGGATGACGCGCACGCCCAGCTTTCCCGCGCGACTCGTTTACGCAGCCGCAACCTGCTCTCGCAAGCGGACCTGGATACCGCCGAGACGCGAGTCAAAGTGACAGAGGCTGGATACCAGGCGGCGCTTGAAAACGTTCACTCGCTGAAGGCGAGCTTGCAGGATCGGCGTGCCGCCTATGAGCTGGCGCAGAAAAAGCTGAGCGACGCCGTGATCCGCGCGCCGGTGGCGGGTTCGGTCAGCGAGCGCCTGATCCAGCCGGGTGAGTTCATCCGGGAGAACACGCCTGTCATAGGTCTTGTCCAGTTGAACCCCTTGAAAGCCATCACGGGGATCCAGGAACGCTACGCCGGCCTGATCCGCCCCGGACTCGCAGTCGAATTCCGGGTCGAGTCATTCCCAACCGAGACATTCCAGGGAAAAGTGGCACATGTGAGTCCGTCCGTCGACCAGGGGACACGAACCTTCACCGTTGAAGTCCTCGTCGATAATCGGGATCGCCGACTCAAGCCTGGGTTCTTCGCCAAGGGAATCATCCAGGTTGGCCGCGACGAGGTGTTGGCCATCCCCGATCAGGCGGTTTCCATCCTCGCCGGGGTCTCGGCAGTCTTTGTTATCGAGGGTAACAAGGTAAGACAACAGGTGGTTAGCCTGGGCGCGCGTCAAGGGAGTTTCTTTGAGGTTCTGAATGGATTGAAGGGAAACGAGAAGATCGCAATCAGCAACCTCAGCCAGCTCGCTACCGGCGTGGAGGTTAAGGTCACGCCTGGTGACGGTCAGGCGCGGGCCGGGCGCGAGGCCGGGGAAGGTGCTCGATGAAAATAGCGGATGTCAGCATTAACAGGCCGGTGTTCGCCTTCATGATGTCGATCGCGCTCGTGGTCCTCGGCCTGTTCTCCTACCGGGATCTGGGCCTGGACCTCATGCCCAAGACCGACTACCCGGTCGTGTTCGTCAGCACAATTCTTCCGGGCGCGAGCGCTGAGGAAATCGAAACCCAAATCAGTAAGCCCATCGAGGAAGTCGTCAACACGATCAGCGGGATCGACGAGCTTCGCTCGATGTCGGACCAGGGCGCATCTCGCGTAATGATCACCTTCTCGCTCGAGAAGAATATCGACGTCGCCGTTCAGGAAGTTCGGGACAAGGTAGCGACGATCGTCTCGCGGTTTCCCCGCGATACCCTGCCGTCCACCATTCAGAAGATCGATCCCGACGCCTCGCCCGTCCTCACGGTTGCGGTTTCGGGCGATCGGTCCCCCAAGGAAATCACCGAGATCGTCGACAAGCAGGTAAAACAGGTCCTGGAGACCGTCAAGGACGTCGGAGATGTAAGCTTCATCGGTGATCGCCGGCGGGAGATCCAGCTTCTGCTCAACGCCGACCGGATGAACGCGTACGGGCTGACGGTCGATCAGGTGAGGGGCGCGGTCCAAAGGCAGAACGTCGAGATCCCGGGCGGGACCTTCATCGCCGGTCCTTCGGAGATCGCCCTGAGAACGATGGGCCGAATCCAGAGCGTCAACGACTTCAACCGCATCATCCTCGCCTACCGCTCCGGATCGACCGTGACGTTCGGTGACGTCGGTCGAGTGGTTGACACCGTTGAGGAACCGAAGAGTCTCGCTCGACTGGACGGACGGTCAGCCATCTCGCTGCTGATCCGCAAGCAGTCGGGCACGAACACCGTCGCGGTGGTGGACGCAATCCAGGGCAGGTTGGAGAGAATCAAGCCGAACCTGCCCCCTGACATCCACATTCAAACGATCCGCGACCAATCCCGGTTCATTCGAAAATCGTTCGAGGACATTCAGCACCACCTGGTCCTGGGCGGACTGCTCGCCAGTCTCGTCGTATTCTTTTTCATCCGAAACGTCCGCAGCACCGTTATCGCCGCTGTCGCTATCCCGACCTCGATCATCGGAACCTTCACGGTCATGAAGGCGTTCGGATTTACGCTGAACAACATGACGATGCTCGCGCTATCCCTGGCGACCGGCATCGTTATAGACGACGCGATCGTGGTGCTCGAGAACATCTTTCGGTACATCGAGGAGAAGGGATACGCGCCGAAGAAAGCGGCGGCCATGGCAACCAACGAAATCGGGCTGGCCGTCATGGCCACCACGCTTTCGCTGGTCGTAATCTTCCTTCCGGTCGCCTTCATGACGGGGCAGATCGGACGGTACTTCTTCAGTTTCGGAATCGCCTCTGCCGCGGCCATTTTGCTTTCAATGTTCGTCTCTTTCACACTGACGCCCGCTCTGTGCGCCACTTGGCTGCGCCCAACGGATGCCGGAAGCGGCCACGCGAAATCTAAATCCCGCGGATTTTACGCCCGAATGGACACCGTATACGGCCACATGCTCGAGTGGAGCCTGCACCATCGCGGGATCATGCTCCTGGTCGCCGGCGTGGTCACGATCTCGGTAGTTCTGCTGTTCCCGCGGATCGGCAAGGAACTGGTCCCGGATGACGACCAGAGCGAGTTCAACATCAGTACCCGGTTGCCCAAGGGAACTAGTTTTGCGCGTACCGACGAGTTTATCCGCGAGGTGGAAGCGTCCGTCCGTGAGCTCCCGGAAGTTCAGACAATCTTCACCAATATCAACGGGAACCGGGGAGATATCTACGTCGGCCTGACGCCCCATGAGGATCGGACGCTCACCCAGCAGGACATCATGCGCCGGGCGCGCCAGATGCTCTCCCAGTACTCGGCGCACGCTCGCCTCAGTGTTTCAGGAGGCACCGACATATCCGGGGCCTCGACCGCAGGGGGGCGGGGAGGAGGTGGCTCAACCAACCGTCTGTACCTGTTGCTCCAGGGACGCGAAATTTCTCAGCTGCAAATCTATGTCACGCAGTTGATCGACAAGGTCAAGACGATCCCGGGTCTCGTGGATGTCGACACGAATTACGAAGCGACGCAGCCCGAGTTACGAGTGAACGTCGACCGGGCGCGTGCGGTAGACCTGGGTGTTACCATCGATTCTCTGGCCTCCAGTCTAAGGTTGCTGGTGGGTGGTGAAGAAGTCACGAAGTACAAAGAAGGGGACGACCAGTACGTGGTTCGATTACGCCTTGATGAGCCTTTCCGCAACAAGGCGGACGGGATGGGCCAACTGCTGATTCCCTCCTCGACTCAGGGGACGGTCAGGGTCAGCGACATCGCCAGTCTGAGACTCGAGCCGGGTCCTGCCTCGATTGACCGGTACAACCGACAGCGCCAAGTCTCGCTGTTTGCCAATCTCGACAACGTGCCCCTTGGCGAAGCCATCGAGAAAGCTGGTGTGAAGGTTCAAGAGCTGGATATGAAACCGGGGTACCAGGCGGTTTTTGGAGCCAGCGCGCGTACCTTCAGCGAAGCCTCCAACGATTTTACGATCGCGGTTATACTAGCCATCGCGTTCATCTACATGGTGCTGGCTTCGCAGTTTAACAGCTTCATCCACCCGTTCAGCATCATGACCGCATTGCCCCTGAGCCTGCCGGCCGGTCTGCTGACCCTGCTGGTCTTTGATCGGACCATCAATGTGTACAGCGCCATCGGTCTCATGATGCTTTTTGGAGTCGTCAAGAAGAACTCGATTCTACAGGTCGACTATACGAACACGCTGCGCGCCCAGGGGATGGAACGGCACGAAGCCCTGATCCAGGCGAACCACGTCCGTTTGCGGCCCATTCTGATGACGACAATTTCGATCGTGGCAGGCATGGTCCCGATCGCCTTGGGCCGAGGCGCCGGGGCTGGATCAAGGTCTTCCATGGCGCTGACGATCATCGGAGGTCAGATTCTGTGTCTGCTGTTGACGCTGCTGATTACTCCGGTTGTTTACAGCTACTTCGACGATCTGCGGGAGTTCAAGTTTGCCCGGCTTCTTGCACGGTTCCGCCGACCGGGAAAACCCGACGCGACTCCTCAGCCCCCGGTCGAGGCACCGGTCAGCTGAATGCGGAATGGCGAATGCGGAATGCGGAATGGGGAACCTGAAATGCGGTCCTGATATTCCGCATTCCGAAATCCGCAATCCGAAATCAGTTTTCCCCCGTCCGACCGGTGGCACGATCAAGCGCGACTCGGGCCTTGGCGTAGTTGGTCCGTGCCCTGACCTCCTCCAGCCGGGCCGCCATGAGGTCGCGTTGGCGCCGGATCAACTCGTACGGAGTCGATAATCCAGCTCGGAGCTTCTCCTCCTCCTCCTGGAAGCTTCTGTCCCTGAGCTCCACCGCCTTGAGCGCGGACTGCACTTGAGCTGAGGACTGGGTCAGCAAGATCATCGCGTTCCTGACCTCCAGGCGAATCTGGTTGCGCAGCTGCTGGAGTGAGGTCTCCGCCTGCTGTTTTTCGATTTTTGCGCGGGCGTGATCGGCCTGCGCGCTTCGGTTCAGCATCGGGAACTGCAGGGAGAAGCCAAAGGCGTATTCAGGATACTCGAAGCGGCCGAGCTGTCCCCAGGCGCTTCCCAGGCCGCCATTGACGATGATCGGGCCGGCCGGAGAGTCAGCCAGGCGATCGCCGTACAGGCCGGCGCTGTTAACCATCCCGAATAAAACCAGCGTCGGCTTGAGGAGGTTAGCCGTGTATCGGATGGCGACGTCCTGGTTTTGGAGGTTTGCCTCGCTCTGGCGGAGCTCGGGTCGGTTCTCCAGGGCGAAGGCGAGCATGTCCTCCAGCCGAGGTACCGGTTGGGTGCGGGGATCCGGAAGGGAATCGGTCGGTTCGACTCGAACTGACTCCACGATTCTGGCAACGTCGCGGGTCACGGCGGTCTTCAGATCGGTTTCGCGGAGTTCGAAGACCGTGCGGGCCGCAATCAAGTCGCGCCGGCGGGCGGAGGCTTCAGACGCGGCGGTGAACACCTCTATTTTCGACAGTGCCCCGGCAGCCTCGCGCTCACGATTGTCTTCGTAAAGCTGTTCGGCGACCTGAAGAGATTTCTCGGAGACAAGGACGTTGTCACGAGCTGCGACAAGATCCCAGTAAAGCGTCTCCGCCTGCGACAGGGTGGTCATGACCTGTTGGCGCACCGCTTCGGTCGTGATCTTCTTGCCACGCTCGGCGATAGTCAGAAAACGGCGATTTACGTCGAACCCGGCGCCGTTGAGCAGTTGCTGAGTGACTATAAGCGAGAACGACGAGACGATGGCTGGGTTGAAGCGAAGAAATTGCTGGGAGGATGTTTGCTTTTGGTTGTTCAAACTGACACTGACGGACGTCCCGCTTGTAAACGCTTGTGCAAAGCGGGCTTGCAGTGCCGTTGTAGACGTGAGTACCGTTGGTACGCCCGCGACGACCAGGGTGTTGAGCGGACTCTCCGTGCGGTCATAACTGAAGTTGAGGGCGATGCTCGGATCAAAGGTGCCCCGAGGCCGTGCGGTAACCTGTCTGGCATTGCCCGTAATTCCGCCCGCGCCGGTTGCCCCGCCCGCGGTGGTAGCGTCTCCAACGCCTGCCCCGATGGCGCCGGCAAACAGCCCGCTCGGGACTCGGACGCCAGGGGCCCCGCGCGGAGCGCCACCGCCTCTGGCCCTCAGGACGTCGGTCTCGGCCATCGCGGTATTTTGTGTGGTTGAAGCGATGTCCAGATTGTTACGGAGAACCAGGGAACGAAGTTGTTCGAGCGACAACTGCAGCTTCCCATCGATAATCAGGGGTGCGAGATCGACAGGATCGGTGAGTGCCACGGGAGGCAACGACTGTACGCGATACGGGGCGAAAACGTTCGGGAACCAGGCGGGACCCTTGCTGTAGTCAGTGTCTTTCGGCGCAGGCTGGCCTGCGGCTGTGACGGTTAAAAACAGGACCGTGCAGAACATCAGGAAGGCCCGCAGCGGAACCGCGGTGAGCCTGCGGCGCGGCAGCGCTCTTTCGGGCAGGCGCTGGTTCATCATCGATTTCATACTAGTCGCCGTCCTTGTCCGGAAGACCAAGCGTAAAAGCGGCGACGGGTGGGTTTTTCACTTCCCCGGCCAAGGCGTCATTCACGCGGATGTTACGCCTCGTGAGCGTCTGACCTGTTGCCCGATCCATTTCAACGAGAGCCCTGGCGTAGTTGGCGCTCGCATCCACTTCTGCCTGTTGCGCGGCCACGAAGTCACGTTCACGGAGTATGACTTGATAGGAAGTGGACACCCCGGCCTCCAGCCGCTCCTGCTCGCCGGCCCAGATTTCGCGGGCGAGCCGGGCCGCTTCGTGGGCGGCTTCCAGTTGCGCCTTGCCCTGAACGAGTCCGATGATGGCCTTGCGCACCTCGACGGCTGCCTGATTCCGAAGGCGCTGAAGACCCAGGCGAAGCTGACTATCCTCGATCTGCGAGCGCAGGTTATCCGCCTGGGCGACGCGATTGCGGATCGGCACGCTCAGACTGACGCCGGCGCCGTATTCCGGGAAATCGCCGCTTAACGACTGTCCCAGCGAGTCGCCGAGTCCCGCGCGGGTTTCCAGCGCATTGCCCTCCAATCCCGCGCCTGCGAAAAGTCCGAACACGCCTGCCGCCGGTTTCAGACCATTTTCCGTAAAGCGGTTCGCTATCTCCTGGTTCCGGATGTTCCCCTCCGCCTGCTTCAGATCCGGGCGATTTTTGAGCGCGCTGTCGAGGGCCGCCTGAAGCTCGGGAAGATCGCTATCCTTCGGCTCCGGCATCCGGTCCTTCAAAACGATGGTTGCCGCATCAATCGCCGGGGTATGTTGTTTGACGAGCAGGTCCTTCAGCGTTGTCTCCTGCATCTGCACGTCGGTACGGGCGAGGGTCAGGTCGCGCGTTCGAGCCGCGACTTCCGCCTCGGCGGAGGTTACCTCGAGCGGAGGCATTGAGCCGACCTCCACTCGAAGGCGGTTGTCTCCGAGAAGGCGTTCGGCGACCTGGAGTGACTGTTCGGCTACGCGCACGTTCTCCTGGGCGGCTGCCAGCTGCCAGTAAGTGTTTTCTACCTGGACAGCGGTCTCGATGAGCTGCGATCGAAATACTTCCTCGGATATCTGCGTGTTATTGATAGCGACATCGATGAAGCGCTCATTTGACTGCCGTCCAAACCCGTTGAGCAGCGGCTGGTGAAAGGCGAGCGAAAAGCGAGAAATAACCGCAGGATTGAAACGAAGACGCTGCTGAGTGGATGCCTGCCGTTGCCCGGTGACACTGATCGAAAAACTGGTCCCCGTGTGGAACAGCTGAGCGTAATTACTGCTGAACGCGGTTGCGTTTGCGGTGACCACTGGAACGCCCGCGACTTGAATAGTGTTCAACGGAGAAGTGACGCGGTCAAAGCTGAAGTTCATGTTGACGGACGGGTCGAAATTGCCCGAAGAACCGATAGAAATCGCACCACCACCCCCGGTGATACCTCCGGCGCTCCCGAGTCCCCCACCGCCGCCGGCGGCACTGACACCTACTCCGATCGCCCCGGCAGACAACCCGCTGGGGACCGAGGCGCCCTGCACGCCGCGCGCCGCCTGTCCGGAGCTCGTTCGCAAGACATCCGTGTCCGCGATGGCCGGGATGAAGCGCTGCACGGCGATATCGAGGTTGTTCTCGAGAGCCAGTGCCAGGGCATCGGAGACTGTCAGCTCCAGCTTGCCGTCGCGGATCAGGTTTTCGATCCGGGGCGAGTTCTCTACAACCAGTGGCCGAATCGGGCGGGGTTGGTATGGTGCAAAGACATTCGGAAACCAGGGAGCAGGAGTCGAGATCCCGGCGGCTGAGGCAGGCTCTTCCGCAGGTGACTGAGCCAGTGCCCCTTGCGGCCACACCAGGAGTCCCGTCAGCGCTACTGTGATCACGGTCCGAACGTAACGCGATTTCATCAAAATCTCCTCACTATCATGCTCGCCGCGCCTATCGGCGATCCGGCGAATGCTCAGGCAGCGACTAGAATACTACGAGAACCGGCGCGACTTGTTTCTGCTGTAGAGCCGCCGGCCGTCTGCCTGGGTTCGGGCATATTCTAGCCGCCTCCAATCGGACCAAACAATCCACTAAGCTGGAAATCCTCACTGCTCCGAGAGCGTCGGATGCTGGTGAGAGAAGCATGGCTCGGTGTTGGGTGCTTCCGGTGACGATCCGCGCACTCCGCAGAAAGCGCTTCGTTTGCGGTTCTGTCGTGCTCGACGACCCCAAGGACCACAAGGACATCAGGGACAACAACGACGAGGGGCATTTGTCGTTGTTGTCCTTGATGTCCTTGTGTCCTTGGGGTCGCGGAGTCGTGACTGCTTAGGAAGCGTAACCCACCTGCTTGGACACCCTATTTGCCTTCGGGGATGATCTCGATCGCGCTCAGGCAGGCGTAGTTCTTGATGGGCAGAAAAGAAAAAATCAGCTTTCCTTGAGTGTTCGGCTTAAGATTGCGAAACGTTCTCAATACGGGCCGGTTGGCGCCCCCCGCTTCGGTGAAGATATCAAAATCCTTGAGGAGGAGAAGGCCGTTGCATTGGACATCGAACTTACGGCTGTCCGGTCCTCCCAAGCCGACGTTTTCAGGCCCGAAATATGTCTCGGCAAAATGCAGGATTGCGGTATAGCGACCGGGTGCTACCGGGATAACGTAGGTGAAGTTCCCGAACCGTTCGGTTTCGTAGAGCTCCGGGTCACTGGCCTGAACAATCCGGGTGGCGTGGGCTACCCGTCGCCCGCCGGAAAAGAACCGGTCCGGGCTCCAGACTTCCTGATTCCGGGCGAACAGCGGAATGGTCCGGGTGGTCATTCGCAGAGTCCTCATCCGTCCGGGGAGGCCGGGAAAGATCTCGATCGCGTTGAGCAGTGCCCGCCCCTTAGTTCCGTGCAGACGGATGGATAGGAACCCGTCAGCGGCCGGCGATAGGTCAGTAAAAACCTTGACGTCAGCGGTCCTAGTCCCTCCGGCATCAGCGACGACGTCGAACTCGTCCAGGACCAATTGCCCGTTGATGAAGAGGTCAAACAGCCGGGTCGTCTCTCCGGCGCCTTCAAAGCCATCGGTCGGCCGATCGGGTTCCGCGAAGTAGAGATGAGCCTCGTAAATGCCCGGCTTCAAAGGGATCCTGTACTCGAAGTCGCCCAGCCGTCCCCCGCGCCAGATCACCTGATCTTCCGCCCGGGCGATCACCGCATCCGCCGCGGCCTTAAATGGGGTACCGCCCACGTAGTAGCGATCGGCCGTCCAGATCCGGCCAATCTGGTCCGCATACTTCGGCGAGTTGTTTCCGCACAGAATACGCATTTCTGCCAGCGGCCCGGCTGACGGCTGGGAAGCCGTGACCGGCGGGGAATCGACTTGGGGACTCGTGCTTTCGGTCAACGGCCTGACGAACACCATGATCAGCATGCCGGCGAGAAGCGCGACCGGTAACCCAACCCAGGCGATGCGGAATACGCGCGGCTTGGCTATCACCAGCTCTACCGGCCTGGTCCGGAGATTGAGAGCGGGATGCTCTTGGGGGCTTCCGGTCAGCGCCGGCAGAACTGCGGTCGCTGGGACGGGCAGCTGACTCTGATCGGGTGCCGAGCCGGCCGCAGGTCTGCTTTGGAGCTGGAAAACGGGCACGTACTGTCCAGTCGGGAGGAGAATATGCACCGCGTGATCGCGCCCCTCGGTCCGGTAGTACTTCTTCAGTCTCTCACGCAGCCGGTTGGCGTCCACGCGGACAATCGGATCCTGCTTGGGCTCGAAGTCGGGCGAGCGTCCGAAAGCTTCGACGGCGATGGTGTATTCCTTGATTTTGTCGGCTTCCCCGGAGAAGTACTTCTCGGAGACGTAGCGCAGGAACGAGACCAGGGTGGGAGCACGGCAGAAATAGCGCGACGCGACGACCGCTTCCAGCTCGGCCCGCATTTCCTCCAAGGTAGGGAATACTTGTTGATCGCTCACCGCACGATACTTCTTTCTTCGCCCTGTTCGGGAGCCTCATTTAACAACGTCTCCAAAGATCCGTCAAGGAGGTAAATGCGTAAGTCCATGTCGTGTCAATATTAAAGGAAGAAGGTTAAGGGGTTTGGCCAAGTATTAACCCCGCGGTTAGGAGACGGCTTGACCAAGCGAGGAGGGTAAGTCCAGCCTTGTGTCGAATGGGAGTTGAGTGCATAATCGCGCCGTCAACAGCATCATCTGCGAGGCAATGCACTTTGGGGGGGGCCCGACAAAACCTTCCGGTTTCCGGAAAGGCTGAATCTGATTCGTTGGACCGGTTCGCTCATCCATTCCACCGGGTGATTCTGTTTGTCGCCGCGGTCGTTGCGTTTTCGGCGATCGGTGTTCTGATCTTCATACCTTCCTCGTACTCTCTCCCCGTTGCCCAATTCCAAAGCTATCCCGCTGGCCGGTGGGAAGGCGTCACGCCGATCTTCAGCTATTACCCGAATGCTGCCCTCGAGATTGTGGACGGCAGCCGGGGAGCAGCGGACCAGCCGGGGAAGTTCCTCCGCTGCCGGATCGGCAAAGCCGATGGATGGACTGGGTTCGGCATTCTGACGACCACGGCAGCGGCGCGTGACGCTAATCTCCAGCTGCTATGGCGATGCAGCGGTAACGCCCCACACATTCAAATCGATCTGCGCGAGCGATCGGTCGATTCCAACCATCCTACGAGCGAGGTATTTTCTACCGTGGTGCCGTTCGTCTCCGACAGGTGGGTGGCGACTCCACTGCCTTTGCGAGGTCTGTCGAGGAACCAGTTTTATCAGCCGCCCGGGAGTCACGGCAACCGGGTGCTGGACGCAGATCGTGTTGAGCTGATCGCCTTTACGCTTCCTCCAGGGTCCGAGCTGACGATCGATATCTCGGAGATCAGGTTCGAGTGGAAAAGTTCCAAGTGGCAGATCGTGGGAGCGATCCTGGCCGTCGGTCTCCTCGTCATCCTCGCGCTCGAAGTGATGCAGTTAGCGATCCGAAGGAGAAAAGTCGAGCGCACGCTGGAGACCTCTGAAGCCAACTACATGGCGATCTTCAACGCGGTCCAGGAGGGTATATGGGTGCTGGATCCGCGGACTGGGAAGATCGAGGACGTTAATCCTAAAGCCTGTGACATGCTGGGTCTGGACCGGGGAGATTTATTGGGCCGGGTTTTCACGGACCTGGCTTTCGATTTGAGCCTGGACGACTGCCGGAGTGCGTTCAGCAAGAGCTTCTCGAGCAACCATCACGAGTTTGAATGTCGGCTCAAAATCCGTGGTGGCGGAACCCTTTGGGGGGAGATCCGAACCACTCGATTCAAAATCAGCGAGCAGGAACGGCTCCTGGTTGTCATGCGTGAAGTGAGTGACAAGAAGGAGGCCGAGCGGGAGCGACTGCGTCTCGAACAGCGGCTGATGCAGTCTCAGAAGATGGAAGCACTTGGCAAACTGGCTGGCGGGATCGCCCACGATTTCAACAATATCCTGACCGGTATCAGCCTGGCCGCCGATATGGCTTTCTTGAAAAGCGGTGTCGATTCGCCGACGGCAGCCGAGATCCGACAAATTCGCGAGTTCTCGGACCGGGCGACCGGCCTGACGAAGCAGATGTTGACCTTCAGCCGCAGGCAACCCCTCCATCCGGTACCGGTCCATCTGAACGAACTGGTTCAGGGTGCACTGTCCATGCTCGCCAGGGTAATTGGTGAGGATATTCAACTCACCTTCGGCACAGAGACCGAACGGGATCTCATACTGGCGGATCAAAGCCAGATTGAGAGAGTCCTGATGAACCTGGCTGTCAATTCGCGGGATGCCATGCCGAAAGGCGGCTCCCTGATGATAAAGACCTACACCGAGATTCTCAAGGACCTCCGCCCCGATCTAAACCTGCCCGCTGGGGAGTACGTGGTCCTGGATGTTTCCGATACGGGGCAGGGGATGGATGAGGCTATTCGCGAGCGGGTCTTTGAACCATTCTTCACCACGAAGGCACTGGGAAGGGGCACCGGGCTAGGTCTGGCGACCGTCTATGGGATTGTCACCAAGCACAAGGCGGCAATCACTGTGGACAGCAAACCCGGCGCCGGGACTCGATTTCGGCTCTTTTTCCACCATCTTGCTGTTGAAGAAAGCCAGGTCTTGGTGCACGAAGAGGTGAACGCACCTGTCAAAGGTGGAAACGAACTCGTGCTTATTGTCGAAGACGACCCGGACGTTCGTCGGCTGGTTGAATCGACGCTGGCTGGTTTTGGCTACCGAACGGTTTCGGCTGCAAACACCGAGGAGGCGGAGGCGATCTACCGAAAGCGGCGCGACGAGGTGGCTCTGCTGTTAAGCGACGTAGTCATGCCGGGCGAAAGCGGCCCTCAATTCTACCAACGGATGGCCCGGGAACACCCTGATCTGAAGGTGCTTTTCATGTCGGGATACGCGGACACCAAGTCCATTTGTACCGACCTCCGCCGCCGGGGGTTGCCCCTCCTCCAAAAGCCCTTCCAACTTACTGAGCTAGGCCGAGTGGTCCGTGAAGTGCTCGAGAGCGCCGCCCTGCGTGCTTAGCCCGCACTTCTCACAAGTCTTCTGCTGCGGAGGCGGATATGGGCTTGTCTATTGCGTTGCGCTCCCTCGCGCTCCTCGACGTACAGTCAAGTACGCCTGCGGTGCGCTCGGTCGTATCCAAGCCCATCTCCACCTCCTCGCGACGGAGACTTGTGAGAAATGCGTGCTTAGCTTCGTCCGAGACCGCATCTCGCAGCCGCCCGCGCCCCCAAGTAGGTGCGCACCACTTCAATGGGTCAGCAAAGACTCCATCAAAGCAATCAGGTGCTGGGGAGCAACCGTCGTGGAGTCATTGACGACGACGGCCCGACGACCGCGGCTTTCCACCTTGAGCTCCGGGTGTGAGGAGGCAGTAACACCGGCGACAGCCTCCCGGGCAAGCGCCGCCGTCTGGTAATCCGCTACCAGGGCTTCAACCGGGCGGGCGGAAAGCGTCTGGAACGCAGCGAGCCAGCCGCGCTCGAAGCCTCTTTCCCCGATTGGCGCTAGCCAGGGACGGACCCGGAGACTGATAGGACCGGCGATGAATATCTCGGAACCTGGCACCGGATTGCCCATCCGGATGGGATCGAAAAGGCCCGACGGGGAGTCCCCGGCAAGCCGGTCAGCAATGCGCTCAGCCAGTTCTCCAACCGCTACACCGCGGGTCGCGAGCGGGTCTTCATTTCGGCAGGCCAGGTAGTAGCGCCCCTTGGCCAGCAGAACCTCCGACGGTGTGACGCTTGCGCGGCATCCCGGCCGGATCTCCGTCTCAGCGTTCGTCCGACGCAGGTAGCTGTAGAGAGAGGCCGCTGCGGACGGATCCCTCATCTCGAACAGTTCGGCGATCAACTGGTCGGAACCCCGCGAATAGCGGCGAATCGATAGGGCGACAAAGCCGTATTCGAGGAAGACTTCCGCCCCGCCGTTCATGTACGTGTACAGAGTGGCCGAACCGTAGGATTCCGGGTCCCCGACGTCCGCAAAAGAACCGAGATCTTCCCCGGATGGCAGGAGGCTCGAATCCGACGAACAACCGGGCAGGGTGACGAGCAGGCACACGAGCACCCAGACAAAGCCCCGGATCATACCCGCAGCTCCACGATCTTCACCTGAGCGAGATCCGCAGTTCCGAGTCCTAGTTCAGTCGCGTGTTTCAGTTGTCGTGCGACCATCTGTACCGAAAACGTCGGGTCACGCTCGGCCATCAACCGGGCGCAGTAAGCGTCGGTGGCCACCATGTCGCCGCACAGCACGATCTTGTTGATGCCGCGGACAACCTCGCCGCCCGCCGTCAGCGTCGGGCCCCTTCTGGCGAGGATGGTCCTCGCGTCGACAATCGTCAGCTGCGGCCTTGCAGTGTCAGCAAAGTGGACCAACCGCTGATCGAGATACTCGCTCCCCTCATTTTTGTGAGTAACGATCCGGTCGGCCATGCTGACCGAGCCAAAGTGCATTTTCAGCGCGCAGGTGAACTGAGCGGCTCCGTGGCGTTTCACAACCGGCAGGCTGATCACCACCCCCGCCTCGTGGACCATCCGATGGACGCCAACCGGCGAGGCAATAGGCCAGGCAGGGTTGCGAACTAACTGGAATTCGGTGCGTTCGAGGAAATCGCGCACGTCCACTTCAACGCCGCTGCCCGTCAGTTTCCCGATCACCCCCAGCTTTCCCATGATCGAACTGGGCGAAGAGGAAGCGACAAGGTTCGTCCCGTGACTGTCGAAGAGCACCGTTCGCCTGAATCCCGATTGCCGCAGGATCCCGCCGACGGCGGAGATGAAATCGGGGTGAGTCGTTACTGGGTACGGCTGAGGGGCGACGAAATTGCCCCGAAAAACAGCTTCGCGACTCAACGAAGAGAGCTTGTCCAGGCCGCCCAGCGCTTCGACACCCGCCTTCAGCATTGCCTGCAGATCTTCACCCTCGACAACGACGAGCAGCGGTTGGCCAGCGTGGACAAAAGGGTTCGGCGGGACGCTCTTACAGGCAGCCACTCGGAAGTTGCATGCACCCAAGAGTGAGGCGGACAGAAGTCCGAAGCTCCCGGCGCTCAATCTGAATAGATCGCGCCTGGTGAGACCTGCCATACCCTTTTGTTCGTCTGGTCTTGAGCCACTTGTCATACGGTCTATGTGGGTCCGACTTCCAAGTCGGACATTGGTTTCTGCTTGCTCTTCTCCGGCAGGGCGACGCCCCAAGCCGGGCAGAAGTCCGACTTGGAAGTAGAACTTACTGGGCGGTTCCCGGCATGCGATCAAGCCATCCGCCCATGATCCTGATGCCGCCCAGGGTAAACAGCCCGAAACCAGCCGACCCGCCACCCATGAACTCGGCCACGATCCGGCTCTCGTTGAGGGCCAAACCAACGAGGAAGAGACCGGCGCCTCCGACGATAAAACCGGCTGTCCCGAGGAAGGGCGCCGCGACAAGCGTGGCTATCCGGGCTCCACGCCTCGACAGAAGAATCGCTGCAAAAATGCCGATGACAAGAGCCGCGCAAGGCCAGGCCGCAAAGGCGGTGGCTATCCGACCACCGATCAGAAATGCGACCGCAGCCGTTAGTCCTGCTGCGGCTCCGGATAGGACCGCGATCCGAACCTGCCTGGTGAGGATCCCCAGGGCGACCCCGACCGCAGAAGCGCCGATCACGGTCTGGGGAAGAAACGAACCGAGCAAGGATCCGAAGGCCCAGCCCGTCCCGCCGCATACGAAGCCGGCGAGAGCCCAGACGACAAACGAAGAACGACGCATGGACAAATTCTCCTGATTCTGCGGAAGCATATAGCGGAAGCAGCTGACGGGGCAAGCTCCGGGCGAGTTTTCGCGCCTCAGAACCGCGCACGCAGCGAGGGTGTTGAAAATGTTAACTCTTCTATTAATGGGGGATAGACCGGCGAGTTCCCGGCGGAGGGCGATCGAATCGCGATCGAATGGAGCCGCGCACGAGAGAGGCTGTCGAGAAAGTTCCTAAGGCCTGAAAGGCCGGCACATATTAGCCCAGGGCGAAGCGCTTTGTGCGCAGCCCTGGGTCTAAGGTAGAGGCGGAGACAAGCCCTGAAAGGGCGCAAGAACGGCAACATTATCAGGATCTTACGCCCGTACAGGGCTTC
>CAYQYP010000402.1:0-15904 GCA_964421755.1 uncultured Acidobacteriota bacterium
GTTGCAGTCGCCAGCCGAGACCCGGATCCCGGCAACTGAAAGCCGGCCAGGCGGACGAGAGCACGCACGAGGTCGATCAGCCCGAGCGAGATGACGAAGTAGAGCAATGCCGCCAGCCAGAGACTCCCGAGCCCGACCAGTAATCCGGTCGCAACGTTGATCACGTACCGCTCGATCATCCGCCCTGCCGGATAAGCCAGCGCCATGAGGAGGAAAACAGGAAGATAAACGGTCCCCGCCCAGGAGCCGGCCGGAAAGAACAACCGGCCCCTCACAAAAACGTAGTAATTCGCCGCGCCATAAACCGAGAAGAAGACGGCAAAGAAGACCAGAAAGCGCATCCAGTCAATGGTAGGCCACGCGCAGGCCCTTCCGATAGAGGGCAGGAATCGGTTTGTCGAGGGATTTGGTGCCGGAGGGGGGACTTGAACCCCCACGGGCGTAAAGCCCACTGCGCCCTGAACGCAGCGCGTCTGCCAAATTCCACCACTCCGGCACTCTCGTGGAGAAGTGAGAAGTAAGTCTACAACAATGCCCGGCCGTTTGTGAAGCTCTCGGGCACGATCTCGCCAACCGGGCCGGAAAGCGGCGGATTCTGAACCGCGAATCGTCCTACGACACCGTGCTTTCGCGTGCCCGAACGTTCGTGGCGAACGGCTTCCGCTTCACCATTTTGCCTTACCGGATTTTGATGCGGTCGAGGGTTTTTGCAGGGTCTTTCACGGCTTCGGCGTTTTGCTTCCCCGCCTCTCGATTAAGCTCTCGCTCCAGGACGGGACCGGTCTCGGGCAGCGGCGGAGCGATGGGCGGCGGCCCCCCCGGCTTCTCCGCGCCGAAGTTCCGCTCCAAGGCCTTCCGTTCCTTCTTGACCTCGGCGTTCGGGTCCTGCACGATCTCGAGGTCTACCAACTCAACCCGATCGGCACCCTTCAGACCTTTCAGGTATTCGAGGGTTTCCTTCAAGTTGGCCCGTTCAGGCTCAACGTCAACCTGCACTGTTAATCGAATAAGCTTTTCCAAGGGCATACCAGACCTTCCGCCTGCCTTCTTTTCCCGGTGATCCCGGCTCTCCATGGAACCGGGTTTCCCAGCTCAACTCTCAGTTCAGATACCTGCGGCCGTCAAAGGTTTCCGAAGATCCGGGGCGATTCTCGTCTCACTCGATTTCTGACGAGCCTTTGCGCCGTGTGTGAGTGACCGCCTTAACGAGTCCGATTCCGAGAAGCACGACGACACCTAACGATGATCCACTGCCGGGGTATCCCGGGAAGGTGAGCCCCGTAGGCCAGTCCGGCAATGATAATCGGGAACCCGATAATGTAGGCGGCAAATGACGACATAAGCTCACCCTCCAGGTTGTCCAAAGGGAAACGAGCCAGCGAGAAGTGCCTTACTGATAGTATTTTAGCAGGAACCGGCAGCGCAGGCGTACTACCCGCCCGCGTCCGTTTCGGCGGGCCTTCCCGAGCGCAACAGGGCAACAGGCAGTCGCGCAAACACGGAACCAGCATCAATCACAAGGCTGTCACCCGCCTTACGGGCCCGCAGGGCCTGCCCCGTCAGCTCATCGGTCCAGGTGTCGGGTGCTTCCGCAGGACAGACGAGGACCGTATCTCCCCAAACATCCTTGCCGATCGGAAACTGCCCTGAGTGGACGAGCCGGGTCACCAATCGGGGCACGGCCGCAACCACCCAGGCATCGTCGTGACGCCGCGCAAATGCGTAGACGAAGTCGCGTCTTTCACCCGAGGAATCGAGCGGTAAGTACTGCCCACGCGCAAAAACGTCTCGCTCCTTCAGGCGCAAGCGTAACCCCTGAACCGTAGTCAACATTTTGACCGCACCGCTCTTCCAATCGCTCAGCAGCTGATCGGCGAGGCCGCCCGGATCATCCCGCAAGCCTTCCTCGATCTCCGTGAGGAGGCGGTCACGAGCTCCGAAATCCACGGGCCGGCGGTTATCCGGATCCACCATCGCGAGGTTCCACAGCTCCGATCCCTGATAAATGTCGGGGACTCCGGGCGCGGCAAGCTTCACAACCACCTGCGCCAGGCTGTTGATCGCTCCGAAGAAGGCGATTTCCGACGCAAATTCCTGAAAATCAGCCAGAAAATGATTGTCAGGTCCGGGTTCAAGGATCTTCGAAACAAAGCGCTTCACTGCCTTCTCGTTCGTTTCGTTCGGCCGTCGCCAGTTCGAGTAAGTTTGCGCCTCGCGCATCGCTTTCTCGATAAAGCCCGTCAGGCGGTCGCCGAAAGCGTCCGACGCGGGATTCGAGAGCGGCCAGGATCCCAACAACGTTTGATAGATCAGCGTCTCCTGGTTCCTGTCGGGCAACCAGCCGCTTGGAATCTGGGTGCGATGCTCGCTGTTCCACCGACTCCACTGGGACTGTCGTCTTCCCCACGTTTCGGCCAGTTCGGACAGCACGTTGATCCGGGCACGTGCGTCCTCTCCCCGCTTGGTATCGTGGGTCGAGGTGGCGCTCAGACTCCCGGGCCAGTGTTGTTGACGGGTTTCGTTGTACCGGTGGAAATCGGCCAGAAAGACAGCACCTGCACCGGGTTCCCCACCGACCTCGTTGAGGGAAATCAGCCGGTGGTAAAGGTACAGAGCTGTATCCTCGACGCCTTTGGCTGCGATCGGACCGGTGAACTGCTGCCACCGCATAACAAATCCGAGCCATTCTTGCTTGTCGGTTTCGCGCGTCCCGCTCGCGAACTCCAACTTGAACAGCCTCTGCAGGAAGCGCAGCGCGGGAGCGCTCAAGGTTGGGTTCCGGCGTCGGACTTCCGCAAACGTACGCTCGAGAATGACGCGATCCTCCTCGGCGACCTCATAAGAGGCCGTGTACGTTCGGTACACGGGCAGGCAGGCGATGACTTCAAAGAAACCGCGTTCGAGCTCGCGCCGGGAGACATCGCGGCCATAGCGATCCTGGTTGGCAAGTCGGTTCAGTTGATGCTCCAAGGTCTGTAATTCTGAAGAGAACTTGCGTCCCATCACCAGTCGTTTCGACTCGTAGTGGACGTTCCGGAAATCCGACTGCTGCCCCGTGAAATCCGCGTAGATCTTGTTCAGCTGCTCCAGTCCATCCGGGTCCACGAAAATGCCGTTCAGCAGGTTGAGAAATTCGTAGCCCGTGGTTCCAGACGTTGCCCAACCCTCGCGCAACGGCTCTTCTCCACTGAGGATCTTCTCGATAACGACGTATCCTGCTTGCCCGGCACCCCGCTTCCCATCCCCGGTCTTTGGCTCCGTACAAGCGGACTGCAGTCGAACCAGATACTCAGCGGGATTGTAGAGCCCGTCGATGTGGTCGATGCGAAGGCCGGTGACCCTTCCTTCCGCGAGCAGTCGAAAGATCAGCTCGTGATTGGCCGAGAAGACGGCCGGGTCCTCGGTCCTGACGCTGATCAGGTCGCTGATATTGAAGAAACGGCGGTAGTTGATGTTCTCGAGCGCGGTCCTCCAGAAGGTGAGCCGGTACCACTGATGGTTGAGCAGGTGATCGAGGAGGTCAAAACTCCGTGGATCCCCCTTCTGACCGTTCGCCATCCCGATGTTGGCGTCGAGAAACTGCTTGACGCCAGCGTCTTGGCTGTAGAGCTCCCACAGTTTCGCCCGGATGAGCTCGCGCTGAACGTTCACGGCACCCGGGTCATTGTCTGCATAGGACTGGGCGCCCTGGTAGCCCTTCATCACCTCGAGCAACTCGGTGAGAGATCGATGCGACCGTGGGTTCGATCTCTCCAGGTCATGCAGGCGGTGCGTGATGATCGGCGCCGTGGTGGCGAGCTCGAGAGGCAGGCGCATGCCGTAGTAGTCCAGCCAAAACCCGCGCGTATCGAGGACCAGATTCATTTTCCGCCCCTCGAGCGCCTCGGCATAAGTCGTGCGAAGGATCGGGACTACGATCTTGTTCTCGGAGATCCCCGATACCGGGTTCCAGTCAACGTCGAAATACCGCGCGTACCTGGATCTGCGCCCGTTTTCCAGCAGATCTAACCACCACGGATTGTCCAGGCTAACCGCCATGTGGTTCGGCACCACGTCCAGAAGCAGTCCCATTCCACCCGATTTGAGCCCGTCGCACAGCGCGCCGAAGTCCGCCTCGGTCCCGAGCTCGGGGTTCAAGACCGTCGGATCCGTCACATCGTAGCCGTGGGTGCTGCCTGGCCGAGCCTTGAAAATGGGCGAGGCATACAGATCGGAGACGCCGAGTCGACGGAGGTACGGAATCAGGGCGACCGCGTCCGCAAACCGGAACTGACTGTTGAATTGGAAGCGGTAGGTCGACTGGGGTATGCGCATTGGGATCATGAATTAGAAATCGAGAACCATGTAGGGCCAGCTTTCCTCGAGTGTTCTTCCCAGCACGACAACGCTGAGAGGAGTCAACTCCAACGAGATCTCGTTATAGGAAATGACCAATTCCGGGATCTTGCTGCCCGGTCCGAGCCAGCGTTCTTCTGCGGAGTCGAGAACCTTTCTCCATTCCCCGGCCGGGAAAGGCAGAGACAGCGTCTGGGATGACTGGCCGAAATGCAGGAGGATCAGGGCCTGGCTGTCCCCGGTCCACCGCTTGATCACCAGGCTGCTCTTGTTCTCGTAACTGAAGACCTCGAGCGTCTTCTTGCTGAGATGGCGGAGACTGGGCATACTCTTCCGCAACCAGATCAGTTCTTTGTAGAAGGCGTAGAGCACCTTGTGCTCACCAGTCTCTTTCAGGGCCTCGTTAAGCTTGGATTTCAAGAAGGTTTCTTCGGAAACGGGGTCGGGGATCTCGACGTTCCATTTGAAATCGGCGAACTCCTTACGTCGGCCTTGCCTGACGGCCTCGCAGAGATCGGGATCCAGGTGGCTGACGAAGAAGGTGAAGGGCGCCCTCTCTCCGTACTCTTCCCCCATGAACAGAAGCGGGATGAACGGTGAAAGCAGGACAGTGGCGGCGGACAGCTTCCGCGCCTCCAGGTTCACCTGGTGACACAGGCGGTCGCCGAGGGCCCGGTTGCCGATCTGATCGTGGTTCTGCGTGAAGACGACGAATTGCCGTGCGGCGAGAGGAACCGAACTCGCACCGTGGCGACGCTGCCGGTAAGGAGAAAACTGACCGGTGTAGATGAATCCTTCACGAAACGCTTTGACCAGGTCAGGGAGCCCCTGATAGTCCGCGTAGTAGCCGTCTCGTTCGCCCGTCAGCTGCGTATGGAGGGCGTGGTGAAACCCATCGTTCCAAACCGCGTCCAGGCCAAATCCTCCCTGTTGGGACCCGCAAACGACCTTGGGATCGTTACGATCCGACTCGGCGATAAGATTTACCCTTCGGTTCAGCTTCTTCGCACACTGGGCGACGGCGGAAGCCAGGTCGCCCAGGAACGGCTCCACAGAGAAGTCGAGGATGGCATGAATGGCGTCAAGCCGGAGGCCGTCAAAATGAAATCCCGATATCCATTCGAGCGCGTTCTCAATCCAATAGATCCGGACTTCATCGCTCAGTGGGCCGTCGAAATTCACCCCCCGCCCCCAGGGCGTCTCGTACCGATCGGTGAAGTACGGCCCGAACTCGGAAAGATAGGCGCCCTCCGGCCCCAGGTGGTTGTATACCACGTCGAGTATGATCCCGAGCCCTTTGGCGTGACACGCGTCCACGAGCCGGCGAAGTCCCTGATATCCGCCGTAACTTGTCTGGGCGGCAAACGGGTAAACACCGTCATAGCCCCAGTTGCGGGACCCCGGAAACTGGGCGACCGGCATCAGCTCGATGACCGTCACACCGAGGTCGACCAGGGCGTCGAGACGGGGAACGATCGCATCGAAGGTGCCTTCCGGGGTGAAGGTCCCCACGTGCAGCTCATATAGGATGTAATCTTCCAACAAGACTCCCGGCCAGACCTTGTCTTGCCAGTTGTAGCGGGGATCAATCACTTCCGAAGGGCCATGCACATCCAGAGGCTGACATCGGGAGGCTGGGTCGGGCCTCTCCTTATCGCCGTTCAGGATGTAAAAGTACCGTGTGCCAGGACCCAGGTCGGGAACGCTCGCAGAGAAGTACCCTCTCGGTTCCCGCTTCGTCTCGATCCTCCTGGAGTCCGGGGAGACGATTTGCAGTTCCACCTTCTCACAGTACGGAGCCCACACACGGAAATCCGTGCCGGCTTCGTCGCTCCATCGGGAGCCTATGTTCCTGTGGAGAATCATCCGATTCATGCCTCCGGAGCCTTAAAGTAGAGACAGCCGAGCGGGGGGAGCGTCAGATTCAGCGTGTGCTCGAATCCGTGCGAACGAATGGGAGCACTGTGGACGCCGCCCAGGTTTCCGTGTCCACTTCCGCCGTAGCGTTCGGCATCGCTGTTCAGGAGCTCGCGCCAGTACCCGCCGAAGGGAACGCCAAGCTGGTAATTCTGCCTGGGTATCGGGGTGAAGTTGCAGACGACCAGCACCACGTCAAGCGGCGCCTTCCCCTTGCGCAGGAAGCTGATCACGCTTGATTCGGTATCGCAGCAGTCGACCCATTGGAAACCGGCCGGGTCGAAGTCAATTTCGAAGAGCGAAGGCTCGGCGCGGTACAAGTGCAGGAGATCGCGAACCCATGTCTGCAGTTTGCGGTGAGGCTCGTATTCAAGTAGATGCCACTCGAGGCTGTGATCATGCTGCCATTCGCTCCACTGGCCGATTTCGCCGCCCATGAAAAGCAGTTTCTTGGCGCAGTGGCCGAACATGTAGCCGTACATGGTCCGCAGGTTGGCGAACTTCTGCCAGTCGTCGCCGGGCATCTTCGCGAGCAGTGAGCCTTTCCCGTGGACCACCTCGTCATGGGACAAAGGCAGCACGAAGTTTTCATGAAACGCGTACAGCATGCGGAAGGTGAGGTTGTCCTGGTGGTATTTCCGATGCACCGGCTCTTTGGACATGTACAGCAGCGTATCGTGCATCCAGCCCATGTCCCACTTGAGGCCGAAACCCAGGCCTCCAAGATATGTGGGACGGGATACTGCGGGCCATGCCGTCGACTCCTCGGCAATTGTCTGAACACCCTGATGGTAACCGTAGACCTCCTCGTTGAAGCGGCGCAGGAAGGAAATCGCCTCGAGGTTTTCCCTTCCCCCGAAGAGGTTCGGGATCCATTCGCCTTCCCGCCGGGAGTAGTCGAGGTACAGCATGGAAGCGACGGCGTCGACGCGCAGGGCGTCCGCATGGTAGAAGTCCAGCCAGAAGAGAGCATTGCTCAGGAGGAAACTCCGGACCTCATTTCGTCCGTAGTTGAAGATATAGCTCCCCCAGTCGGGGTGGTACCCCTGCCTTGGATCGGAATGCTCGTACAGGTGGGTGCCGTCAAAGTAGGCGAGTCCGTGCTCGTCGCTCGGGAAGTGGGACGGAACCCAATCGAGGATTACTCCGATCCCGTTTTGATGAAGCGTGTCGACCAGGTACATGAAGTCCTCGGGTGTCCCAAACCGACTCGACGGGGCAAAGTATCCAGTCGTCTGGTAGCCCCATGACCCGAAGAAGGGGTGCTCCATGACAGGCAGAAACTCGACGTGCGTAAATCCCATGTGGTGCACGTACTCGCTGAGCTTTACGGCCAGCTCACGATAGGTCAGCCAACGGTTCTCCTCTTCCGGGACTCTCATCCAAGAGCCGAGGTGGACCTCGTAGGTGGCCATCGGGGCATCGAACGCGTTGACGCGCGCTCGGTTGGCGATCCAGGTAGCGTCATTCCACTGGTAAGTAGGATTCCAGACGACGGAAGCGGTTTTGGGCGGCTGCTCGCAAAAAAAGGCAAAAGGATCCGACTTGTCAACGCGGTATCCCAAGTGGCGGGAACGAATTGCGTACTTGTAGATCGCCCCTTTGTTCATACCCGGGATGAAACCCTCCCATATTCCGGAACTGCCGCGGGGATGCAGGAAATTCGCGTCGCGCGACCACCCGTTGAAGTCGCCAATAACCGAGACGGCCTCGGCGTCCGGCGCCCAAACGGCGAAATTCGTGCCGGAAACAGCGTCAAGTTCCAGGAGGTGAGCACCTAATCGCTCGTAGAGACGCAGGTGGCTGCCCTCGTTGAAGAGGAAAAGATCCTGATCGGTAAGGAGAGTGAATTGTTCTTGTTCTTTCATAGTCATGGTTCGGCCATCCGTGTCGAAGCCCCGTCCAGGCAGCGACGGTGTTGCATAAAGTCAGGAAACTGATTGCGCTGTGCGGTCTTGACGATTGCCAACGCCGAAGGCGTTGCGTAGCAAAGCCCAGGGTTGGCCGCGTTTTTTGCGGCCAACCCTGGGGACCAAGCCTCGGAAGTTACCTACCCTGAAGGGGTTGCGTATCGAGCGTGGTACGCAACCCCTTCAGGGTTGAACGCCACACCACCCGCCGACCCAGGGTAGCCCGCAGAAAACGCGGGCAACCCTGGGCTCTGCTACGTGACCCCGTTGGGGTCATTCGGCAATCCCCTCCGGAAATATGACACACAAGTTGACATTTCAACACCCTCGCTGCATGCGCGGCTCTGAAACCTCGGTCATTTCCGGCGCAGCAATCCGAGAATTCCCTGCGCTGGAATCTCGAGCCAATCGGGCCGGTTGTTCAACTCATAGCTGACTTCGTAGACGGCCTTTTCCAGCAGCAAGACGGCGAGGAGGGTCTTGAGGTCAGCCTGGCTGGCCGGGAGATAGCTGCCCTTGCGTGCTTCACGCAGGTAATCCTGGACGAATGCAACCGATACCCAGAAATGCCAATACCTGGCCCAGCCGGCTATTCGATCAAGCTCTTCCTCATTGACCACGCCGTTTTCAGCCATCCTCCGAAGCCTGCTGTGGACTGCGTAATCAAAGGACCGGATCATGCCCGCGACGTCCCGCAGCGGCGAGCGCTTGAGCCGTCGCTCTCCGAGGGACCGGGCGGGCTCTCCCTCGAAATCGATGATCTTGAAGTCCTTGCCCGTAAAAAGCACCTGTCCGAGGTGATAGTCTCCATGCACCCGTATTCGAAATGCCGAGAATTTCTTTTCCAGGACCAGGCGGAATACTTGAAAGACTTCCGGCTCGGTAGCCAGAACCTGCTCAGCAACTGCCCGCATTTTCGGCGGCATATCCGCCAGACCTTGCCGGATCAGATCAAATGTCTGGTTGGCGAGGTTCCGAAGTGACTGGTACATGGACCGCTGGGAAAGCGTGGTGTATGGCTCCGGCTTGAAGTCCGGGTGTTCCGCCTCCGAGGCAAGCAACAAGTGCATTTCTGCTGTCCGAAGACCGAGCAGCCGAGCCGATTCCAGAAAGGTCCCGATCAGCCCGGAGGCCTGCTCCGGGATTTCGCCGTCGATGGCATCAATGAAGTTTGAACCAGGCATCGGTATATTCCGCTGTTCCTCAGGAGAGCGGGCGAAGACGCGTTCGAAATATCGACCAAGAACGTCCGCCGCGTATTGCCAGGCGTCTCCCTGATTGCTGACGTACTCCTGCAGGACTCCTATAGTCGACCGGCGTCCGTCCGCGCGATACTCGATGTGGCCGACAACTGGTGGGGTGCCGGTGAATCCTTTATCGGTCAGGAACTTGCCAATCTCCAGATCGGGATTGATTCCTTCTTCCACTCGCCTGTAGACCTTCAGTATGAATTTCTTCCCGAATGTGACGGACGAGTTGCTCTGCTCGGCAGTGATGCCCGACGGAGAAAGGTCCTCGGCTTGTGAAATCAATCGCAACGCCTCGCCTCCGAAGCCACCCATCTCGCCGGAGGACCCACGCAGACGACGGCGGGTTCGGATCAATGCCAAGAGGCTCTCGCAGAAGTCCGGGTCAACCAGGGCATCGTGGAGCAACCCCTCACCATGCGGTCCCTGTACCCTGGCGATGACCGCGTCGGCATGGCCCCTGAGAAGCGCCGGTACGGAATCGGAGAATGAGGCGGTCAGTGGAATCAGGTACCGCTCCGGGTCCCCTTGCAGGTAGGTCACGGTGACCAGGCAAACGAGAGCCGTTCGCGAGGAATACGGAACAGTAACCGCGTCTTCAATCCGTGTTCCTGTGATCGTCCGCGCTTTCCCTCCGAACCAACGTCTCTCGGGCAGGTAGGAGGCCAGAACAGCCTCCAGAATTGCGCGTTCGTGAACGATCTCTTTCCAGTGAGAGGTGTAATGAAGCAGTTGTAGCGCGGTTTGCTCACGAGCGCGAATTTGCTGCCGTCCGGGTTCAGTGAGCCGGAACCAGAAGAAATTATGAGGCCCCAGGCTGAGGAAGTACGGTTCTGTGCTGATGACCGGAAAGGACGATTGTCCGAACACCTCCGTCGGAACGCTTCCCTGGAAATCGGACAGGTCAAGTTTGGCGCCCTGGGTGAAACGCGACAGGTTCGCAACGACGAGGATCCGCTCATCGTCATATTCGCGCAGGTAAGCGATTACCTTAGGATTGCTCCCGGAGACGATCTGGAACGACCCCCGCCCAAATGCCTTGGAATGCTTGCGAATTGCAAGGAGCCGCTTTGTCCACGAAAACAAGGAGTGCGGGTTGCTCTGCTGGGCTTCGACATTGAGCGCCTCATAGTGATATTCCGGGTCGATGATGACCGGGAGGTAGAGCTTTTGAGGATTGGCTCTCGAAAAACCTGCATTGCGGTCAGGGGCCCACTGCATTGGCGTGCGAACCCCGTTTCGGTCGCCCAGGTAGATGTTGTCACCCATTCCGATCTCGTCGCCGTAATAAAGGACCGGCGTCCCCGGCAAAGAGAGCAGGAGCCCGTTCATCAGCTCAATCTTCCGGCGGTTGTTTCCGAGCAGCGGAGCCAGGCGGCGCCGAATACCCAGATTGATTCGCGCCTGTGGATCGCTCGCGTACACGCGGTACATGTAATCGCGTTCCTCATCGGTCACCATTTCGAGCGTCAGTTCATCGTGGTTACGCAGGAACAGGGCCCACTGGTTGGTTTCGGGGATCGAAGGCGTCTGGTTCAGGATATCGACGATCGGAAATCTGTCCTCCGTCCGGATCGCCATGAAAAGGCGTGGCATCAAGGGAAAATGGAACGCCATGTGGCACTCGTCCCCATCGCCAAAATACGCCACCGAATCCTCGGGCCACTGGTTGGCTTCGCCCAGCAGCATTCGTCCCTTGTACTTGGCGTCGACACGCGCACGCAGCTGCTTGAGATACCGGTGGGTTTCGGGGAGGTTCTCGCAGTTGGTGCCCTCACGTTCGTACAGGTACGGGATGGCATCGAGCCTCAGTCCATCGACGCCCATTCCCAGCCAGAAGTCCATCGCATTGAAAACCGCCCGCCTGACCGCCGGATTGTCGAAGTTCAGGTCCGGTTGGTGGGAATAGAAGCGGTGCCAGTAGTAAGCGGAGGCAACGGGATCCCAGGCCCAGTTCGATGTCTCGAAATCCTTGAAGATGATCCTCGTTTCTTTGAACCTCTCGGGATCGTTGGTCCAGACGTAGAAATCGCGTTCCTGCGAACCCGGGCGGGCCCGTCTTGCCCGGGCAAACCAGGGGTGCTGGTCGGACGTATGATTGACCACGAGCTCGGTTATCACCCGCAGACCACGGTCGTGCGCTTCCCGCAGGAAGAACTTGAAGTCCTTGAGGGTGCCGTACGCGGGGTGAACGTCTCGATATTCGGCGATATCGTAGCCGTCGTCCTTGAGCGGTGACGGATAAAACGGTAGCAACCAGATGGCCGTTACGCCGAGGTCGTGCAAATAGTCGAGCTTCTGTGTCAGTCCCACGAAATCGCCGATTCCGTCGGCGTTACTGTCCGAAAAAGCGCGGACATGTAGCTCGTAAATAATTGCATCCCGATACCAGAGCAGATCGTCCGCCGAGTCGCGAGCCGTCAATAAACGGCTCTTTGTTCCCGACTTCCTGATCAGTGCTTGAGCGACCAAAAATCCTCCCAGGGGGAAGTGAACCTAGAGGTAGTACTCGAAATCCTGCTCAGTCCGAACGCGTCTGCGGATTCGGAACACGTGAGCGGGTGCTTTCGAGGGATCCAGGACGACAAAGTTGTTTCTTCCGTGGAACAAGTAACGCCCGCCGCTGATCAAGTCATGCGCCTGGTAGTCGGCCTGGCTCGAGGTGCCCAGTTCGCGCGGATTCACATCCAGCCACCCAGATTGGACATGATGTGGGTCCAGGTTCACGACAACCAGGATAACGTTCGAGAAGTCGTGCGTACGCTTCGAATAGCAGATGAGCTCCGGGTTATCCGCATTGTGAAAGACAAGATTACGATCGCTCTGGAGCGCCGGGTTCTCTCTTCGGATCCTGTTAATCAACGCTATGAAATCCTTCAGGCTTCCCGGTTTTTCAATGTCGGCGAGCCGAGCGCGAATCTCGTATTTTTCCGAATCAAGGTACTCTTCGCTTCCGGGCTCCCGAGGAACGTTTTCGACCAGCTCGAAGGCGGGTCCGTAAATCCCGTAATTCGCCGTGAGGGTTGCCGCAAGCACCAGCCTGGTCATGAATGCCGGCCGCCCGCCGGTCTGCAGGTATTCGGGCAGGATATCCGGGGTATTCGGCCAGGAATTGGGGCGAAAGTACTCAGCGATCTCCCCTCGAGTGACCACGTCATGATATTGGCGGAGCTCCCAGGAGGTGTTACGCCAGGGGAAGTACGTATAGGACTGCGAAAATCCGGCTTTCGCCAAGCGGTACATGACCTTAGGCCGGGTGAACGCTTCGGAAAGGAAAATCACGCCCGGGTTTCTCTGCCTGATTTCGCTGATAACCCATTCCCAGAAAGCGAATGGTTTGGTGTGCGGGTTATCCACGCGGAAAATCCGGACACCGTGGTCCACCCAGAAAAGGAAAACGTCGCGTAGTTCTTCCCAGAGTGCCTTCCAGTCACTGGTCTCGAAGTTGAACGGATAAATATCCTCGTACTTCTTCGGAGGGTTTTCCGCGTATTGGATCGCCCCGTCAGGACGGTGCTGGAACCACTCAGGGTGCGCCTTGACGTATGGGTGATCGGGCGAGCATTGGAACGCGATGTCGAGCGCCACCTCCAGGCCACTCTGTGCTGCTTCGGCGACGAACTGATCGAATTGTTCCAGTGTCCCGAGGTCTGGATTCAGCGCCGTATGACCGCCCGTGTCTGCCCCTATGGCCCAGGGGCTGCCGGGGTCCTTCCGTGCCGGCACGAGAGTATTGTTTTTGCCCTTTCGGTGCGTGCGGCCAACCGGGTGCACTGGTGGAAGATAGAACACGTCGAATCCCATGCCGGCAACGTAGGGAAGGATAGAGACACAGTCAGCCAAGGTCGCGTGCCTCGAGGCATCAGGTGTGCACGACCTTGGGAAGAATTCATACCAGGAGCTGAATCGCGCCCTCTCGCGTTCGACCACCACGCGCAGCCGTTCGCCCGCCGTTGTTGCGAGCGAGCGGTCAGGATACCGATCCATGATTGCGGCGAGCTCCGCGGAGAGCGCCAGATTCGCCGCTTCCAGTCGATTCGGGATTGTAGCCAACGAGCTGGCCCAGTCTGCGAGCGCCTTCTTGTCCGCACCGCTGGCCCTGCCGCTAGCTGCGTCGATGAGCTCCGCACCCATTTGAACGTCCGCGGGCTCCACTTGCCCAGCATCCAGGCGTTTCCTCAGGTCTCGCCGCCATGTCTTGAAGTGGTCTATCCATGCCTGGATCGAATACTCGTACTCACCCAGCTTAAGTACCTGGAAAGTTCCCCGCCAGCGATCGTTTCCAATGTGTTCGATGGCGCTCTCGGCCCACTCCTCGTCCCTGATGTGGCGATGGAGCAACAGACCGGAAATCGCATCGTGACCGTCCGCGAAGACGTCCGCTTCGACCGTGACCGGTTCCCCGACGACCCGCTTGATCGGAAAACGACCGCAATCGATCCGTGGATCCATGCGTTCGATGACAACCCGATTTCTGCCGTCCGACTGGGCGGCGGGACGCTCTTTCTTTGCCATGGCAAAACAGGTGGATGGACGAAAAAAGAAGGCTTATACGAGGTTACAATGTTCGACCAAGCGGTTCAAGGCAGCTGGGGGAGGGGGAGCCGAAACACAAGCGGCTGAGAAACTGCAGGTTCGAGGCACTTCCGGAGACCTCGCGCTTCCGCGGCAGCGTGAGGGCCGCGAAAGCGCGAAGCGTTTCCGATGACAAGTCGCCAGGCTAGTAAACGTTAACGAACAGGCGATAGAACGAAGTTGTGAGGTCTGTTCCGTTAGTCGACGTCACCCTGATGAAGTAGGTACCGTTAGCGGTCGCAGTAAAGGTTCCGTGCAGGTCTTCGGACCCTTGGAACAGGTTGGTTATCGTGCCCACTACTCCACCTTCTGAGTCCCTGATGCTCATGACCGGATTCAATGTTGACCCCTGGACGCCGGCCAGCAAAACGACCTCGAGCCGCTGGCCGCTCGTCAGTGGCAGACGATAGAAGTCACTGACAGTGGCATCCGATGTTTCACTTGCGGTTCCGTAGATTTCGATGGGGACCTCGATCGGCTGAGCAGTCGCCTGTGTGGAATTGGGCTCGCGATCGTAGTCCACGGAAACCTTGAACTTCGACTCGGCCTCCACCGGAACGGTGGAATAGACCACGTTCGGATCCCTTTTCGATTCTCGCATCGCGAGCCCCGCAATCGGCGCGCTGCATGAAAAATAGACCGTCCCTCGGTGAAACCCGGCGCTTCCTCCGAAAAGCTCGTCGGTGAACTCGGACCGGTGACCGTGTGCGGGGAGGTCAAATGTCGCGGTGGCCTCCTCCTGTCCCATGTGGTTAACGAGCTTTGCCCTCACCCTGACATCCATGTTGTTCGGGTTCGAAACTGCATACCCGGTCCTGACCGCGACTCCGGACACCGCGTCCGAAAGCATCTGGTGTGCGGCAAAACTCAGCTCGGTTGCCGACTGGGATGGGAGCACCGCGGCCTCCCAGAGCGGTTCGAATCCTGCGCCACCGGCTCGTCGCTGGTGGAACCCATACACCGCCGAAATACGCAGGTTCTGCGTAGAGTCGATGTGGACCCAGCCGACTTGGATCTCCGCGTTTGAAGAGAGGTTGATCGCGTACTTCCTGCCGGCCGGGAGTCTGATTTCCAGGCCGGATGAAGTTCCCCCAAGCTCCTGGTCCTCCATGCAGCTCGTGGTGACCGTCCAGTTGTTCCCAGCATTCGTCAGAAACCTGATCGTCAAATCGGCCTGTTTGTCAGTGGGGTTCGACACCGAGATTTGGGTGACGAACCTCAGATCACCAGCGACGCCAGTGGCCGCCTGGGGCAGGTAAAAAGTGTTACGCGCAAGAATCGAAACGGGCAGCAGTACCAATGAAAGCACGAGAGCGAGAGCGAAAGATCGAACACGAACCATGGCTCCTCCTTTTGAGTGCACGGCAAATTATCGGGAGCGGGCACACTCCTGTCACTGCATGGACGTGTAGGTCAATTGAATGCGGAATGCGGATTGCGGAATGGGCCGCTTGCTTCCGCTCAGCCGGGATTTCTCACTCCGACCAGAGCAAAGCTTTTCAGAGCCGCGCACCAAGCGAGGCTGTTTGAATAGGACCAGTTAGCGCATTTGGCTGAGAGGATATTGACCGTTTCCAACGCCAAAGGCGTTGCGGAGCAAAGCCCAGGGTTGGCTGCGTTTTTTGCAGCCTACCCTGGGATCCCAGAGCCGTAAGTCGTCTACCCTGAAAGAGTTGCGTATCTTGCGCGGTACGCAACCCCTTCAGGGTTGAACCCCATACAAGCCTCCGACCCGGGGTAGCCCGCCAAAGCGCGGGCAACCCCGGGCTTTGCTACGTGACCCCGTTGGGGTCATTCGGCAATCCCCTCGCTCGCTGCCGTTCGCTTTCAAAGGTGTTGAAAATGTTGAGTAGATAGGCAACATGATGATGTTTATGGCTCCAACAGGGTTCGGCGGGCTCGACTGGGCGGGTAGGTTCG
>CAYQYP010000403.1:0-4407 GCA_964421755.1 uncultured Acidobacteriota bacterium
CCGGTCAACTGATGGGTCCGGTCGTAGCCAGCCGGACCGTAGTTCCAGAACCTCCGGTTCGCGTACTGCGCAACCCCCGCGTGGTAGTCGTCGCCGTAGTTCATGGCCTTGGACCAGGTCCACGCGATATTGTATTGCAGCCCGCCACGGAAATTCCGCCGGACCTGCGTCTGCAGGGAGTGATAGCTGGATTCGCTTGCGAATTCCATGTACGGCAGGTTCTCGTAACCCACGTAGGGGCGCAGGAACGTATCGGGAAGCGCCTTGTTGTTCGTCTTGTCGATTGCCTCCGGGAGGAACCGTGCCCCGTAGGGAAGAGTATTGATCTGGCGCGTCTGTCCGAGGTAGTTCCCCACGTTGCCGCTGTACGCGATATCCAGCACGGTGTCAAAACCGATGCTCTGCTGGATACCGAGGGTCATCTGATAAATGACCGGCATCTTGGCATCCGGCTCAATCACCCGGTTGAAGCTCGAGGGTGAAATCAACCCGCTCGAGTTCAGGAAAGTCCGCGTGTCACCGTAGTACTGGAGCGGGCGCGCCTGAGTTGGGGGATTGAACGACATGTCGCCCATCTGTCCCGATCGCGGCCGGGCATTGTAGTAGACGCCTACTCCACCGCGAATCGCGGTCTTACCGCCGCCGAACGGGTCAAAAGCAAACCCGAGCCGGGGCGCATAGAGCAGGCCGTTGCTTTCCACAAACCCGCGAGGCAGACCGGCCGTACCTGCTGCCACCGAGCCGATATACGGGTCTCCGCTTCCCGGAACAAACTTCCCGATGTAGTCGGCCGGATAGTACAGCTTCGTGATCGGATCCTGGGCCATCCGCTTCTTGTTGGCCGGGTTGATCGCCGGAACATACAACAAAGCCATCTTCGACTCGTCATACAGTTCCGGATAGAAATTGCCGCCGACGTCGTATTTCAGATACTGCGGAATGTCGTAGGTGAACCTCACCCCGTAATCCAGGGTAAGGCGCCGGGTCACCTTCCAGTTGTCCTGCACGTACCACTCGACCACTTTGTTGATCGGCTGGTAGTGGACCCGCTGCGTGACCTCCGTATAAGTATTGAAATTCCCGAGGAGCGCGTTCGCAAACGCGTGCCCGGAGTCGTTCGGGTTGTTGGTATTGCGCCCGAAGGCGAAAGTCCCCGCGAAGTCGGCGCCGTGGTGCCGCTGCAGGTACTCGGCCAGCTCGAGGTAAATGCCCGCTTTGAGTGTGTGCTTCGTGAAGACCTTCGAGATCCCGTCCGAGATGCTGAAGGCGTTCACGTAGTTCTCCATAGGGAAACGGCCGTCATATCCGCTGCTGATCACGCTCGAATACGGGAGCCCGCTGAAGCTGATCGCTGGGATCACATTGAGCGGGTTGTTCGCCGGGTAGATTTGCCCGATCGTGTAACCGACCGTATCCTTCTGGATCTTGGACAGCTCTTCGTCGGAGATCGCCTGCACTTCGGTCCATCGAGACATGCCGAGGGACAGCTCGTTGACCAGCGTCGGACTGAACAGGTAAGTCACATTGAAACCAAGGTTGGGATTGGTGGTGTCGTAGCCCTGGCTGACACCCCAGTTGTTCTTGTTGACCGTCGAGTTGTAGCCGCGGTTGCCCTTCGTCATATCCATTCCACGGAAGTACATCCGCAGTTTGTCGGTCGGGTTGTAGTCAACGCGCAGGACTTCCTGGTTGGCCGGCTGGTCGAGCGAGTCAATCATCTGAAGGTTCGTCTTCCCGTCGACCGAGGTGTAGTTCGCCGCCGGGAACATTTTCAGGATCCGCTGCATGCTCGGGTCAATCCGGGTGGCGGGAATGATGTCGTTCGGAAAAGCTTTGCCAGTCAACGGATCCTTGACCGCGATCTTCTTGGGAGTCGCCGTCGATCCGGCCGCGATCGGCTCATACGACTGGGAGAAGTCGCCGTCCCGCTCGAGCGCAGAGGGCACCCAGTAGGTCCTCCTGGACGGTGCGGTGTTCGGTTGGACCTCCATTGAGAAGAAGAAGAACAGCTTGTCTTTGTTCGGGTTGAAGTTGCCGAAGGCGATCGGCCCCCCGATGTTGCCGCCCATCGTATTGTAGCGATACCGCCCCTTGTTGGCGCCCGCCCGGTTCTCGTCCCAGCTCTTCGCATTGAACATCTCGTGGCGCTTGTACCAGTAAGCCGTCCCGTGGTAGTCCTGCGTGCCCCCCTTGGTGACCACGTTAACGATCGCTCCGGAGTTCTTCCCGTACTCGGCCTGGTAGTTCCCCATCAGCACCTTGACCTCGGCGATGGCGTCGAGGTTCATCATGTTCTCGGTGGTCCCAAGCCCGCGGTTGTTCGCCACGACGCCGTCAACTGACATTGATACGTAGTCGCTCCTGATGCCGCTGATGATCGGCGCGTCGGTTGTTCCAAGGGTTCCCGCCCCTCCGCTGGTGTTGTAAGTGACGCCGGGAAGCGTCTTCAGCATTTGCATGTAGTCGCGGCCTCGGGCCGAAAGCAGCATCATCTGGCGGTCGTCCAGGACTGCCGAGCGTTCCTGGCTCGTCAGCTGGATCGGCGTAGTTTTCGCCTGAACCGTGATCGACTGGTTCTGCTCGCCAATTTCGAGCATCAAATCCCCTGCTGAAAGTCGTTCCGACGCCGTGAGGACCAGATTCGTCTGTTCCAGCCGCTTGAAGCCCGGCATTTCCACGGATATCGAATATTTGCCCGGCTGCACGGTCGGGAAAACGAAGCCACCAGCCTCATCCGACACACCTTCGAGCTTGACGCCCGTCTGATCGTGGACGAGTACCACTTCGGCGCCCGGCACGACTCCGCCCTGTTGGTCGATGATCCTCCCGCTGATCATGCCCGTGGAAGTCTGTGCCAATGCGAAGGCGCCACACAGGAGCGCGACGCCGATGACTAGAATGACGTTGTTTCTTACGCTCCACGATTGCATACGATCCTCCTCACGTTACCGAACAGAGCCTGGGATGCCCCGTATTCGAACGCTTCGGTTGCAGGCCTGTGTGAGCTTGCTCCGTTAACGCTAACATAGGGTCTCTAAAAAAAGACACAAAAAAACCGGTGCCCGGAGGCGAGATTGGCCCCTCGACACTCCGATAACAAGAGAGTCACGGAGAGACACCGAGAAATACCTCTGGTTTTACGGAGAGTTACTGCTCGCAAGATCCCGCCGGAAAAAGAGTTTCTGGGCCTCTCGCCGGTGATATACTTGCCGCCGTGAATCAAGGGCCCAGGGCATCCGTTGTTGGGATATCCGGAGCGAATCGCGTGCACCGCGCACTCGTCGAGCGCGTGGTCGCAGGTTCCACCCTCAAGAACTCCCCTCGTCTTCAGGAGCTTCTCCAATACCTGTGCGAGTGTGCCCTGAACGGGCCGGAGACACCGGTCAAGGAACAGCAGATCGGAATCGCCGTTTTCGGGCGCAATCCTGGTTACGACACCAACCAGGACACGATCGTCCGGGTGGGCGTCTCGAAGCTCAGGAAGCAACTGCAGCAGCACTTTCTGTCGGACGGTCAACACGAGCCAATCATCATTGAGATCCCCAAGGGCTCCTACACTCCACGATTTCAACCACGCGAGGAGGTGTACGAGGATCACACGGCCCCTCCGGCCGAACCAGGCCCCTGGCGGACCGTCGCCCTGGTCCTGTCGGTACTTCTCGCGCTGTCGCTTGCCTTTGCGGCTTGGATGGGTTGGCGGAGCTTCCCAAGCCCCGCTCAAAAAACGGTCACAGCCGGACCAACCCCCTATCAGGATCATTTTTGGAGACAATGGCTGGGCAACGGTCGCCACACCTACGTCGTCACCTCGGACGCGAATGTGCTCTTCTTTTCGAACCTGATGGGCCGAACGGCGACGCTGGCGGAATACCGGGCCCAGGCGTACCCGTTTAACTTGTTCGACGTCTATGTCAAGGACCCGGAAGTCCGCGAGCTTCTTACGCGCTACATGAGGAGCTACCTGACCACCACTCAGGATGGGATCGCCGCCGCTCAGTTGGCCCACATGACATCCCGATACCAGCTGCCGTACACGGTGGTCTATGCCCGCGACTTGCGCCTCCAGCCCGAGATCAGGGACAACCTGATCCTTCTCGGTCACCGCAAGGGAAATCCCTGGGTCGAACTGTTCGAAGACCGGATGAACTTCGTTTTCTCCTGGGACCCCGTTACGAGCAGCGGCATGGTCCTCAACCGGAAGCCGAAGCCGGGGGAAAAGGACCGCTATCCGACCGAGGGCGGACGAACCTACGCCACGGTCTTCTGCACCCCACAACCGGATGAAGGCGCCACCATCATCGTGCTGGCCGGAAGCGACATGACCGCAATTGAAGTGGGCGCGCGTTTCATGGCAGACGAAGGGGCTTCGCGCAAACTCCACCAGGCGCTCGGTATCGGCCCAAACGA
>CAYQYP010000404.1:0-3882 GCA_964421755.1 uncultured Acidobacteriota bacterium
GTCCGGCTGACTTTCGAAATCGACTGCAAACTCGGCCCACCCTTTCGGGAGGATAATGTCTGGAATGAACGACGCTCCTAGCGGCCCGGCGCTCGCCGGCACCAGGACGGTTGACTGACCAGGCGCCTTTGGATGGGCGACCAGCTTTGTCCGCAACGTCCTGTAGTTTGCGAGACGCCATTCGACTTGGGCAACGGGGTGATACAAAATCGCGAGGGAGACCCAGACGAGAAGAGCAGCAATCAGCTTAAACTTCGCCCGGGTTACCACTGGCTTGAGTGCGTGGGCGATCGGCGACACGCCAACTCCGGCCATAAGATAGATGAGCGGCAGAACGGGGATGGCGAACCGATGCGACGAGATCAGCAGCAGGTGAACGGTCATTACAGCGGCGATCATTGCCGGGAAGAACCAGAGATTGAAGCGGCGACCGAGAAGCAAGACGGTCCCCACAAAGCAAAGCAGGGCCAAAGCCGATCCTTGGGCCAGCCAGATGCAGGCCGGCAGGGGCAGCAAACCAAAGCTAAGCCGAAAAAGCCAGATAGCGGATCGTCGGGGGACATTCCACCCGTCCTCGGCAAAACCCCAGAAGAATCCGAACTTGCGGGCCATCAGTCCAGCAGCGTCGAGCGGCCGCTGCCTGATGAAGTTCCAACCTTTCGGGTCCGTTATGCTGGTGCTGTTTAGGTTGAACGTACCGTTGGCGTTGGGGTTGTTTCCAATCTCGAAATTAAACGCACCCTTGGATGAGATGGCTACGAAATGCCCCGCCATCGCGGAGCGGTACACGGTCCATGATCCAACGAGGACGAGGAAGCCGATTCCGAAAGCCATGGAGAATTTGATCCTTTGCCCCCTTTCGGCGCCGGACGAAAACAGAAGCCAGACGAGCATGACAGGAAAGCAGACGACGATTACCTCTCTGACAAGCGCACCGGTGGCAATGAGAAGACCCGAACATGCAAAAAGCAAAAGAGAGTGTCTGAACCGAGAGATTCCAGCCGCGAGAACCAACAGGCCAACGCTGCTAACCAGCAGGAAGGCACTCGGGACCTCGTACTGCAGCGTAGCTGAATAGGCACGGAGCATCGGCGAGGTAACCACGGCAAGTCCTGCGATCCAGCCAGCCGGAATCCCGACGAGGCGGCGGCCCAGAAGCCAAATCATGACCGCCATACAGCTAGTCATGACGCAAAAAACGATTTTGGGCGCCAGCAGGTTGTCGCCGCCAAAGAGCCGAAGCAGAAACGACAGAAGAACTATGAAACCGGGGGGCTGATCAAAGGGGATCTGCGAGACAGGCGCACCGTCCGCCAGCTGCTGAGCTAAGGCATAGTAGTGTTCCGTGTCGATCCCGAGATTGTAGCAACTGAGGCTGTGCGAGTAATCCAGGACAAAGACGAGATTATTCAGTGTAAAGGCTAAAACCAACACCAAGAACAGTGGGATCTCCGCTCGACGGATGTTCCGCATTGGCGGAGTACTTTAGCAGAAAGCAGTCCAACCGGGGAGACAAGGGACTGAAGTCTTCCCTCGTCGTCCTGAATCCGAGGGCTCACCGAGCCAATAACAATGACCGTTGGCGGTCTCTGCCTGGCTCACCGTGTCTGGATCCGTTTTAACACCCCAAAGACCTCCAAGCGTCCCTGCTCCAAAGACAGGCCGGAAGCCGTGGCTTCGAGACAGACAAGCTGCCCGAGACGGAGTTGGCGGAGGTGGAAGTTCGATGCCAGCAGTGTGTAGGTGTATGTCCCCGAGTTCTTTCTCTGATTCACAATGAGCAGGCCGACGCCGGAACAGCTGATCGCCTCCAAGTCGCCTTGACAATTAACGCGCCCCATCAGCGTCCGTAAGACTTGTATGATGTCCTTTGGGCCCAGGCTGGAAGGTTCCGGATAGCTGGCTCCGTGCAGAACGTATAGCCCGGCGAAAGACCGCGCCTTGTCCAGAGGATACGTGTTCGTCTCATCAAGGCGTGTGACCGTCGCATCGGTGACCAGGACGCGTTTCCCGTAAGTGCGTCGCCTCAGGGCATCTGCAAGATCTTGCCGCCCGACGGATGGCGCGACCGTCGAGATTTCTTGCAGTATGTTGGCGATATCAGCGGTGCCTTCAGGTTGTCGAGGATCCTCGGCAAATACGGGACATAGAAACGCAACATTTAGAAGCAAGCAGCATGCCTTCATCGGCTCCCCCCCATGGAAGCCAGCGGCGCCTGTACTGCTCGAGAACCCACGATTCGCGAGTCATCGTACCGGGAATGCCTACCCGGCCAGTCGCGCTGCGCCTTTTTCATCGAGCCGCCAAGACAGCCGGGATTATTATCCCATCACCCTTAGGAGTCAACAGGAATACAGATCCGTGGGGATTGGCGATGGCACGACAGGCAGTCGACACCCCCTCCCTATCGGCGCGTATAATGGCCGATCGATAATCTTAAGCAGGGAACAACCATGCCCTCGAAAAGACAAGTGCGGTTCAGCAAGATCTCGGGCTTCCTTCTGGTAATTGCTCGGCTTGTCCGGATGCTTCTAATCTGCTGGGGGGTGATCGCGCTCATTCCAATCGTGCTCGCTTTTACGAGCTATCCGGGAAGGGCCTATCAGTGGTTCGCGACCGATCCTGCCAGGCTCCGCGAGGAGCCGGAATACATCGTGCTCCTGGGCGGGGCCGGAATACCAAGCGAGTCCGGGCTCATTCGCACGTACTACGCCGCGGAGAAGGCCAGGAAGCACCAAGCGGCGGTCGTGATCGTCGCCATGCCTGCGGATACGAACAATCCGGACAACGATCTCGTCCGGATGCGTAAAGAGCTCGAGATGAGGGGTGTGTCTCCCGATCGGATTCTTTTTGAATCACACGGCCGCAATACCCGCGAGCAGGCGCTTCAGGTCGCCCGGTTGCTGGGAAAAGAATTTGCCAACCGCCCGGTTTTGGTTGTCACCTCCCCCCACCACATGAAACGATCGCTGCTCACCTTTCGAAAAGCTGGTTTTCGAAACGTAGCCGGAGAGAGCGCCGTTGCGACCATGCAGCCGGTCGACCTCCGCTATAGAGGCAAGGAACTGGGGGGACGGCGCAGCCCGGTGACGCCGGACGTGGGCGGAAGCCCGTTCTTGAGATACGGCGTATCGGGCAACCTCGCTCACGAAGTGAACTTCGCCTCTGAGCTTGTCGCGCTCGTCTATTACTGGGGCCGGGGGTGGATCTAGGAGCCATTCAAGCGAAGGGGTTGACGATGTCTTCCTCATTAACGTTTTCTTACGCCCTTACCTTCAGACCGAGGGATCCCAGACGTCGAGTTTCTTAAAATAGCGTTTCGAAAAGCCCCGGTCCCGCGTCAACAGGCGATCCGCAAGCATCAGAGCATGTGAGGCAACGAGAAAATCCGGGATCAACTGCTGTCGCTTCCCTCCCGCCTGACGATATGCAGACCATGCTCTTCCCGCCTCGAGCGCAGCTGACTCAGGGCTTGGACAGTACTGGACGCCCAATCGGTTCATCGCTTCTTCGAACTCGTTGTTCGAAGGAAAGCTCGCACGAACTTCTGCCCACACCACCTCCCCGGCGATTAGACTCCCTTCGGAGATCGCTCTTCGAAGAGCGTTTTGGGAAGCTTGAAGAAAGGGGCCGGCCCCGGTGAACACGTCGAGCAGCACGGAAGAATCAACGGCTGTCCTCATCGAGCTCCTCCTGCCAACTCGGGCCCCGGCTTTTCACCAGTTCGCCATCGACATTGCGGCTCCCGATGATCCCAGTGACAGCTGCGACCGGATCTTCCGGGCTCGCTTTTCGACCGATAAGAAGACCGTTGCGCGCCTCGAACTCGATCTCCAGGCCGTGTCTCAACCCTAGACGATCTCTAATCTCCTTGGGGATCGT
>CAYQYP010000405.1:0-9518 GCA_964421755.1 uncultured Acidobacteriota bacterium
ACGAGCCCCCCGCGACGGCTCTCGCAACTGACGTGCCACTGAGTTGCTCTTTTGGTAAAGCGCGTGGTTGCTGAATAGGGCATGTGAAGACGGTGCTTGCAGGCGAGGAAATTTTCCCCGGGCCGGGAAAAGCTCCCCTGCTGAATGCGGAATGAAAGACAGACAGGGAGACAAGGAGACAGGGAGACAAGGAGACAAGGAGCAGGGAGACAAGGAGACAAGGAGACGAGGAGACGGGAAGACAAGGAGTGGGGAAGGGCCGGACGTTTCGTCTTGGAGCGCGGACGTCCCGTCCGCACTGGGATCGCGGGCATCTTGCCCGCGCGCCGGGCATCTTGCCCGGCGTTAGGCCTTAATGAAGTTACGGGATCTTGCGGCGGCGGTGGGTGTTGATCCGGCAGCTACTGAAACGGCGGGCAAGATGCCCGCGATCCCAGTGCGGACGGGACGTCCGCGCTCCAAGGGTGTCGTCCGCGCTCCAAGAACCTACCTGCTTTCTGCCGGAACTTCGGCGTCCTGGACGGCGACCGGGACTTCGCTCCGCCGGCGACGGAACAAGGCGTGAATGATCCGGTCAAGGCCGACGTACCTGCCGCTGTAAGTTACCGCGATCACAAACAGTGCCGCGAGCTCGACCAGGTTCTTGTTGATCAGAAGGTAACTCCCCTCCGTTGGAATGGAATAGAAGTAGCCGACCAAGGGCGGGTTGACCATGTAATACATGAGGACCAGCAGAGCGCCGAAGACTGCCGCCAGACGGGTCAGGCAGCCGAGGATGAGTGCGAGACCAATCGCAATGAGCCCCCAGATGTTCAGGAAATTGATAATCTCGAGAACCTCCGGGTCATTCGCCATCCAGTGGAACAAGCCGGCGAAAAGGCCCTTGGACGCGGTCAGGAATCCTGCAGCCGTCCAGTTATCTTTGACCAACTTCGAAACGCCTTCGTACAGAAAATGCCACCCGATGAACACGCGCATCACCACGAGCGCGATCATCTGCATGTGGGTGTACCGTTGTTCTAGCATGTCTTCTCCCGTCAGATCTTGAATTCGTTCGGATTGTAGGTCAGACGACGTCCCGCCTCGACGGCCTCGTTCACTTTCAGCACGGTTACGGCAGTCTCGTACCCGATTTCAGGCGGACAGTTGAGCTTTTCGTAACCGCGCACGGAATTGAAGAAGTTTTCCAGGTGAGGCTTGTGGTAAGCGTCCGTGTACTCGATCGGGATCTTGTGCTCGTCAGGCGAAACGCTCTCGCGCACGTCCAGCACAACTCCCGTGGCGGGCTTGACCTCGGCCACCTTCGGCATGGAGACGTAGCCCTTCTGGACCCATTCGTCCCAGGCCGGAGCCGTCTTTTCGCGGTAAATGGCGTTCTTTCCGCCGGTCTCTGATTCGGAAATGACGAGCGTTCCCTGGTCACCCATGAAGGTCTCGAAATAGCCCTGGCTGCCGTTGGTCGTCTGGGTCTGATAGTAGGCCCTGGCCGCGCCTTCCTTCGTCTGGTATTCGTAGACCGCCATCACGGTGTCGTACCACTCGCGGTTTGTATTCGTGTAGTAGTCTTTGCCCCCGCTCGCCACGATGGCCGTGGGCTGGGCATCCAGGAACCAGTTGTAAATATCGATCTGATGGGAACCGAGATCCACGATCGGGCCGCCGCCGAGCCCCTTGTACCATCGCCAGTTGCGATACTGAGACATTGAGCTGAAACCGTATTTCTTCAGCCTTTCAATGGGGATCTCGTAACGTGACGGCCAGCCAAAGTCCTCCTGAACCGAGCGATTCCACTGCCCGTACGCCGTGACGATCCGCCCGAGCATCTTTGCTTCGGTGATCAGCTTCTCTTTGGCATGGATGTAACGGGGATGGCTGCGCCTCTGGTGACCGATCTGGAGGAGCTTGCCCGTCTCGCGAGCGGCGTCGACCATCTTGCGGGCGCTTTCGAGAGTGTTCGACATCTCCTTTTCGCAGTAGACATGCTTGCCGGCCTTCAGGCAGTCGATCGTGTGCTGCGCATGCCAGAAGTCGGGTGTCGCAATGACAACGGCGTCCAGGTCCTTTTCCTTGTCCAGCATCTCCCGGTAGTCTTCGTAACCGTTCACGTTGAATTTGAACTTTTTCAACGTGTTCACTGACTTGCGAAGTGCGTACTCGGTCCAGATATCGCAAACCGCGCGAAAGCGGAGATTCGGGATTCTGAGCATCGCGGTAAGAAGAACTTCGCCTTGAGCTCCCGCACCCAATAGCGCCACATTGAGCTCCGGACCCTTCGTGGAAGTGCTGCTGGTTTGGACAGCGGCCGCTTTCTGGGCGTTTTCATATCCGACTTGTTTGTTGACCGCGTACGCGAAGACTCCGAGCACCGGAAGTGTCGCGATCCCCTGGATCACGTCCCGGCGATCAATGCCTCCTCGGTCGGCCCCTTCCCTTTCGGGACTGTCCACCGGCTGGCGATTGTCCTTCTCGTCACTCATTGACCCCTGCTCCTTTCATCGTTCTCCCCGGGAGAACGCGCACCAAATATTATAGACCAAGAAGCGGCCGGAAACGGTCGGGGAAAATCTGGAAGAGAACTGACCGACTGCGCCCGGCCAACTGCGCAGGTCCAAAGCTCGCCAACCGGGCCGAAAAGCGGCGGATTCTGAACGGCGAATCCGCCCTACGACCGCCCGGCATGGGCAAGCAATCAGTCGTAGGGCGGATTCGCCGTTCAGAATCCGCCGCTTTTCGGCCCGGTTGGCGAGCTTTTCGGAGGCCCGCAAATACGTCCGCTGTTGATTTTCGCTACGAGCTCATGCCTAAATGGCTGTCGTGCATCTGCGGTTCGGCTTCATAGCGGTGATTCAAGTTCTCGCCTGTGTCGGTCTCCTGATTCATGGTTCTAAGGCGCAAAAACCCGCTCCCGAGGACCTTCCAACCATGCGGGCGGTTCGGGTGGACCGGCCCATTACCCTGGACGGGCGGCTTGACGAACCTGACTGGAAGCTCGCAGAACCCGCCACGAACTTCATTCAGCGTCTGCCCCACAGCGGGGAGCCGGCAACCGAGCGAACCGAGGTCCGCCTTATCTACGACGAGGTGAATCTCTACGTTGGTGTTTACTGCTTCGATTCGGCAGGCGAAAACGGGATCACGATCAAAGACATCAAATATGACTTCTGGACGCTCGACAGCGACGGGTTCCAGGTCGTGATAGACACCTTTGACGATGACCTGAACTCATTCCTTTTCGGGACCAACCCGGGCGCCGGCAAATTCGACATGCAGATCGGCGCCGACGGCGCAGCCGGCAACACCAGCTGGAATGGAATCTGGCACGTAGCCACGTCGATCGATGAGCAGGGCTGGCAGGTCGAGATGATCGTTCCCTTCAAGACGCTCCGCTTTGCCAACAAGCCAACCCAGATCTGGGGCGTAAACTTCGAGCGCCGCGTCAGGCGTAAGTTCGAGGATTCCTACTGGTCTCCATTGCCGGCCGCATTTCGGCTGGGAAGGGTTTCCCTGGCCGGCCGCCTGGAAGGCATAGAGGGCATTCACCCGGGGCGCAATCTTTACGTCAAACCTTACGGCCTGGCCGCCGTCCAGCGCCTGGAGGGCGATGACGTCGACGTCAAGCCCGAAGTCGGTTTCGACGTGAAGTACGCGGTCGGGACGCAGTCGACCCTCGACCTGACGGTGAACACCGACTTTTCACAAGTCGAGGCGGACGAGCAACAGATCAACCTCACTCGCTTCAATCTCTTCTTCCCGGAAAAACGTGAGTTCTTCCTCGAAAACGCGGCGATTTTCGGTTTCGGAAGGTCGCGTGTTGGAGGCTTCCGGACTGATCTGATTCCCTTCTTCACCCGCCGAATCGGGCTCTCCAATGATCGACGGCTGGTTCCCATTCTTGGCGGCGCCCGCCTGTCCGGAAGATCCGGACGAAACAGCTTCGGCCTGCTTACGATGCAGGCCGACGACATCGAGGACGTTAATTCGACGAATTTCTCGGTGATCCGCTTTCGACGGGATCTTCTGCAGAAGTCCGACGTCGGGGCGCTTTTCGTCAACAAGGATGTGAGCGATGGCGGGTACAACCGGACTTACGGCGCGGACGCAAACTTCCGCCTGTTCCGCTACCTGGAGCTCTCGTCCTTCGTTCTCAAGACCGACTCGCCCGACCGGCAGGGGCGTGATGCTGCCGCCAACGTTGAGGTTGCCTGGCGGGACAACTTGTTCGATCTGGAAGCCCGCCACCTGAACATCCAGGAGAACTTCAACCCGGAGGTCGGGTTCGTCCAGCGGGGAGCGATGAAGCAGAGCAGCGGGATCTTCACGCTGACTCCGAGGCCACGCGAGCGGATTCCATGGGTCCGGTACCTGGGACCCTCAGTCTCCATCGACTACATCACCGACCAGAAGAATGTTCTCGAGACACGTCGCCTGCAGAGTAGCTTCAACGTCGTGTTCCACAACGGAACCGAAATCGCGGTTGGTCGCCGGTCTAACTTCGAGCGACTGACCGAGCCGTTCAAGATAAGAAATGCCCAGGAGATCGCCCCGGGCGATTACGGTTTTGACGAGTGGTATGCGTCATTTTTGAGCGACAAGAGCCGGATGCTCGTCGGGCAGGCGGCAGTGACGTCGGGAGATTTCTGGGACGGCACCCGGAACAGCTACGCACTCGGGCTCGATCTCCAGCCGGGCTACCATTTCAGCGCCGGCGCGGTGGTCAACCACAACGACGTCGATCTGCCCTCCGGCGCTTTCACGACCAACCTGGTCGCGGCGAAGATTCGTTACCTGTTCAATACCCGAATGTTCCTGAACAGCCTGATCCAGTACAACAGCGACACCCGGGAGGTGCTGAGCAACATCCGCTTCCACTTCATCTATAAGCCGCTGAGCGATTTCTACCTTGTGTACAACGAGCGTCGGACGTCCACAGGGGAAGTAGCCGACCGGGCAATCATCGCCAAGCTCACATACGTGCTGGCGTTCTGAGCCAGAAGTTTCGGGGAATTTCGGGGACATAATACTTAATTCCCACTCCGTCACCTCACTCGCGCCTAAGCACAGGAATTAAGTTTTGTGTCCCCGAAATTCGTCTGTCCGAAATCGCGCTCGGCCGCTCTTCGGTCCCCTCTTCCGCGGCAACAGGTTCCGGCCGGTCAACTTTTCCAGTTCCCTGATGAACTTCCGGCTCCCGCATGGTCGGCCCGTTCTCGTCGCCTTACGGATGACGTCGGCCTCGCTCGGCTCCTCAGTCAGCAGCTCAGGCCATGACGGCATGTAAGGTTTCCACGCAGGATTCCGGTCATCGGCGTTCTCGTCAATCAAGGGGTCAGACTGGACCAGTCCACAGTGGTAGCGGGCACTGGACCACCGATAATCCCAAGTGTTTTGCACCATGTGAGCTCGCACGGGATTCCGCTCGACATACCGGGCGGCGGCGACGTAGTGAGCTTCGTCAAGCGGACACGAATAGAATCTCCCTTGAAACAGGAAGCCCTTTGTACCGGTGCGCTGGTTGATAATCGTGGTGTAGCGTCGATGAGTCTCACCAATTGCGTTTGCAAGACTGTCTTCATCTTCAGGCACACCGATCGCGTGTACGTGGGTATCCATCAGGGCGTAGTAGTCGACTGGGAACCGAGCCTTCTCACTCTCTTCAGCAAGAATTCGCAGGTAGAGAATCCGATCGGCATCACTGAAGAAGACAGGCATCGACCGCACACCTCTCTGAACAACGTGATGGGGATAGCCGGGGACAACCACTCGCGCCATGCGTGCCATTGCTTTCGAGCCTCCTATACAAGAAACGCTCGATGCTGGAAAAATACGAAGGTTTTTCGGGGAATTTGCGGGGAATTCGAAGAAATTCTCCATGGAACGATCTGCTTGCGCTCCATCGGGGGCGAGTTTCGGGGACACAAAACTTAATTCCTGTGCTTACGCGCGAGTGGAGGTGACGGGATGGGAATTAAGTATTATGTCCCCGAAATCGCCCCCCGAAATCGCTCCCCGAAACGATTCCCCCTCCGGGCGCGGGGAGCGCCCGGAGAGGGTCTGGGGACAAGGGTGGGATGAGATGGCTAGAACATCAACCGGAGGCCAAACCGGACGGTGCGTTCAGGGTAGTTGTCGCTGGTGCTCGTGATCCACATGAAGCTGCCCGAGCCCACGGTATTGTTCGGATCGGCTGGGTTGTCGAAGTGTGGCGTATTCGTGAAGTTGAAGAACTCGGATCGGAACTCCAGGCCGATATCTTCGGTGAAGTTGAAGCGCCGGAAAACCGACAAATCGAGGTTAACCCAGGTCGGGCCCCTCAGGATGTTCCGTCCGCTGTTCCCGTAGCAGTCGAGGTTGGTGCAGGTCGAACCGGGGACCCCGCTCGGGGCCGCAAAGGCAGTCGGATCGTAGTAGGGATTATCCACACCGACACCTCCGAGCTTCACGACATCCGACTTGACCTGATTGGCAGTCTGGTCGTTGTGGCGGGTGTCGATCGTGTTGGTTGCGGTGACCGTGAACGGAGTGTTCGAGGTGACCGAGAAAATCCCGTTGAGCTGCCAGTTCCGGATGATCGCATTGCCAATGCCGTTGCCGTCGCGCCCGAACGGCAGATCGTAGATCGTCGCCATCTGGAAGACGTGCGGCCGGCTGTAACCAGCCTCGGCCCGGTTCCGGGAAATCAAAGCCGGGTCGTTCCACATGACTCCCGCCCATCCATCGTCATCCGTCATGTTGATCGCACGGGAATAAGTGTAAGCGCCTTTCACGAACAGGCCGTTGACGAACCGGCGGTTCACTGCCACCTGCAGAGAGTGGTAGTTGGAGCTCAGCCAGCCGTCCCAGAACAGGATGCTGGTCGTGCTGCGGGGAAAAAGTTGCCGGCCCTCGGTTCCGCCCCCGGGCGGGGACCAGTTCACCTCATGATCGGCCAGCTGGTTGGTTGTCTGAGTTCCAACATATCCGATCGATGTGACGATATCGCCGGGCAGTTTGCGCTCGTAAACGACGTTCCACGACTGAATGTAGCCCCGGTGCACCTCGTCTGCCGGCATAGTACGCATCTGGACGAACGGGGGCAACGGCACGGCGGCGCCCGGACTGGTTTCGGGGCCGACGAAGATCGGAATTCCCTGGGCAAGCGACAACTGCGGCACGAACACGTCGCTGTTCTCGAATTCGCCGGCGACCGTGAGCGGATAGAAGCCGCGCAGCGGCCTGGCAAACGGGAGCGGGTCATTGGTGATTCCGTATCCGGCTCGGAAGACGTCGTTGTCCGTTAACCGGTACGCAAAACCAACGCGGGGAGCAAGCATGTTCTTCCGGACGGAGATGTCGTTCCCCAGGATGACGTTGAACGTGTTGAAGTCCAGGAACTCCATGTCACGGTCATCCCGTGTTACGAGCGGATAGTACTCATACCGCAACCCGAGTGAGAGAGTGAGTTTTTGAGAGACCTGCCATCGATCGCGAAGATACCAGGCGTGCTGCCACTCGTTCGCGGTCATCAGTTCCCATTGCAGGCTCTTCCCCAGGTTGTTCGGCAGGCCGAGCAGGAACCCCGCGAAGGCATTCTGGTCGGTCAGGGGGGCAGCCGAACCTCGGGAACCGGTCACTTCCCGCGAGAAATCGAAATTCCCACGCGGGCCGGGACCGATTTCAGGCTGCCAGTGCTCCAGCATATGCCGGACCATGTCGTAGCCGAAACGGAACTCGTGACGCGATTTTGTCCAACTGAAGTTGTTCGTAAATGTCACGCTGTTCTCGTCACGGAACAGCGGGCTCCAACCGTCGACCTGCCCGAAGGCCGTGTATCCTGCAACGCCGAAGCGGGGCACGCCGGCACAACGGTTCACGCCCTCGACGATGCAGGCACGTTCCTGAGTGGGGGTCGAGTTGGTCCCCGGGATGCCCAGCACGTCTTGGCCGAAATTCCCGACGCCGATGTCGGCGGTCAGGACTTCCTGGTCCATGTCGGTGTAACCGATGTTTCCGTCCATCAGAAGCGTCGGGTTCAGCGTCCACGTGTAGCCGCCTCCGTATACTTTGACGTCGGTCAGGCCTTCGCCGTCACCGCCACCGCCGATAGCTCCGCCGCCGCCGGGGCCGAAGATCGCGTCCTTCTTGACTTCAGCATCCAGCCAGCTGAATTTGCCCCAGAGCCGGAACGCGTCGTTCAGGTAATAGTCGATCTTCGCGTCGTAATTGTAGCGGTCCATCGCCTCGACGCCGGAAACTTCGAAGTTGTTCGTGAGTCCCGGCAGGTTCGGAAGCGGGATGACGTCCAGCAGTGCAGTGGATGACGGGCTGATTCGCCCCGCTGGGATTACACCGCCGGCGAATTCCGTCCGGTTTGCTCCGGTCGCATCCCCCGTCAGCGGATCGAAGATCGTTGCGCCGGTCCCGACGAAATTCCCCACCCGCTGTTCCGCAGTCGGAACAGTGGCGGTAGTGGTTCGGGCCAGGCGCTGGAACGTTCCTTCCCAGCCGCCGAAGAAGAAGAGCCTGTCCTTCAGAACCGGTCCGCCGACGGTGAAACCGGTGATGGTCCGCTTGCCGCTCGGCTGGTCAGCCTCTCCGTCTCCGTCCGTGTCCAGGAAGTTGAAGAAATCACGGGCATTCAATGCGCTGTTTTCATGGTATCCGAACAGCGACCCGTTGAGCTCGTTCGTCCCAGATTTCGTCACGACGGTCACTGCTGACCCGCCCGCAAATCCCTGTTCGGCATCAAAGTTGTTTGTCGCGATATTCACGACTTCAATGGTCTCCGAGGGCGGAACGTAGGCGGTATGATGCGGCAGCCAGATGTTGACGCTCTGGGCGCCGTCGATTCGTGTATTGTTGTTGTTTCGGGCCGTGCCGTTCACGTTGGTCGTCAAGGCACGTCCCGGAGTGTCGGTAATGGCGTTCTGAAAGCCGGCCGGAGTCGCCCCGGGAACCAAATTCAGGAGACTCTGGTAGTTTCGGTACTGGTTCAGCGGCAGATCGGTGATCTCCTTCGACTCCACCTGGGCGCGGACGTCCGCGGTGTCCGTCTGCAGCAACGTGCTGGTACCGGAAACCGTGATCGACTCCTGGACGCCCCCAACCTCCAGCGCGACATCTTTCCGGGTCACGTTATTGACAGTGACCACCACGTTCTCATCGACCAACTCCTTGAAACCCGCCATCTTGACGCTCAAGGTGTAGTTCCCTTTCGGGACGTTTCTGATCAGGTATGCCCCCGTGTCGTCGGTGGCCGCCTTCTCGGTGAAGTTGGTCGCTTTGTTCACCAGGGTTACCTCGGCGCCCGGGACGGTAGCGCCGCTGGCATCAGTCACGTTTCCGGCCACAGATCCGTAGAGGACCTGCGCGTGGACCGGGACAATCGAAACACAGCACAGGACCAGGGCAAGGATCGCACCCTCCCACAGGCGACCCGTACCCCACTGCCTTAGTGAATTGAACATTACCCCTCCTCTCACTCAGGGCTAATGATTGGCTTATCGGAAAAGTTGCGATAGGTATAAACCTACCGCCAGTTA
>CAYQYP010000406.1:0-3405 GCA_964421755.1 uncultured Acidobacteriota bacterium
CACGGAGTAAGTCTTCCAGGTACACGCCGGCCTCCATTGCCTTCTCTTTCCATCCGGGACTCAGTCGATCGAGCACTCGCGCCTGTGCCATTCCGCTCAGATAAAACCGGAGGTCTCCGTTCTGCTGGCCGAGTCGCTTCGCCAGGCGGAACATATCCGCCTGGTGCCAATATGGCGACGCTGGAGGAGGGGTTGGGTCGGCAAGTTCGACCCGGCGGGCGCGGACAAGGTCGTGAAGCCGAAACTCCACATATTTGGCCAGTCCTTCCAGCCATTCCAGTTCTCGCTCGAAGGCGAGCAGATCGGGACTGAGAGCCGCCTGTGCACGTCTGGCGTCTCGGACCTGCAGGAACTCGCGAACCGCGCGACGACGGGTCGCATCATCGTTCGCGTTCAACGCCACGGCCAGAACGGCACCCTCTTTGTCCCAGGCTGACATGAATCCCTTGTCCTTCCCGGGATAGCGGGCCTCGGCGGAATACGCTCTCCCTGCCTGCCTGAAATGGTCCTCGCCGCGGCTGGCCTGGAATGCGTGGAACATCTCGTGATGTACGAGCGAGACATAGTACTCCCGCGTAATCTTCATCATCTTCATGGGACCGCCACGGTTGATGGCTTCGAACGAAGTGAGGCTGCCCGCCCACCCAGTCCCCACCGGGACGGCGAACGCCTGCGGATTCGAGGAATCCCGGCGGTAATATGGGTTCCCGCCGAAACTGTCACTTTCAACCACGACCCACGGCGGCGGCGGGGTCGTTTCTCCGATCAGGAATTCGTAGCGCTCGTTGTAGAGGATGATCGGAATACTGGCTCGCCCATACCCCGGCCAGAGATCTTCCCCCAGATCCGTTTGGAGACGCACGACGTCGGAGAGGATCGCCTTGTCTTCGGCGCTCAACCGCGGGGCGTGCGCCGGCGAACTCGGGTCGTCCGGTTGCGGACCGCTCTGCACGGAAGGCCGGTTCGCCAGAAGGAGCAGGAGCGGAATCATCATCATTGACCACGTCATGAACCGCATTATTGCCCATCGATGAAACGGATGAAACGGATTGACGCCGGACGTGCGATTCGCTAGCCTCCAGTCGAGGTCGGAACCGCGGGGGAATTTTCGGCCTCGTCCGCGGCTCTGCCGACCTGTGGATCGGAGGTTCGAATGCATCAGGTCGCGCTTCGTCTAGCCTTCACGCTCTTGTTCGCACCGGTCCCGCTTTTTGCACAGGTGGCCTGGGTTCCAAAGCTCGATCAGGCGTTGAAGCTTGCCCAGGAGCGCAACCAGTTCGTGATTATCGATGTGGGTGCCAGCTGGTGTCCGCCATGCATTCAAATGGAACGCGAGGTCTTTAGCGATCCTCGTTTCGCGGAATTCAGCCGGAACCAGGTCTTCATGCATGTCGACGCCGAGAGGGACGCCGAGGGTGTCCGTCTCGCGTCCCGTTTCCAGGTGCACAATTTCCCGACCATCCTGGTCCTCGACGCCAAAGGGGATGAGATTCACCGGCTCATTGGCGGGCGCTCGACCCGGGGACTCATCGACGACCTCGAAAAGATTTTTGCCAACCCTCGAAAGATCAAGGAAATCGTGGAGCAGGCAAGCCAAAACCGGGACGACTTCGGTGCCCAGTACCTGGCTGGTTCTCGATTGTTCGACCGGCGTGAAAACGGCAAAGCGCTCCCTTTCCTCCGTCGCGCCGCCGAATTGGCCCAGGAGGATCGTAGCCGGATCGACATCCTGGTCATGCTGAGCGACGCGAGCCTGGAGGATCGCAAGTACGAGGAGACGCTGAAAAGTATTGAGCAGCTGGAGAAGCTCGTCTCCTCGGCCGGGACGGAACCCGCGCTCGTCGAGCGGAAGGCGCGAGCCTTGATCGGACTTCGCCGCTACGATGAATGCGTCGCCACTATCAATCTTCTGCTGCAGAAGACCAGCGGAACTGAGAGGGAACGCGCTCGCAACCTATTGGCGGAATTGCCTGGCAAGTACCGGAAGGCCGACGAGCAGGTTACGAAGAACCTGGCCAAAGTGGAGAAGGCGCTGCGGGACGATAAGGTCGAAGAAGCGTACGCGCTCGCCTCCGAAGTGACCGAGACCGCTCCCTCCTCTGCACCGGCGCACTTTCTGCTCGCGGGAGCCTTGTTCAAAAAGGCTGAGAAGGAGAGCGATCAGGTCAGGAAGGGCACGCTCCAAACATCCGGGCTCGATCATCTTCGGCTCTCCCGTCGACTCGATCCCGACAACCTGGATCTCTGGATGCGGACAAAGGGCGCCCTGGCGTCCGATTCGTTCAAGCTGGTCCCGTCGGGACCCGAAACAGCGAAAGTTTATGCGAAGGCCGAGACTGCGTTTGCGGAAAAGAAGTTTAAAGATGCGGCCGAGTTGTACCAGAAAACGATTGATCTCGAACCGGCTTTTGCGGCCGCCTACCGCAACCTGGGTGATTGCCATTTTGGAGCCGGCAGCTACGAGGTCGCACTTCAGTGTTACCGCACCGCAATCCAGAAAGCACCGCTCGACCCAGTCTCGTACCGGTTCGCCGCCGACGTTTACCGCCGTCTGCGTCGTCGCGAAGAAAGCCGGCAGCAGCTCGTTGCCTCGCTCATGGCTGATCCCGATTACCCGCTGGTTTGGACGGATCTCACGACCCTCGCTGAATCCGAGGGGAAGAGAGTCGAGCGGCGAGCGGGTATAATCCCAAGCACCTTTCTGATGATCGGGTCTGACCCGGGCAGTTACAACGAGGCAATCTTCTCGGCCGTTCCCGCGGCGACGGTGCCGGCATGGCAGGCTTATCTCAAGACCAAGCTGCTGTGGCGTCAGGAGAAGTTCAGACAAAAGCATCCGCGATCCGCGTTTTACTACACGACCGCCGAGGAAGAGGTGCAGTGCCTCACGGCTCTCCTGGATGTCTGGGACCAGCTGCGCGAAGACGACCAATCGCTTCGCGATAGCAATCTTGACCTGCTGCTCGAGCTCAAGCAAGACGGCCTGCTCCGCGCGTTCGTTTTCTTCGAGCTTTTCACCGAGGAGTACCGCGCGGAATTCGAGGCGTGGAAGCGCGACAACGTGCTCGAGGCCCACGAATATGTCGGCCGCTACGTCCTCGAAGTGCCTGGGGCCGAAGAGGAAGATGACGAGACCGCGAGATCGGTCTCCGTAGATCCGACTTCCAAGTCGGACACAGCTTCTGTAACGTCCGGCGCCCAGGACGATCCCCTTGCCGAAGCTGCGCAGTTACTGGTGGATGAGGAGGCTAAGCAGGCAGTCCGACTCCTCATTCGAATCTTCCCGTCTCTCAAAGACACCAATCACCGTGACCGCGCGATGCTCATGCTGGGGATGGGGTACTACCAGCTCGAGGACTGGGCGGAGGCGCGAAAGTGGTTTTCGACGTACCTGCTTCGAAACCC
>CAYQYP010000407.1:0-4155 GCA_964421755.1 uncultured Acidobacteriota bacterium
GCAATCGGGGTCAGTTCCGACAGGTGTAAAGACGATATCGTCAAGGCTGCAGGTCGGGTTTGCCGTCTGGATAAGCATGTGCTGTGTCATAGCTGCAGCCACCCAGCTACCGCTTGGTAGGGCCCGTTTTCACCCATGGTCGATATTCTTCTGCCGCCTAACGGCGAGTTCAGCGGTCGGCCCGGCCTCACCACCAAACGAACAATGTCAGAAGAGCTCGGGCCGATCCGCTGCAACGTTTGTTAGGCAGGCCCCGTGTCACCCGCCATAAAGTTTTCGCTCTGAGTTCGCCACTGCTGTCCCTCTGTTCCGTGAGGTTAAAGCAAGCCGTCATAGTCGGAATGTGAACCTATCCAGAACCACACGATGGTGTCCCCTTGCATGACTCCCAGGGCTCTATACTCTCGCGTGATTCTAACCGAGAAAATCGGTTTGGACGGATGGACTTGCTTGAAATGCAGGCTGGGATGAAATGGATTCTGCTGGAATAGCCGGAAAGCCGTTCTTGCCTGCTCCCGAATCCTGTCTGGCAAACCGCTGAAGGCCTTTCGGAACCGCTCAGTGGTGCGTATTCCGACGAATTTGGACACCTGTTCCGGGGAATTTGGCCACCCACCGGAGCGAAGCGACGCTGGGACGTTGATATCCTCACCTAAGTGGCCAATTTGAAGCAAGATTTTCGTGTCCGTGGGTCGTCAGACATATCGTTTCCTTTCTTTTTTTGGGGGCGGACTTAGGCGATGCTCGCCCAAGTTCGCCCCGTGCCGCTCGTTTAGTCCGATGTTCCGGTGACGGGCGTTCCCGTTTCCCGCGCCGTGATTCCCCTGCGGCGACACTCGATCCAGAGCTTTTCCATACGCTCCATGCGGGAACGGATGTAGACCCAGTAGTCCGGCGACACTTTGAGTTTGTCGAGTTCTTCGAGCACCGGTTCGAAGTAACGCAGGCTGGAGATCGGCGCCTGGCCCTGTCCGACGTGGTTCCTCCAGGAAACGTACTTGCGGGTGCAGCCCAGCAGCACGGCTCGCTCCACCTGTTCCAGGGTCACGCCGCGATCGAGCCACTGCTGAGCCAGGATAACGTCGGCGGTCGAGAAGGAGGTCCGTACACACGCGCGCTTTTGGAGCAGCCGACCGACCGCTGCGACAAACTCGGCGCCGGTGTCGCCATCGGGCTCATTCGCCTGGCGATGATACGGCCAGTACTCGTCGGTCATCTCAATCGTTCCTCGACAGAAGGGGACCGGGGCAAACCCGCTCAGCCGGCACACCCCCGCCTGCTCCATTTCCCTCAAGCAACGACGGATGCTCTGGGGTCCCCAGCGGAGTCCCTGGGCCAATTCGAGCTGACTGACTTCCAGAATGCCCCGGTCCCGGCGCGCTGCCAGGCAAAGATAAATGAAGAGCTTGAACCCCCTGTCGGATAGGATCTGGAGGGCTTTTTCCACTTCCGCCCCGGCGGCAAACCAGCCCTTTTCGTTCTTGAGGACCAAGCCACTCATGGCGCCACCTCCTGACTGTTCGAGGCGGGCGGTTTGACAGGTCGCAGGGTCTCTCCCTGAAGCTCGATCCGGTGACTGTTCGACAGGATCCGTTCCACGATGGCGTCGGCCAGGGTGGGGTTGCCAATGAGTTCGTGCCAGTTCTGGACCGGGAACTGACTGGTGAGGATGGTGGACCGGGACTCGGAACGGTCGTCGAGCACCTCCAGGAAGTGGCGGCGCTCCAGGTCGGTCAGTGGGACCAGGCCCCAGTCGTCGATGGCCAGGACGTCAGTGCGGGCCAGTTTGCCCAGCAGCCGGTCGAAGCTGCCGTCGGCCCAGGCCAGTCCCAGGTTCCGGAAGAACTTGGAGGCCTGGGCGTAGTAGCCCGTGAAGCCCTGGCGGCAGGCTTTCTCCACCAGCGCACAGCATAAGTAGGTCTTCCCGATCCCGGCGGGGCCGGTGATGGTGATGTTATGTCGCTGACGCACCCAGTCACAGCTGGCCAGGGAGCTCATGAGCGATCGATCGAGCCGACGGGCATGTCGGAAGTTGATGTCCTCAATCGAGGCCGCCCGCTTGAGGTGGGCCTGGCGCAGCCGGGTCGCCGTAGCCCGGTTCTCGCGCCACAGCCACTGGGCGTCGACCAGCATGGCGACCCGCTCCTCGAAGCCCAGGGCGCTCATTTCCGGGTCCTTCAACTGGGTCTCCAGGGCCTGAGCCAAGCCGTGCAGCTTGAGGCTGGAGAGCTTCTCAAAAGTCTGTTCACGCACCATCAGTTCACCCCCTTGTCGTAATAGGAGGCCCCGCGCACATTGGCGTGAAGCGTGTCGTGGGCGGGCGAGCTTGGGGAAGTCTCGAGCGGCTGACGATCCAGTCCGGTTGTCAGAATGGATTTGACGCTTTGGTAGGAACAGGCGTTTAAGGCGAGGGCGCGGCGGCTGGCGGCCTCCAGGCGCTCGGTCGAATGACGCTGTCCCAGGCGCAGCACCCCCAGGCAGGAACGGTACCCGAGTTCGGGATGGGGGCGCGACTGGAGGATTTTCTCGAGCAGGGCGGCCGTGGCCGGACCGACCAGGCGCCCGCGTTCCATCATGCGCTCCGCGGTCCACTCCAGGGCCTGGTGGCAGGGCGGCCGGTGCTCGGCCAGGGTGGTGTGTTTGCCCTTCAGGCAACTACGCACGTGAGTGACCAGGCGGCGCCCGGCGCGGAAGATTTCCACGGTGCTCTCGCCGACCCGGGCCTCCATCACTTCATGGATATAGTGGAACGGAACGCTGTAGTAATGGCCGTCGACCTCGACGTGGTAGTCGATATTGACCCGCGCCGTCTTCCACTCGGCGAAGCGGAAGGGCTCCGCCGGCAACGGCTTCAAGGCGGGTCGGTCGATTTCCTCGAACAGGCGCGCCCGCGTGGTGTCGAGCTTGCGAAATTTCCTCTGGTTCAGACCGGTCAGCAGTTCCCAGATCGCCTGGTTCAGTTCCACACAGGAGAAGAAGGTCCGATGGCGCAGGGCGGCCACTATCCACCTCTCGGCTACCAGAACACCCACCTCCGCCTTGGCCTTGTCTCGGGGTTTGCGAGGGCGTGCGGGAATCACGGCCGTGTGGTAATGCTGGGCCCACTCGGCGTAGGTCCGGTTCAACTCCGGCTCCCAGAAGCAGGCCTTCTTCACCGCCGTCGCCCAGTTGTCCGGAGTGACTACAGCGGGGGCGCCCCCGAAGAACTCCAGGGTCCGGTTGTGCGAGCCAATCCAGGCCGCCAGGTCCCGCCGTTCGGTGGCTTCCGCATAGGTGTAGTTGCTGGCGCCGAGCACGGCCACAAACAAGTACGCCTCATGTGTGCCACCGGTCTCCCGGTTAGTGATCGTCAGCGTCCGGCCGGCGTGATCCACGAACAGGCGTTCGCCGGCCCGGTAGTCCTGACGCAGCACCGGATCCAGCTTGCGCTCCCAACGGCCGTACAGCTCGCAGAAACGACTGTACTGATAGCCCTCCGGGTGGTTCTGCTTGTACTCCTGCCACAACAGCTGCAGGGTCACATGCCGATCCGCCCGCAGCTCCGCTCGGATGGCGGAGAAGTCGGGAAGCGGGATCACCACAGCTGGATGGCGGGAAACGACACCAAAGAGCCGCCGTTCCAAGGCCTCGTCGTCCAGCTCCGCCGGCAGCGGCCAACTCAGACCGACTTCTTTCGCCCGTTCCAGGTAATTCGCCACAGAACTGCGTGGGATCGAGCAACTACGAGCAATCTCCCGATCCTTCAGGTGCAGTTCATACTTCATCCTCAATACATCTCGAATCTTCCGCATGGGCAGCCTCCTTCGCGGCATCGCGCCTCCTTGTGACAAAAGAGGCCACTCTACCGCCGGTTGCCCAGCGCCGCCTCGGTCGATTTGAACGATTCCGGGGTTGGCCACCGTTCCGGGGTTTTTGGCCACCGTTCCGAATTTGGCCACTCATTCCGACGGCTGGCAAAAAGTGGCCACTTTCGCGTCGGAATCAGTGTCCAATTTCAGCCCGGAATGCTGGCCAAATTCGATTGGAATGAGTGGCCAAATTGGGCCGGAATACGCATCTATGGCGTCTATTTCCGTCTATACAGAACATGCAGTTTCACAGAACCGGCGAAAATCGATTTCTTAATGGAGCCAAAATGGAGCCACTCGGGGAGGG
>CAYQYP010000408.1:0-3399 GCA_964421755.1 uncultured Acidobacteriota bacterium
CCGATTCCGGAGATCCTGCGCTGCCGAATGTACGCCGAGGATTACGGCCAGTTCGCCATGGGACGAGGCAAGTTCCTCGAGCTGCCTCCCGGGTTGCGCGGTGGCAGTTGCAGCGACTGCTCAGGCTGTTCGGTCCGTTGCGCCTATGGTTTGAACGTGGCTGAAAAAGTCAGGCACACACACCAACTGCTCGCCTAGCTTACTCGTAGCGAAGCGCAACAGTCGGGTCCAATCGTGCCGCGCGGCGAGCTGGAAGGTAGCACGCCAAACCGGACGTCAGCAGCAGGACCAGCGCCACACTGCCAAGCGAAATCGGATCAGCGGGACTGATTCCGAAGAGCTGGCTCTGGAGCACTCGCGCAATTGCCACAGCCCCGAGCAATCCGATGACAAGCCCGATCATGACCGGCCGCATTCCATTCGAAAAGACCCAGCGGATGACGTCGCGCCTCATCGCCCCAAGCGCGATCCGCAGTCCGATATCCCTCGTCCGGCAAGTGACTGAATAGCTGACCACACCATAGATGCCGACCGCGCCGAGGAGAAGGGTAACAACGGCAAACAGGAGAATGAGCATCATTTGGAAGCGTCGTTGCGCTACCGCCGTGGAGACGATCTCCCGCATTGTTCGTATGGCGGGGATGGGAAGGCCGGAATCCATCTTCCTGATTACGGCGCGCACCGCCGGGGCTAATGCGGCGGGTTCCCGGGCAGTTCTTACCACGAGAGTGGCCGGACCGCTTGCCCATTGATCATGGGGCCGATAAAGGATGGGTGGCACATCGCGGTCGGCCGAGCCGGAACGAACGTCTTCTACCACTCCGGCTACGGTAATCAGCGGCCCTCTGACGTGACCCTGACGAATTGTGCGGCCGACAACGGCCGCGGGTTTTTCTCGCGGCCAAAGGCTGGAGGCCAGCGACTCGCTGATCACGGCCACCAAAACAGGCTCGTGATCCGTGAAGAACCGGCCGGCCCGCAGCGCGGTTCCGCTCGCGGCAAAGTAGCCCGTCGTCGCACTTCGAAGCATTGCCACGGGCCGCGCGAGGACGGTGTTCAGAAAGTCTGTGTCGGTTGAGTGGAAGATCGTGCGGCTGGCTCCGGAGGATGCAGAAGTGGCGGGCAAGTCGCTAATCGCCCCGGCGGCGAGAACACCGGGGATGGCTCGAACGTTCGCGGTCAGCTCGCGATAGAACGCTATTCTGTTTTCCCCGGCATCATAACGCTGCCCGAAAAGCGACAAATCCACGGCCAGCACCCGCTCCACAAGGTAGCCGCGGTCCGCGCTCATCACGTTGATGAAGCTGTGCATCAGCAAGCCGGCGGAGGCTAGCAGCGCCGTTCCGAGCGCCACCTCGACTCCCACCAGGAGCTGGCGAAACCGTACAGCCGTGCTCCCTCCGAAAGCACTTCTGGCCGATTCCTGAAGCCCCGTCGCTACGTCCTTCCGGTACGCCTGACGGGCGGGAAGGAGCCCACACATGATGCCGGTAACCAGGCTCGCCGCAAGCGCAAACAAGAAAACCGGCGTGTTCAGCTGCGGATCGGCCAACAAGCGCACATCGTCCGGACCATGAGATGCCAACAGGGCGGATCCATACCTCGCGACCGCCGCCCCGAGTGCTCCACCGAGAAGCGCGAGCAACAAAGTCTCGGCGAGCGTCTGGCTCATGATGCGCGCCTGTCCCGCTCCGAGCGCGATTCGCGTAGCGAACTCGCTCGCGCGGCTCGCCACCCTCGCCAGAAAAAGATTCGCGATGTTGGCGCAAGCCGCCAAGAGGACCAGGGTTGAAGCAGCGAAAACGAGCAGGAGCCGGGACCGAACGTTTCCCGCATAGATTTCGCGAATTGGTACCAGTTGAGTGATCAACTCCGTTTTCAGCTCCGGCGCCTGCTCTCGCACCACCCTGTTGAGGATCGCCTGGAGCTGCTGCCGCGCACGGTCGGGATTCTCGCCCGCCCTGACGCGAGCGAGCACTCCATGATCCCAACTCTCGCCTCGAAGCTCCTGGGGTGTCGGTGCGATTGGTTTCCAGAGATCAATCCGAGGCGCGAATGCTATGACCGGGTTCAGAAGTGCTCCAGTGGGAACCAGCATGGATGGCGAAGCGATCCCGACCACGAGGTGGCTCTCTCCGTTCACGTTGATCGTTCGGCCGACCAATCCCGGGTCGGAGCCATAGCGCCTGCGCCACAACCCATCGCTGATCACGACCACCTTCTCTTTTCCCGGCTGTTCCTCCCCGGGGGAAAACCCCCGGCCGAGTGCGACCGGAACACCCAGAAACGAAAAGAAGTTGGCCGAGACGCGCGCCCCGCCGAGGCGTTCCGGCTCCCCGTCGCCCGTCAAATTACACTCCCATGCCCTCAACGCGGCCATTGACGAGAAGGCGGTGTCTGCCTTACGCCATTCAAGATAAGTTTGAACCGTCACGGGAAGGCCCGAGAATTGAGCACGGCGCTCAGGAATCACGACCTCAACCGAGTAGATTTGGTCAGGCGCCGAGTAGGGGAGCGGTTTTAGAAGGACCGCGTAGACGACGCTGAAAATAGCGGTATTCGCTCCAACCCCCAGGGCGATCGTGATGATCGCAGCAGCCGCAAAACCCGGGCTTTTACCAAGAGAGCGGCAGGCGTAGCGCATGTCCCGCAGGAAATGAGTAAACCATTCGACAGGCCTCTGGTCCCGACACTCGTCCTTGGCCAGCTCCACCGCACCGAACTCCCGGCGAGCGCGCAGTTCCGCCTCTTCTCGGCTCAGGCCCTGGCTGACGTAATCCTCGATCTGGCTCTCCAGATGGAAACGGAGTTCCGCGTCCATTCGCCGCTCCCAACCCCGACGACCTAACCAGAGGTCCCGCTTCATTCTTCTTGTTTCCTCATTCGGCTGATTCGAGAACCAAAGAAATTGCATCGCACAGACGCTTCCAGCCTGCCGTTTCGGCATCAAGTTGCCCCAGTCCTGCCTTCGTCAGGCTGTAGTACTTGGCCTCGCGCCCGCCTTCGGTGGTCCTCCATTCGGATTGGAGCCAACCTCGGTTCTCCAATCGGTACAGCGCCGGGTACAGGGAACCCTGTCGGATCTGGAGGGCTCCTCGGGAAATCTGCTGGATGCGTTGGGCGATCGCGTATCCGTGGATCGGGCGGAGGGCGGCGACCTTCAGAATCAGCATGTCGAGCGTTCCCTGCAGAAGCTCGGCATCGCCGGACGCCGTGTCGTTATGCCTAGTCATTCTACATATAAGGTAGAGCATTCACACCTAGGATGTCAAGGTATGCCTTCTGGAGCGCGGACATCTTGTCCGCACTGGGATCGCGGACGTCCCGTCCGCCCATCTTGCCCGCCGTTGACGTTGTTCGATCTGCTGCAATCTCCGAGAACGCCGGGCAAGATGCCCG
>CAYQYP010000409.1:0-6946 GCA_964421755.1 uncultured Acidobacteriota bacterium
TCTCGGCGAAAGCGCGCGAAGCACCTGAAAGCCTGAAGCAGTGTCTCCTGGACCAGATCTTGCGCGTCGTCGCGGTTCCCACACATGATCACCGCGGCTCGCAGCAGCCTCGCCCCGAATTCATCCGCCCAGCGCGCGACCCCCTGTGCGTCTTGCTCATCAACCGCGTTGCCGGACTCTGTCACAATTTCATCCCCTTAGTAACAGAAGCGGTGAAATGGTTCACCGTAATCTTTGCGATCTCGCTCATAGCTCGAAAAGCGGCGGATTCTGAACCGCGAATCCGCCCTACGACTCCTGGCCGTGCGAAAGCGATCGGTTGTAGGGTGGATTCGCGGTTCAGAATCCGCCGCTTTTCGGCCCGGTTGGCGCCATCTTGCCGCTCAGGCCGGCAACAAACCTGCACGCGCCGCGCGATGAAGTGTTAGGGTTGTAACACAGGACACTTGGAAATGATCGTTCGAGCTGGTTGTGCACTCTTGATTTTCGTGCTTGGCGCAGGCATGGCGCAGCCCGATTCCGAGGAGTTGCGGAAGGCGGGACAAGCTCTCTACGGTTCCCTCTGTCAGCGCTGCCACGGCGAGACTGGAGATTCGACCGGCTACCCGGGGATTACACCCCTTTCCGGCATAACGCTGAGACTTACCGGCCAGGAGATTGCCAGCCTGTCTGCTCCTTTCGTGGGAAGGACGTTCGAGGGTAGGGAGGCACAGGCCCTGGTTGCGCATCTGGGAACCCTGAGGGGAGTAAAGAGGTTCGAGAGACCCGGTTTTCTCTTCTCCCCTTCGCTGCTCGAGAAGAAACTCGGGGAGACGCGGCATTATCGAATCATCGATGCCCGTCCGGAAAAGGAATACCTGGCGGGGCATCTCCCCAACGCCGTAGCCTGGCAGGGCGGCGATCCGAGGGCGACCACTCGGAGGCGTATGGCAAGCTTCGGCGCCGGACCTGATACTTTCGTAGTCGTGTACGACGGCGACGGGGGACAGCAGGCGCCGGCCGTCTGGTGGGCAATTCGAAGCCTCGGGCACGAACGGGTAGCGGTGCTCGACGGCGGTCTCGCGAACTGGACCAACGCTGGCTTCCCGGTATCGACCAGCCCGGTCTCATTCCCGTCGCTTCCGTATCCCGAAGCCGGTGGCGGGGCCGCGGCAAATGCTCCGAAGGTCTGCGGAGGATTCCCCGAGAAGACGCTCGTGCTGGAAGAAGTGCCCGCGCCCCAGGATCTCCGCTTCGACTGGCGCAAAACCAGAACCGCGGAGGGTCTGCGGCCTGCTCCCGAGGTTCGCGAGTATCTGGACGCGGTCGGGATCAGCACTGCCGTCCGGTACACGCTTCGCGGAGATCCGAGCGATCGTGCCTACCTGGTATTCCTGCTGTATCTCCTCGGCTCGAGTCCGGACGTGACTCCTGATCTGGCTACCCTTTGCCTGCAGGAAGCCAATCCAGCGCCACGGCCTTGAGCCCAAGGCGGATCCACGGCGGGAAGGCGCCCGTGCTATCTCGCGACTGCGGGAGGCGCCATGTCCGCTTCTCGAGGTCTTGGCCAGGTCTCCGACGATCTGACAGCCACCACCCGTGCGCCCAGGGGGATTTTGTCCCGTACGTCCGTTTCAACCACGGCCTGAAAGTGCCAGACACCCCGGTGACCTGGAGCAGCGGCCCTCAGGCGGGAAATGAGGGCCTGGGCGGACTGGGGGTCGACCAAAAAGCTGACCGCCATTTGAGTCGCCTGGGTGTCGAGGCCGTTGATCAGCAGCAACTTCCTGTTGGAGACTATTCCGGGGATCATGGATATAAGCGCGTATTCCAAGGTTGCCTCGGCTCCCATCCCGCCCTCCTTCGGGTAGCGAACCTGATACTCCGATGGTTCTCCCGTCTCCGGCGAGACGTTCACGATATAGCGCTGCGCTCGTTCTCCCCTCTGCCCGAGTCGGAACGGATATTGGGTCAGAAGGGGATCAATCCACCTGTTGTGCTCGTTGTGACCGAGCAGAATCAGGTTCATTTCCCGGAAATCCTGCCAGGTGAGGAGGCGGCTCTCAGTCGCATTCACAGTTCCGCCCGAGCTGCCAAATAGACCGGCAAGGCGCACGGCGCCGACCGCCTCACCCATCTTGGTGTTCACCTCATTCGGGGTGAGATAGATATATTTCAGATCGGGGAAGCTGAAGATCCTTCGAAGAGAGCGCTCCGCTTCCTCGTCAGCGAGCCATCGAGGGAGGTCCGGTGATGTCAGCGGCTTTGCCTGTGGATTGACCACGGCTGCCATGGAGTTGCTGAAGCAAATCGTGGCCCCCGCCGGGTCTTCCATCCAGTCGCCCCAGATCTCGCGAACCGCGGGACTCGGTTCCCTTGGGACGGACGTTCCGGCCGGCTCGCCTGTCGATCGCCCAATGAACCAACCCGCCAGACCGCAGAAGACTGCTGCGAAAACTGCCAGTGCGATCCAGCCGATTGAGCGTCCCGAGGCCGCCGCCCCGGATAGCGGCCGCGACGGCGGGGCAACGGGCTCAGGTTCCAACGCCGGAACCAGCTGACGTTCGAACACCGGGACGTAATGACCGAGCGGAAGCTTGATCTGCACCGGGTCGCTCCGCCCTTCACCGCTGTAGTAGGCAGCCAGCCTCTCGCGGAGCACACGCGCCTGGCGGCGAACCAGGGAGTCGTCTTCAGTCGAGTAGTCCGGACCCCGACCGAAGACCTCGAACCCGATCAGATACTGGTTGATCCGAGACGATTCGCCCTTGAGGGTCAGCTCGCACACATAGCTGAGAAACTGCCGGCTGCGCTCGGCGCGGCCGAAAGCCTCGCTTTCCAGCACCTTCTTCAGCTCTGCTTGAACTTCTTCGACAGAGGGGGTGGCATGTTTGGTCATCGTCACACCCTGGGTCCGAACCGTGAAAAACCGTTCGGGACTCGGCCCAGCCCTGGCTTGGGCGCCTATTATACCCGAGCCGGGAGATCCGTGAATCTCAGTCTGATTCTCCGGAGCTCCGCCGGAAGCGTTGACTTCAGGAGGAATGAAGTTATGGAAAGACTGATTAACTCACCGGTCGCTGAGACGCCCACAGCGGCAGTGGCGGCAGGCACCGGTTTCACCACGCCCATGTTCTCAGAAAAACTGGCCGGAATACAGATCGGCGCCATCTCCTTCATTGACGAGGGAGTCGATGAGGTCTTGGATACGGTTCAGGAGCGGGCTGCCGCCAACGCCCTTTTTCCTGCGACCTTCTCATTTTCGACCGGCACGGCCGGCCGGCAGTTGGCCGGCCAGCCCTTTCCCGGACACGGCAAGGACGAATACGACACCATCCGCGGCGGAAACTTCGCGAGGGTCCATAGCCAGTACTATCGCGACACGGGGATCGATCCATCCGCCACACAGGCACCGGACTACGGTAACTTCGACGTGCTTGGAGACGTTATTCCCAAGGCACGAAAGCGGGGGATGCGGGTCTTCTGCCTTGTTCAGGACCACTTCCCAAAGGATTTCCCTGGCATCGAAAAACTGCAGGAACGCGATTTCAACGGCCAGTACGCCGACACCCTCTGCAAGAACAACCCCTACTACCGGAACTTCCTGGCCGGGCTCATGGAGGATTTGGCTCGGTCCTACGACATTGACGGCGTGATGTTTGTCTGCGAACACCAGGGAGCGCTTAGCAATACGCTCGGATCTCGCCTCAGGGGCAAGTTTCGGGGGAAACCCGGATCCAGAACCTGCTTTTGCCCCTTTTGCCGGGACAAAGCGAAGCAGCAGGGCATACAATTCGACCGCGCGCATCAGGGCTTTCTGGAGTTGGAGAGATTCGTGGCGGCGGGCCGGGCCGGTCAAGCGCCTCCGGATGGCTTTTACGTAAACCTCTGGCGCCTGGTTATGAGATACCCGGAACTGTTGGCATGGGAGCACTTGTTCCACGAGGGCGTCCGGGAGGTTTATGGACTCATGCGAGAGCGGCTCAAGTCGGCGAAGCCGGGAGCCGAGTTCGGCATTCATGTCTGGCATAACATCACCATGAGTCCTATTTACCGCGCCGAGCAGGACCTCGCCCGGCTTTCCGAAAGCACCGATTTTCTGAAACTGGCGGTTTACCACAACTGCGGTGGCCCCAGGCTGGCCAGTTATATCGAGAGCGTGGGAGAGACAATCTACGGGGACGTGCCTGCCGAGGAACTGCTTCGGTTCCACTACGGGTTGCTCGATTACGAGGGAAGCGACTATCCGAGCGTCAGGCAAACCGGATTAGGTGCGGACTTCGTGTACAAGGAGTCCAAGCGCGCAGTCGCCCAGGCCCGTTCCGCCCCGGTCTACGCCGGGATCGATATCGATATCCCGGTTGAGCCCGACGACCTCATCGCAGGGTCCGGAGACCGTGGCGCCCGGTCAACCCGCGAAGGGATCTGCGAGGCCGTCCGGGAGGCTTTCCGGGCCGGAGTGGATGGCATCGTGATGTCACGCAAATACTCGGAAATGCGACTCGATACCCTCACCGGGGTGGGGGACGCGTTGAGGGCGCTTCCCCGGCAATCAAGGCGACTCGGGTGAATACTATGTTTAAGCGATTGGCTCTCTTCGTTTTGTTGTTCTCAACCTTGCAGGCGCAGGACCTGAACGGAGTGATCGACCTCCATGTCCATTCCGGTCCTGACAGCATGCCTCGTTCAATTGACGCCGTGGATATCGTGAAACTGGCGAAGCAGCGCGGTCTGCGCGCCCTGGTGCTCAAGAACCACTTCGAACCAACGGCCTCCCTCGCCTATGTGGCGGGGAAGCTGAGCCCAGGGATACTAGTCTTCGGCGGGATCGCGCTGAACCGCACAGTCGGCGGCATCAACCCCGCCGCTGTCCAGCGGATGACCCAAGTCGCCGGCGGCTTGGGGCGCTTTGTCTGGATGCCGACATTCGATTCCGAAAACCAGGTGCGACTGTCCGGAGAGGCGCGGCCCTTTGTGCGCATCGTTGAGAACGGGGGCTTGTTGCCGGAAGTCATCGAAGTTCTGAAACTGATCGCCAGCCACGACCTGGTGCTCGGCACCGGTCATTCCTCGCCGGCGGAGACCCTGCTGCTCATACGTGAAGCGAAACGACTCGGTGTAAAGCGAATTCTGGTGACACACGCCATGATGCCCCCGATAAAGATGAGTGCTCCCGAAATGAAAGAAGCGGCGAAGGAAGGCGCTTATATCGAGTTTGTCTATAACGAGGTGATCGGGCCTCGCTCGGTGGTCTCGCTGGCAGATTGTGCGACCGCCATTCGAGCCGTCGGGGTCGAGTACTGCATCCTGGCCAGCGATCTCGGACAGACCCACAACCCGCTCCACCTGGAGGGCCTTGAGATGCTGTTCGCCGAGCTGCGGAAGACAGGCTTCAGTGTGGAGGACATCGAACGGATGGCAAAGCTCAACCCGTCAGCCCTACTGGGCCTCGACTCTTGGCCGACAAAACGACCCTGACACCGTGACGGACAGAATTTCTTCCTTGATTGAAGCTGGCTCACGCATTAGGATCACGGCCGTCAGTCGCGGTTTTCGTAGTCCCGCTCGACTGGTAACGGTACCGCTTCTGTCCGACGGCTCTTTGGGCAGTTCCGTTTGTCGTGCCGACGACCGCAGGCACGCAGGTTCGAACCGTGAAAAACCGTTCGGAACTTGTACGGATCAGGGGTCGCGCTTCATCATTCGCCCGTGAAACGTGGAAGAAGTGTGAGAATTTCCGCGCCAAACGCGATTTACTTCAAGGCGCAAATCGCGGATCACTCGGTGACATTGCGGGGGACAGGGAGGGAGTTGCCCGACCATGATCGGTCCGGCGCATACCGCAGCCCCTCCGCCGCACCCTCCGGCTTTCACGCAAGCAGAAACTACCCAGACAAAAAGATAAGACTGCGGGGAGTCCAGCGACATTTCGGTGACGCCGGACGACAGCACGCTTTTGAATCATAGCCATGGGGAAGGAGACCCGTATGAAAAGGCAACAGATTATTGGCGCCGCCCTGATCGGCGTCTGTTTGATTTTGGCCTGTACCGCCGCTTGGGCGCAGGCGACAACCGGATCCATTCTGGGCAATGTGAAAGACACGTCCAGCGGTGCGATCCCGGGAGTCGCCGTCGTGGCAACGAACATCGACACCGGCTTCTCTCGCGAGGTTACCTCCGACGCGACCGGTCACTTTGTCATCCAGTACCTGCCGGTTGGCACCTATCGACTGGAAGTCGAGTTGACCGGTTTCAAGAGGTTCGTGCAGACCGGCATCGTGGTCGGAATCGACCGCAACGCCAGGATCGATCCCATCCTCGAAGTAGGCGAAATGAGCCAGAGCGTAGAGGTGACCTCGGACGCGCCGCTGGTCGATACGGCCAAGACCGTATTGGGCCAGACGGTAAGCAACGAAGAGATCCTGAACCTGCCGCTGGTCAACCGGAACGTGTACGACCTGCTGGCCATCACCGCCGGCGTGCAGAATAGCGCGGCGTCGAACGCTTTCGGACCTCCCGGATTCGAGGTGTCGGTCTATGGCTCGCCGAACGCCGGAACTGGTGGGGTGAACTACACCCTGGATGGCGGGACGAGTATCATGAGCCTGCGCAACACGGGGAACCCCGCGCCGAACCCGGACGCCGTTCAGGAATTGCGGATCACCACCCACATGTTTGACGCCGAGTACGGGCGGTACGGCGGCGGGGTGGTCAACGTGCTCACGAAGGCGGGCACAAATTCCCTCCATGGTTCGCTCTTCCACTACCACCGCAACGATGCCTTGAATGCCCAGGAATGGAACACGCTCGAAAAGCCCGTGCAACGGCGCAATCAGTTCGGCGGCAGCGTCGGCGGCCCGATCAAGAAAGACAAGCTGTTCTTCTTCCTCAGCTACTCGGGTCTGCGCGAGCGCGAGGTCGCGTACTCGAACGACGCAAAGGTTCCCACCGCCCTGGAACGCACCGG
>CAYQYP010000410.1:0-2582 GCA_964421755.1 uncultured Acidobacteriota bacterium
TCGACCGGTTGGATCAAAAGAAGGAATTTACGCTCTGCTACAGTTGCCTGGCGAGAAAGAAAGGACCTCAAGGACAACAAGGGGAAGACTAACCCTGATTTCTCACAACTCTGCGGCTGCTTTGTCCGTCAGAGCCACGCAGCGAGGGTGTTGCATAAGGTCGGAGAAGTGCGTTTGGCCCACAGGTATTGACGGACTTGTTATGGGCTGATGTCGTGCGGAGGGCGAGATCGAATGGAGCCGCGCACGAAAGCGAACGGCAGTGAGCGAGAGTAAGCGGACCACCAATCAATCGCTAAGTCGAGACATTTAAACACGAAGCAGTGGAGCGAGTCAGGTGGTCCGCTTACTCTCGCTCGCTTCTCTCGCTGTCGTGCGCGGCTCCATTCGATCTCGCCCTCCGCCGTGAATTTCGCCGGTCTACCCGCCTATTGATAGAAGAGTCAACATTTCAACACCCTCGCTGCGTGCACGGCTCCGGCGGTTGCCCGAGCACGGCGTGAGAAATGGGGGTTAAGAGTATTTGATTCTCTGTCCTTAGCGTCCTTGAGGTCCTTCGGTTTGGCTCAATCTCGCCGTTCTAGCCCACGCCGACGATCGTGCTGCGGCGTTCGAGCAGTAGCACATCTCGCCACACGCGGTTCAGCTTGCCCAGGCGCTCTCGCGTCCCGACAATCCTGAAGCCCGCTTTTTCGTGGACGGCGATGCTCGCTTGGTTCTCGGTCAGAATCCCCGCTTGCAGCGTCCAGATGCCCACCCTCTCGGACTCCGCTATCAGGGATTGAAGTAAGGCCAACCCGATACCTTTCCCTCGGTGGTTCGCTGCAACGTACACGCTGACCTCGGCGACGCCCGAGTAGACGCAACGGCCGGAAACCGGCGTCAGGGCGGCCCATCCGGAGACCCCTTCGTCGCTGCGGCAAACCAGCCGCGGCGACTCGAGATGGCTCGCGTCCCACTTTGCCCAGGTCGGCACGGTTGTCTCGAATGTCGCGTTGCCCGTCGCGATCCCCTCCTCGTAGATACCTCGGACCGCGTCCCAGTCCGATTCCTGCATGTTTTCGATGGCGAAGGTCATGCGGAGAATAATACCGTAGCCAGAGGATTCCACGGATCACAACCGATCCGGCCTGGGTTTTCACCTGCAACAAAATCATCGTTTAAGCATCTGTTATATAATTAGACAAAAAGGGGGCGACCGGCTTCGACGGGAGTAGTTGAGGCAGTAGATGCATGCCGAGGTGCCGCAACCTCGTAAAACAGTGGCAAAACCAATAACTGCCAACGAACAGTTAGCTCTCGCTGCGTAATTAACGTAGCCGTCTCTCTTGCTCCTCCCGCAGGGTAAGTTGAGGCGTCGATTCCGCGGGATCTTCGGCGGCTTTGGCTCCTTCAGGGAGTCGTCGAGAATCGTTCTGAGGGAACCGTGGACGAGCTTGTTTGCCGGATCCGGTGCTTGTTCACGGTTATCAACGAATCCGGATAAGCATGTAGATTCTGCTGGCGAAGACTTTCGGACGTGGGTTCGATTCCCACCGCCTCCACCATTTCAAAAGTGTGTCCGAACTCACTTGACTCTCTCCTGCTCCATTCATATACTGTCCCGGTCTCGTGGGGGGACAAATACTTTATTTCTAGTGTTTTCTTGTAGATCTGGTGTGGGGAGGAGGGTACCAGATGAGAAAAGGGGACCTGACAGTCATCATCGCCCGCTTCGCCGAGACCCCCGCCCGCAAGTTTACCTTCTCGCGTAAGCTCATCCTCAGCGCCGGCATTGCATTCCTAGTCCTCGTAACCGCTTTTGTCCTCTCTAATCTTCATTATTATCGGATGTGGAAGCAGACATCCGAATACGAACGTCTGCGCGTAGAGGCTGATCAACTCCGAAAGGAAAACGAGACTTTTCGCCGGCGGGCCAACCAACTCACCGATCAGTTGTCTGCCTTGGAGGTGACCTCCAAGAAGCTGACTATTCTTTCTGGCTTGGAGTCCGATGGACTTGGCGGCCTCGGTGGACCGACTACCGCCAGTACCTTAGGCCCCTTGCGCGGAAAAGACCTGATCAGGGAACTGCAGGGCTTGAACCGAAGGAAACGCAACCTCGAAATCGACTTCCAGCAGCTGCAGCAGCACTATACCAACCGCAGCCTGCTGCTCTCGGCGACTCCCTCGATTCAACCTGTCCAGGGCTATGCTTCGGGCGGTTTCGGATATCGGGCCGACCCATTCAATGGTACCCGGGACTTCCATCCAGGTCTCGATATATCGGCCCCTGTGGGAACTAAAATAATAGCCCCAGCGGATGGCGTGGCGGTCTTTGCCAATCGCTATCCGGCGTATGGAAAACTCGTCGTCCTGGAGCACCGGTTCGGCATTTCGACCCGCTACGGACACCTGTCGCAGATTGTCGTATTGAACGGTCAGAAGGTTAAGAAGGGCGACATCATCGGCTACGTGGGCGCGACCGGTCGGGCGACCGGACCGCATCTCCACTACGAAGTCCGGCTGCAGGGCCAGCCACTGAATCCTTTCATCTTTTTGAACCGTCGAAGTCAGCAGTAGCTTTGGTAGGCGAATAGGAC
>CAYQYP010000411.1:0-5123 GCA_964421755.1 uncultured Acidobacteriota bacterium
CGAGTTCCAGACTCCAGGGTGAACTTCAACCCATATGGTCAGCCGGTCAGTTGTCGTCATTCAGCGGCTCGGGTCCGAACGCCTATAATGAGTGCATTGCCCGCGACATCTTGCGGTCTGGTCTTACGGCCGCGGAGGAAAGGAGAATCCCATGAAATGGATTACACGTTCTCACGTGCACGTTGACCGGGTGGCCTGCCCCTGGCTGATCACCCGGTTCGTCGACTCGGACGCCGAGTTCTTGTTTGTCCCCAAGAGCAAGGTTATGCAGATTGCCAAGGAAGTGGGCGCGATTCCCTTTGATACCCCGGGGGCCGAGCTGCACCACCGGGACGACCGGTGCAGTTTCGACGCGATCATCGAGGATTACGGACTGACCGATAAGGCTCTCCTGCACATGGCAAAAATCGTCAGGGCCGCTGATACCAACCGTCTTGAGACCGATCCGCTTGCGGCCGGCCTGGAGGCCATAGCGGTCGGTTACAGCCTGCGCTATCCGGACGACCTCGAGAACATCGAGGCGCAGTTTCAGGTCTACGACGCCCTTTATGCCTGGTGCCGGTTGGATATTGCCGGGCATGAAGCGTAAGGGTCAACATGACAGCCGATGAAAGCATGAAGACCCGGGGCTTGCGGATTACTGCCTTTCTCGCCCTTCAGAGCACGACAGTGGGGATCTTGGCGGTCGCGGTGCTGGTGGATATGGGCGAGCGGATGGCCGAACGCTTTCTTCCGATCTACATACTGGCGCTCGGCGGAGGTGCGCTGGCTATCGGCCTGTTGCAGGCCATGGACAACCTCCTCTCTGCTCTCTATTCGTTCCCGGGGGGCTATCTGTCCGACCGGGTCGGCGCCAAACGAGCCCTTCTGATCTTCAACCTGGTTGCCATGACCGGTTTCGCCCTGGTCATCGTGATCCCCGCGTGGCAAGCAGTCTTGGCCGCAGCCGTGCTCTTTATCTCCTGGTCGGCCATCTCGCTCCCCGCGATCATGAGCCTGATATACAACGCACTCCCTCGCGGGAAACGAACCATGGGGGTGAGCATGCACTCGCTTGCGCGACGTGTCCCCATGGCCCTTGGCCCGCTGATCGGAGGGCAGTTCATCGTGCTGTGGGGAGAACGCACAGGAATTCGGCTTGCCTTCGGGGCCGCTTTGGCCATGACCGTGGTGGCACTTCTGCTGCAACAGGTCTTGATTCGGGATGACGGTGCCGGCTCACATCGGAGGACGCAGAGGGCCGCCGAGGGACAAAAAGGCGAGACGCTGATCACGCCGGCAGCCGCGTTCGGCCCCAATCCGGAAAAGAGTATCCGGAAGCTCTTGCGTCGCATGGACCCGGCGTTGAAAAGGTTGCTGGTTACCGACATTCTCATCCGATTCTGCGAACAGATTCCCTACGCGTTCGTGGTCGTCTGGTGCATGAAGACGATCGCTGACCCGGTCACAGCGCTGCAGTTTGGAGTTCTCACGACCGTCGAGATGGCCACCGCCGTCCTTGTATACATTCCGATTGCCTACCTGGCAGACCAGACAACGAAGAAACCGTTTGTTTTGATCACCTTCGTCTTCTTCACCCTGTTTCCACTGGCGCTTCTCTACAGCCGTTCCATGGAGTGGCTGACGGCGGCTTTCGTGCTGCGAGGACTTAAGGAATTCGGCGAGCCTACGCGCAAGGCGCTGATCATGGACCTTGCTCCCGACGATTCCAAGGCCGGCATGTTCGGGCTTTACTATTTGATTCGCGACGTCTTCGTCTCTGTGGCCGCCTTTGGCGGCGCCTTCTTGTGGGAGCTCAGTCCCCAGACGAATCTCGTGGCAGCGTTTCTTTTCGGCGTCATCGGTACGGCCGGCTTTGCGCTTTTTGGCCGTGATATAGCGACACCTGAAAGTGCCTGATCCCAAATTCGTTGAGCGCGGAATCACTCGGTCCGCAATGCGGACATCGGGTCGATCGCCGCCGCACGACGGGCCGGGAGATAGCAGGCCGCCAGAGCAACCACGGAGAGTAGCACCGGGATGACGCCAAAAGTTCGGGTATCCAGCGGGCCGATTCCGAACAACTGGTCAGTCAATACCCGGGTTGCGGCGACGGCTCCAGCCAAACCGAGTGCCACGCCGACGAGTGTCAGCCTGAGACCCTGTCCGAGAATCATCGCCATGACGCGTCCAGGCGGAGCGCCAAGCGCCTGGCGTACGGCGAGTTCCCGCATCCGACTGCGTACGAGGAAAGCGACCACTGCGTAAACGCCGAGCGCGCCGAGCGTGAGCGCGAGTATTCCGAAGCCGGTTAGAAGCCAGGTTTGCAGCTGAGCCTGCCGAGAGCTGTCTCCGACGCGCTCGCGCATAGTCGCGATGTCGAAGACAGGCACGTTAGGGTCAATTTCTCGAATACGCCGCCGCAGGACTTGAGCCGTCTCGGTCGAGCTCAGGCGCGTTTTAACGACCAGATGCAGGTTCGGCCAGGACCCTCCCTGGGTCGCAGGGAAATAGGCGATTCGCTGTGGTGGTTCGCTGAGTTGCCGCAGGCGGACATCCCCCACCACTCCGACGACTTCGAACCGGCTGCCGGTGTCAATCCGCAGCGTGCGACCGATCGGGTTGTCCTCCCCAAACAACCGACGCGCCGATTCCTCGCTGAGAATCACCTTCAGTCCTGAGTCGGGGCCATCGGTGGACAAGAAGTGCCGGCCCTTTATGAGCGGAATCGACATTGTTTCGAAATACTTGTGTTCGACCCAGCGGGAACTCGTACTGCTGAAATCTTCGCCACTCGACATGGAGGAATCTCCCACGTTTGAGAACGGGATTCCGGTGGCGGCGCTGGCGGACAGGATGCCTGGTGTCGAACGCAAAGCTTCGGCGATCGCTGCGGCCGCCTGCCCGTATTTCGGCCCCAGGTATTTGGCCCTGGGAAGGGCGACCCGGGCGGTGACCAGGGTGTCTGCGTCAAAACCGAGAGGAACCTGCTGCAGCCGGGCCAGGCTTTGCAGCAGAAGAGCGGCGCCGATCAACAGAACTACGGCCAGCGAAATCTGAGCGACCACGAGTCCGCGCCGGAGCAGGCCGTGAGGAGTGGAAGACAGACTGCGTCCGGTCTGCTGGCAGGATTCGGCCAGACTACGGCCGAAGACATGCCATACCGGCGCCATTCCGAAGGCTAAACCGGTCAAAAGAGAGACACCAAGAGCAAAAGCCAGAACCGTCTTGTCCAGAGCAAGCTCCTCGGCTCGCGGCACAAAGTCTTTCAGCCAGGGGCGCGACGCCTGCATGATCCACCAGGACGCCCCCACTCCAAGGAGCCCGCCGGTTACCGAAAGCAAGGCACTCTCGGTCAGAAGCTGCCGTACGAGGCGAACCGCTCCTGCTCCCAGGGCGGTCCTGATGGAGAACTCGCTTTGGCGAGCCGCGGCTCGTGTGAGCAACAGGTTGGCAACGTTCGCACACGCGATGACCAGCATCAAAACGGTCGCCCCCAGGAGCATCAGCAGGGAGTCTCGAACGTGACGATCGATCATCCATTCATCAAGCGGAGAAACGCGAGTCGTCCAAGTCGCGTTACTTTCCGGGAATTGCCTCTCGAGATCGAGAGCGATCGTCTCCAATTCCGCACGGGCCTTGGCGATTGTGAAACCAGGCCGGAGGCGGCCGATCACGGTGATGTAATGGTTTCCACGGTTTTCACCGGGGTCAAGAATCTTCGGCGTCCATAGACTGGGCTCGGTTATGAACCGAAAGCCGGGCGGAGCTACTCCCACGATAGTGTACGTCGCACCGTTTAGCGTAAGAACGCGGCCAAGGACACGCTGGTCTCCACCGAACCGCGCACGCCAGAAGCCGTCGCTCAAGACAATCACGCGATGCTGTCCGTCCTGTTCCTCGGGCGGAGTGAACCAGCGTCCCAGCGTCATCCGCACACCAAGCAACGGCGCGAAGCTCGCAGTGCACGCCAGTGCCTCGAGTCGCTCCGGCTCTCCCTCCCCGGTCTGGGTGAAGCTCATTCCGCTGTAAGCGGCCAGTTCGAGGCTTCGAACCCGCTCGCGCCAGGAAAGATAGTTGGGCACGGATGCTGAAAACTGCGGGTAACCGTGCTTCTCGCTGCTTTCAAAGATACGGACCAATCGCTCCGGTTCGAGGTAGGGCAGCGGTTTCAAGATGACCCCACGAACCAGGCTGAAGGTAGCCGTGACGCCCCCAATTCCGAGCATCAAAGTGAGAAGTGCGAACGCGGGCAGAGCCGGCGCTCGCTTCCAGGTCCGAAAAGCGTAGCGCAGATCCTGGTGCAGCAATCGAAGGTGCTCCGCCGGAGCATTCAGAAGGCCGTCCCGGGCAGCGGATACCCAGGCGGCAAACGGCCGGTCCTTCGCAAAGTCCCGGAAATCGAGCAGCATCTGCTCGCCATACTCATCGCGGAAATCACGCGGGTACAGATGGAGCAACCACCGGTAGAGCGTCTGAGAGAATCGCATAAAACCTCCCTAGGCGCCTTGCGGGCGCAAGCCAATGGCCTGCGCCTGCGCGATCAGTTCAGACATCCGCGCCACCTCTGCCGCGGCCACCTTTCGGCCGAGCGGCGTGATCCGATAGTACCGGCGACGCTCGTCGTCGCCTTTCGCCGGCCGCTGGTCAAGTTCGCGGATGAAGCCGTCCTCCAGCATCCGTCTAATGGAGCCATAGAGGGTGCCTGGGCTGAGGCGGACCTTGCCGCCTGTCCGTGAGGCCACCTCTTGCATGATCGCGTAGCCATGCCGGTCAGTATCGGCCAGTGCAATAAGGATATGGAAGACTGCGGGCTGAAGCGGGAGGAATGTTTCAGGCGAGCTCATCCTTCGACTATAACGCTTCTCGTTATATCGGTCAAGAGTATAACGGGACGCGTTTGAACAAAAATGGAAACCTGTCCCCTTCTTTGTTGAAAATGTTAACTCTTCTATTATGAATAGGCGATAGACCGGCGAGTTCCCGGCGGAGGGCGAGATCGAATGGAGCCGCGCACGACAGCGAGAGAAGCGAGCGAGTAAGCGGACCACCTGACTCGCTCCACTGCTTCGTGTTTAAATGTCTCGACTTGGCGAATGACTGGTGGTCCGCTTACTCTCGCTCACTGTCGTTCGCTTTCGTGC
>CAYQYP010000412.1:0-2248 GCA_964421755.1 uncultured Acidobacteriota bacterium
CGCCATCTCTCGTCTCCGCAGAAACTTTCACAGGACTCTAAACGGCCGCCATAATATAAGCATTCCCGGCAACTTGCAAGCACTGCCCCTAATCCCTAAAAACGCTTTAAGCAGCGAAGTTGCGGCGGGATGACTTGGAAACCCAAGCAGGGCGCGAAAAGAGAGACATGGAGCCTCAGGACGAGCGCGCCAATAGAAACGCTTTAGCACGGAGAGGCGGAATCGGCCGCGCCGCCGATGGCGGTGCGCAGGTCGCGCAGCTTTCCCCGACTGGCCACAAATTCTTCGACCGTCAGGGGCGGAACCCCAAGCCGCGCCCTGAGTTGGCGGGCATGGCTATGAATTTCTGCGGGGACGGTGAACACCTCATAGCGCAGGCGCTTGGGGCGCGCCTCCCGGAAGCGATCAGGCAAGGCCAGACGACGCAGCACGGTCAGAACATTGTAGGTGAGCAGCGTCAGCCGATACCACGCGGCGTTGGCGCCGAATTTCCCACTGGGCGGCAACCTGGCCGCCAAGTCGTTCTTGCTCACGTCGTGGACGAATTCGATGGTTCCCGCCTTCTCCCAATGCCAACGCACCACCTCGGCCGGTCCGAGCTCCGGTCCCCGGTTGCTCACCACTGCCAGGTATCTGACCGGCTCGCCAAACAGGGTGCGTTGCTTCGCACCGATCTCCAAGGCCACATAGCGCAGCGGCTGGGCTTGTTTGGGCCAGTCCCCCGGCGTGAATTCCACCTCGCCCACCCGCACCGTCTCATGGACCCGATCCTCCAGCAAGGTCCACTCGACGGTCGCTGCCTCGCAAAGCTTGCGCACCTGTTCCGACATGTCGGCCGAAATCGTGAACTGGGTGTGCTCCCTGACCAAGTACTTCAGCAGGGCTTCGTCGTAGCAGGCACTGTCGCCGCGGAACCTGCGCTCACGCACCGTGGCGGGCAGGGCCCCAAAGGCTCTTCGCGCCACCCCCAGGGTGTCCATGCCCGCCGGGACATTACCGTCCCGATACTGATCGGCCAGCACCAGATCCTGCTCGGCCCACACCACCGCCGTCGGTTGATAACCTCGCCCTCCCTTGTAATGCGGCAAGGCGTCTCGCTTGTGGCTTTCGATGATCGTCGCATCCAGATCCAACGTGGCCTGCTCCGCCGACGCCTGGCTGACCGCTCGCTGCACCAGAACCGTGTTGATGGCCGCCAAGGCCTGCAGGGCCGCATTCTCTTCCGGAATCCAGGCCACTCCCAGCCCCGGTCTCCCGGTGAACTGACTGTCATCGTGAAACGCCCCGAGAAAATCGTGCAGGCTGTCCGGCGAGGGCAGCGGTCGGGCCAAGAGCCGGACCAAGCCCGCATCCCGGGCCAGGATGCGAACATCTTCCACGCACTCACCCCCGGCCGCCTGCACCAGGACCAGCGCATGGATCTTGTCGAACTCGGTATAGCCGCGCTGCCGTTCCCGCAACTGCAGGCGCGCCTGCACGACTTCCTCCAGGCCCAAAGCCAACATGGTCTCCGAAACCAAGGTCAGGCCTGCAAACGCCGTCAGGTTCATTGGCTGCGGCGCGGCTTCAAATACGAACGGCAGAATCCCCTGATCCACCTTCGGCGCGCCCCCCCAAAAAAAGCACCAGAGGCTACATTACCACGGGGCGAAACCCTGTAGGCGATGCTCTTTTCACCAAATGGGTGCACGCCTTCTCAGGCCCCACTTGGGCTTCCCGGTCTTAAAGCGGAATCAGGGCGTGACTCGCCGTCTTGTGGCGAGTTGGGCGGCGAGCCGCATCGAAACCCCGCGGCCCTTGAGCACGGTAGTTGCGTCCACCCCTATTGTGGCCGGACTCTCCAGAGTCCGGCGCCGGGCTCGCCGAGAGCCCGGCTGATATACGATCACCGGCCCGCAGTTAGGGCTCGACCGCCCCTGACGTTTCCTCGCCCCCTTAGTTCCTCTGTCCGCGGCAGCTACGCGCCGGACTCTGGAGAGTCCGGCCACAATAAGCTGGTTGCCGGTCCCGCGCTCCCAGAAGCCTTTGCCTACTCCGTGATCGTACGGGACCACCTAAGTCAGCGGCGGTTGAGTGACTCGCCGTTTTGTGGCGGCTAGCACCCGTCCGTCACTTCGCGACGAAGTTGCCCTTGTAGACGTAGTTCATCGCGAGGGCGGTAAGGAAGCCGGTGAGAGAGACCATGATCGCTTCGCGGTCGGCAAGGCGGTAGGTCAGCTCCATTTCGGCGGCGCGACGGATCAGGTGC
>CAYQYP010000413.1:0-28529 GCA_964421755.1 uncultured Acidobacteriota bacterium
TTTGCGTAGCCCCGGGCTTCAGACGGGTCATAGAGCGGAGCCCTGAAAGGGCGTAAGATGCCTGCACGGAGCGACGGACCATGTCACAGTCATTGGCACAACTGTATGTTCATCTGGTTTTCAGTACCAAGGACCGAGCCGCCGGTGCTTCATCCCGAGATTTCCGAAAGGCTTCATGAGTACCTTGCCGGAATCTTTGACGAGATCGACTCGCATTCGTTGAAGATCGGCAGCGCCACTGACCACGTCCATTCATGATTCGCCCTGTCCAAGAATCTTGCTTTGTGCAAAGCGGTCGAGCATGTCAAAACGGGTCCTTTTAAATGGCTGAAGACGCTTGGCCCCCGCTTCCGTGACTTCCACTGGCAAGCCGGTTATGGCGGTTTCTCTGTATCCCAATCTGAAGTGCCCCGGGTAACTGCGTACATCGCCAAGCAGGCCGAACACCACCGGAGGAGAACTTTCCAAGACGAATACCGACGATTCCTGCAGAAGTACCAGGTCGCGTACGATGAACGCTACGTGTGGGATTGAGGCCCCTGGAGCGGAGTGCTTTCTCTCCCGCCCCTTTCAGGGCTTGAAGCTCGTTGCTGACTTAGCCCGGGGCTACGCAAAAAGCGCTCCGCCCCGGGCTACTATGTCTCGGCCTTTCAGGCCGAAGGCGATCGCGCAGCCGGCTGAAAATGTAAAAACTCCAGTGCCGGACTCTGGAGAGTCCGGCCACAATAGGGCGCCTGCCGCCACCCCCGATCCGGTGCTTAAACCTCGACTTTGACCCAGTTCCAAGGTAGCGCTGTTACCCCTTGCCACTCTTCGCTCACGGCGCTGACGGCTTCTGCTATTTACGGCCCGTCACACTTGCTCTATTCTCACCACCGACGGGAGGACGCACTCGCATGACCTTCGAGGAAGCAGGACAGCGGTTCGTACAGCTGAGGATGGCGGTGAACTCGGGAAGTCTCACGATAGAGGCCTTTAACGCGGCGATAGGGGAACTTCGGGTTCAGGACGCAACCGGCCAGTGGTGGCAACTTGACCCTGGTGACGGCGCTTGGCTGTTCTGGAACGGTCAGGCATGGGCGCGGCCCGTGCCGTCCCCCCCGCCGTCACCTCCCCGAACCGTCCCGATTTACCCCGCCGGCGCCCCGGGCGCTCAGACGGTGAGCGTTCCCCGTCCGGCGACCCCGCCTCGGTCCGGTGCGCGGATCAGCGACAGCCTGGTGTCGCTTTTGCCGGGTATTGGCATCCAGTTCTTCCAACACGGCGCCGCCTACCGCGCCAACCCGGCGGCGGGCGCCCGGTTCTTGCTGCCCTGTGTGCTCTCGGTCGTCTCGGTGGCACTGGCCCCGCGCCTCGGAAGGTGGGTAGCGGTGCTCGTTATCATCCCGTCACTCGCTTTTCTGCTGTGGCCAATGATCGCCGGATTCGACGGCTCGGCGGGGGCATCCGGCCTGATCCAGGCGCAGGCCGGCCGCGGCCTGGCGGGAATGTCCCTTTTCTACATGCTCATGAACCTGATGCGGAGCAGCCGGCGGCGGTAAGGTTATCCGATAGGGTGGCCGCAGGACGTGCAGAAGCGCGCCCTTGCCCCAACCTGGGCACGGCATTTCGGGCAAGGCCTGGTCGTGAGGCTTGGATTCCCCGGAGGCGCCGCAGCCGGTGGGGGAGGCGGCGGAGGCTTCGGGAAACCGGTTTGCGGTGCAACCACAAGCCCGGCACGGGCGGCCGTTGTCCAATCGGGCAGCGATTCATTCCAGACGAGCGTGTCGGCGGTTATGATTCCCTGGACGGCCAACTGCCGGATCGCCGGTTCCTCAATCGGCCCCTCCTGCCGGGCCTCCTGCATGTAGTACCAGCGAACGGGCAAAGAGGAAACAGGAGGAGGCGGAGGAGAGGGCGGCGTCGGAGCCGCGGAGGACGCCGGCTCCGTTTGCGCTCGTTTTTTGGCAACCTCACGGGCGATGGCGGCTGCCGCCACCCCTGCGACCGCTGCTGCGGCCCCGGCCAGAACACCACCTGAGACCCCAGCGACCCCAGCCCCAGCGCCGGACACCGAGCCAGGCGCCGGGGGCGTTCCGGCCGCCGCGCCGATCCCTTCTCCGGGCTCGTCGAACGACCGACCCGCTTCCTCCAGTCGCCGGTTAACATCCTCGATCAACGCCCGATCGTCGAGCTCATCCTGCCATCCGCCGGCCTGGTCGAAGGCGGTCTCGGCCGCGCGCCGGTCGCCTTGAAAGACCCCTATTCGGACGGCGGGCCGCGCGGAACTGGCAGCGGCCGAGCCCGACAAAACTCCGGAGAGCAGGGACTCGGCGTCGGCACCCGGCGAGTCCCAGACGATTGACCAGGCCGCCTGATCGGGGATCGACATGTCCACGGTGACCACACTCCCGAACTGCAGCTGAGCGACCAGGGAGCGTTCGCCCGAGATGAGAACCACCGAGCTCGGGTGCGTAATCGCCACCCATGCGGCCTCGGGACTTGCCTCCGGGAGAGGAGCGAGAACGATTTCCTCAACCAGGGCACGCGCCTGATGGGCCACCTGGAGCTGCATTGGCGCCGGCGGGACCGGCCCCTGAACGGTTGCGAAGATCATCTCCAGGGTTGCCGCCCACGGGCTGGCATCGGACGGCGCGGCTTCTGAACCCAGATCTAGAATATCCATGATCGGCCCCTCTTTATTGAATCAGCCGGTTCACCTGCACCCGGTAGTGCGCGGTTATGGCAACAGCCGACGCCATGCCGCAACGCAACGGGCCGAAGATCCTGATGACCCCCCGCAAGGCACCCCAGGCGATAGAGATGCCCCGGCACCCTGCAGCGACTGCCGCCCCACCAATGGCGGTCGTGAAGGTGGCAACGGCGATCAGGAAATACTGCACGTAGGTCATGGTCAGACCTATGAACTCCATGGCTTCGTCATTCTGGATGCCCTCCAGCTCCCATTTCAGCCCGGCGTCTCGCAACGCACTAAACCCGTTCTTCAGCTCATCCTGGCGAGGCTCGTAATCCTCGGGGACTTTAAGCTGGGAGGCGGCGCGATGCACGTCAGTCAAGGCGGCCTCGGCAGCCGGGACAAAGACGTTGAAAATCGACGCGATGTCCACAGTTGGCCGTTGTCCTCCCTGTACAGCCGTTGCCGCTGTTTGGAACCAATTGAGGATGGCCTTGGTCAGGTCTTCCACGATTTGAGAGACCCAGCGCTCGAGCAGCTGGCGGCTGGTTTCACCAAAGAAGAGGTTGGCGAGGCGGCCGATGATGACCAGCGGCAGCTTGTAGGGCAGCTGCCTGAACCAGTTCCCGATCACGGCAAACACATACTGACCAAGCACCGAAAACACCCCTTTGATGAGCGGAATCAGTTCTGTCTCCTCCATCACTTTTCTGGCCTGGTTCAAAATGCGCGCAACAAACTGCTCCCAGGCGGTGAGCGGGGCGCCGGGCTGGCCCGGAGTCCTCAGAAGCGGCTCCAGTCGTTGTGCAAGCCAGTGCGCCATGGCCTGGCAGCGGTTGTAGAACGGAATGCCCACGTTATTGCGCAGCCAGACCATCCAACTTGATTGGCCGGCGGCCGCGAGCTTGTCCCCGAGGGACTTGGCGATCTTATCGGCGACGTTGAAGAAAGCCAGTCCGACTTCGACCAGTGCCATGAAAAGGTCGCGAACCTGGTCTACGACTATGCGGGCGACGTTGTCATAGAACTGATTGTACGAATGGGTATAGCTGGACGCCGCTCGCAGAGCTTCCGTGGCGCTGATGATCTTGACGAAGTCATCGACCTTGCGGCCGGCGAGTTGTTCGGTGAAGACGGTCCGATACTGCTTGATCTTTTCCCCCAGGTCGGCGCTAAGAATGTTGAACGGGCAGAAGCGTTTGACCTTCTCCTCGTAATTGGTTATCAGTTCCTCGGCCTTCGGGTTCAAATCTGCCAGCGGGTCTTCGCGGTCTTCGTCCAAAGTATAGGTGCTGTCTTCGCGCTTCCCGGAAGCTCCAATGAGATCCTTGATGTCCCAGGAAAAGCAGCCTTTATCGTCGGTCTCGAATTCGGGCCCGGAGGGATGGGCTACGAACTCCTTGCCGTCCCAGAACTCCACCTTGATCTTGGCGGCGAAGACCGGAAGCGTCCTTTCATTGCCGGTGGTATTGTCCGAGAACTGCAGGCGCGCCGTTCCCTTGATGGTCTGGACTTTCTTGTCGGCTGGGATATCGACTTCCCGCGGCAAATCAAAAGTCAGGCCGAAGGGGTTGCCTTTGTGCTCACGCTCTTTCTTGCCCGTGAAACGGATCTTGATCTCGGGCGACAGCGTGATCCGGCACTCCCCTAACTTGCGGCGCGCGTCGTCCTTGCCCGTGTAGACGTTGAAATCCTCGTAGTAGCGACCTCCGGGCCGGTAGGTCAGCGTGGGAGGAGTGTACTTGAACGAAACTTTGCCCTCAGTATCCGTCGGCCCAAGGGGTTGCTCGTACTTGCTGTCGAGCTTGCCGGCCGGATCCTCCTTCTGTTCGACTGTGACGTCCAACCCCGAGGCCCGGTTTTCGCCGCCCGGCGCCGCCGCCTCGCCCATATCCCACGCCAACTGAAGCGTCAGCTCCTGGGGTTCGCCATTAGCGGGAATCGGCATGGCGGGCGGCTCGAGCAGCTCGATCTTCACTTTCGGCTCGGCCAGAACCACCGGGATCATGACCATGTCTTTCAACTGAGCCCCGGCCTTTATCCTGACTTTCTCCCAATCGACGCGTTCTACCGCCCCTTCGGCCGCGTTATCGTCGCGCGGGGCCCAGGCCTTTACGCGGATGTAGCATTCCGCGGGGAGCTGTACGTTCGTGGCCGGATCGGGCAGAGCCCGGACGGATTTCCAGCGCGAGCGTTCCTCTCGGCGCTCCGCCGGCTTTTCGACCGGGCCGAAGACATCCTTGATGGGCGGGGCAAAGGAGCCGGGCTGGAGCATGTGGGTGAACTCGACCGCGTTGTCGTCGGGGATTACGCCTTGGCCCGGGACGAGCTTGCGCGCCCGCACGATCAACGTGACTTCCGTTCGGCCATCAGCCGGGATCACGATCCGACCGCCCTGCTTGAAATGTGCGGGCTCGGTATCCCACTCGATTTGAGTGTCGGAGACGCGGACCTGGCATCGTTTGATGACTTCGCCGCCGGTGAACTGAGTCCCATCCGAGGCCTCGGAGGGGCCGAGGGCGATCTCCACGCCTACCGGCTCCCTGGGCAGAGCGCTGCCCAGCTGAGGGCTGATGTCCGTGTGGACCGCGACGGAAGTCGCGCCGGGAGCGAAACCCGGCGTGGAGAATACGAGCGCCGCAGGCTCACCGGGAGCTATCCCGGGTTTCACGCAGCGCAGGGGTAGCGGGATTTCGCCTCCCTCGGAAGAGCTCTCAGTCGCCCGGGCGTCGATTACGAGGGTCCCGAAGCTCATTCCGTCAGCGGAAAACGGTATTCGAAAAGTCTGCAGTTTTGGGTCGTTCATCGTCGCCTACAAGCCATCCACTGGAGCCGATTGCAGAATTCCAAGCATGAGTGGTTTTAAGGCCAACGGCCTGACTCAGGTTAGCCTGGGGCGAAGCCCCAGGAGATCGAGTGACAGCCCGGGTTCCAGCGCTGAAGGCGCGACTCAAAGCCCACGCAACCTCGCTTTGAATCGCGCTTACAGCGCTGGAATCCGCCCCAAATCCGGTTCCTGGGGCTTCGCCCCAGGCTAATCTGAATCAGGCCGTTGGCCTTAAAATGCGATTTCTGCAATTGGCTCTCGATATTCGATATTCGTTCGTGGAATTTTGCAATTAGCTCACACGAAAGCCTCACGCCTCCAGGACCTCCGGCTCGGGGGACACCGTATCGCCGCTCAGGGCAACCCGGAACCGGCGCACGGCGAAGCCGACCGGCACGGAAACCGGAGCACCGTCGATGCTCGTCATGACCGTCACCTGCGGTGGATCGAGGTGCGCATCCTCGGGGATCGGTTCCGGACTCGTTCTCTGCAGGGAACACAGGGCTGCAGGCGGAGAGGACGGCAACGTGTCCAACCTGAGCCACGACCGTCCTGAGGCAAGCTGGAACTGCACGGGTGCGTCCAGCGACACCGTTCCCTTTTCCGTATCCTCCTCGACCCACGCCATGATGTAGATGCAGTCGAGGACGTCGGCATAGAAGACGGTCCTCTCCTTCTCCTGGTTGTCCCTGACCGTGACCTGGACGCGAACCTGGCGCGGAGGCAGTTCTTCTTGTTCCTCCGATCCCGTCGCTCCCTCGGTTGGCTTGGGGGCGAGGATGATGGTCTTGATGGCGACGCCATTGACCAGGATTGTGACCACGACTCCTGTTGTAGTGCCCAAACCTTGGGCAAACCCGGGGGTCCGCAGTCAATCTTCGGCTCTGGTCCAGTCCTGGTTGCAGTCGTCGGCAAGGACGGTCATCGGCACGAACGCGACAAGTGGCAAAAGTATGATTTCCGCCAGGAAAAAAGCGCAAGCAATTTTCCGTGCCCGCGGGTTGTGCGTGATTGACCGCAGTTTTCGCATCATCAAATTCCTCCGTTCTTTGCCGAGGTCACTCCGCCTCTGGGCCGAACCATCGGCGTGCGGAAGATGACATACGAGAGAAGCGTGCTGATCACGATCGTTTTGAACATGTACTCGAATTCCGTGTACCGGCCGTACAGCTGGCTTGCCACGAGAAACGGGACAGCCAGGCCCACGCCCAGGAGGACCATCCTGGGGATGCGGGCGACAAAAGGCTGAAGCTTGATTAGAAGGCGGTCGGTCAGCGGTCGAGAAAGGATAAGCGCGAGCGGAAGGGCCACCATGGCTATGCAACTCTTCTTGTCCGGGGCGGTTTCGGCCATTCCGGAGTACCAGTACCAGGCCCCCGCCATGGCTGCACAACCGGCGACTGTGATGATGTCCCAAAGAATACGCCCCCAGCCGCTTGGCGCCGCCCCGAGCGGATAGCCCGCGGTCGCCGCATGCGCCCCGGTGGGCATCGTTTGCGGCGCCGCCGTTGTCGTCGTTCCAGTCGACCCCGCGTTCGGTGGGCGTGCGGCCGCAGCCTCATTCGCAGCTTGCGCGGGTTGAACCCAGCGGCTTCCGTCCCAGGCCAGCCATTGACCCGAATAGGCATCGATCTGCCACCAGACGCCGGCGTTGTCCTGTACACGGAGTTGAGGCACGGCTGCCAGGAACTGTTCCCGGCTGATCTGGCCTGCCTGCCATTGCGACTGCAGCTGAACGAAGGCCTCTCCGGCCTGCTGGAAAGTCATCACGAGCCTCCGTTTCGCAAGGAGGTCCAATCGATTCGGCCGAGGCGGCTGATGCCGTCCTCGGTGCCCAGCCAGTAGTGTCCTTCTTCGTCCTGAAGCATTTCTTTGACCTCCCAGCCGGCCAGACCGGCGTCCGGAGTGAGAAGATACCGTTCGCCCTGGTGGAACACCACGATGCCGTCGTACTCCGAGCCGATCCAGAGACGACCGTCGCGGTCCTCAAACAGCGATTTGACCTTCTCCCCGGCCAAACCGTCGGCCCTGAAGAGATTACGCCAGGTCCCAGCGAGCAGCCGGCTTGCGCCGCCGCGGCGCGAGAAGCCGGTCCCTGCCCACAGCACTCCGGTTTTGTCCTGGAGCAGGGCATTGACCGAGTTGTGTGCCAGGCCTTCTTTTACCGAGAAGAAGGTCCATCCCTGCTGGTCAAACCGGGCCAATCCCCCGCGGGTGATCGATGCTGATCCAAACCACATCGCGCCCTGGCCGTCCTGAAGGATCTTGTCGACTCCCGACATCGGAAGTCCCGCCGCCGGGGCGAAGGGTCCAAACCGATCAGTCCTGCTCAGGTAGATGCCACTCGGGCACCCGATCCAGATGGTTCCTTCCCGGTCCTGGAAGAGCGCGGAAGCGGGCCCTGGCGGCAAGCCGTCGCTCGCTCCGAGCGTCTGCCACCGCCCTTCGCGAAGACGTGAGACGCCTCCTTCCCACGCCACCCAAACCTGGCCGTTACGGTCATGCAGAATGTCGAGCACGTAGCGGAAGGCAGGTGCTCCGACGGGCGGAGGCAGCACCTCTCCGGAGCGCCGGTCCAAGAGCGTGAGACCGTCACGGCCTCCGGCCCAGACAATGCCTCCGGCCAACGAGAGGGCCGAGACCTCGTGAGGAGGTCGCACGATCTGCCAGCCGGAAGGCAGGCGCGACTCACGCGCGGCTTCGCCGGCATGCGAGAGGAGCAGGTTCAACCCCCAGATGATGCCGATTCCGATCCCGAATTGAACAGCAAGCCAGACTATCCGCTTCTTCATCACACCTGTCTTGAGCTCGACCTCGACCTGCGATCCGCTCCCGGCGCTCGCACGCTTCGCCCGCACGCTTTATCAGAACACCAGGAAAGCCATCAGAATGGGGGAGAGGATCATGCTCACCGCGAACGAACCGATGGCGCCAATCAACAGGACAATGACCGCCTTTCCCGTATCGCAACCCGCAACGGCGCGAATGGCTGCGATGCTCGTAACAATCCTCCAGAGTCCAAAAACCGCCGCCAGCGCGGTTATGATCCCCAGTATTCCGACTGACTGCGCGTAAGCGAGGGGTCGGAGAACTTGGGCGAAGGTCAGACGCACTCCCGCAATCGAGGGCAGAAGCGAGGACATCAGGGCAACGCCAGCCGCGAACGAGAGGAGTTGGATGCCGACCAGAACCGCAATCATCACCAATTGAGAAAGGGACGGGAGGGTAAAGAAGATCAGGTAAGGGCCAAGTGTGCCGACCAGGAAGACTACGGCCAAGGCGATCCAAGCCTCCGAAGTTCCTGACCCATCCTCGGCCGCTGCCCGGGCAGACTGTTGGTCGAGCAGACATCCCCTGACCATCCGCTCGAAAATGCGTGACACGGTCCCCCTCGCGGTTCCCGGCTTGAGCAAAGACCCAACCACCGAGTCAGCCGTTGCTGCTGTCGTTCGCTGGAATTGCCAAGGCTCCGGCGCAGCGGGCAGAACCGATGAACCGGCGCCGCCCGGTGCGGTCGGACTCCCGGTCCGGGGACGCCTGGCTGCGGGAGGCGGGCCGGCGGCCAGAGGCGGCGGGCTCGGAAAAGTTGGGATACGGGCCGGCGCCGGCGGAGTCCAAGGCGGGGGGACGACCGGCGGCGGCGAAGGGCCGGCTGCCTGGAATCCCACTGCGAGAAGCGTCGCCGGCGGTGGCACAGACGGTGGAGGGGGCGGGAGACGCGGACCTCCGGTCGCGCTGGCGACCGGGTTGCCTGGCGCCGGAGCAATCGGTTGAGCCGAGATGGCGACGCCGGCGAAAGCGGGTGTCGCAATCACTACCGGTTGACCACAAGACCTGCAAAACCGGGCATTCTGACCGAGGGCGGCTCCGCACTTGCCACAACAGAATTCCATCGAACACACCTCAGCTGACCACAGGACTAAACCGTTTGGCGGAGGCCGGGCTCATTATCCCGAAAGTGACGACCTCAATCAACGGGAACCAGCAGCCGTCGGGAGATTAATTGAGCGGGTCGAAACCGTCTGCGCCTCTTCACGATCGTGCGTCACATATACGATGCAAGCTTGGCTCTGCTGTCTGTACTCGTGGATGAGGTGGAGCATTCGCTCCTTCAGATCATCGTTGAGATGGGTCAACGGCTCATCCAGGAGCAGGTAGCGCGGACGGGAAGCCAGCGCTCGCGCCAGGGCCGCGCGTCGAGCCTCACCGCCCGATATCTGGTGCGGATAGCGCCCGGCGAGCTCTTCGAGCTCCGTCCGTTCGAGCAGCTCTTCCAGTCGCCTGCGCATTTCGAGGCGCGGACGGGAATGCAGCGCGAACCGTATGTTGGCTGCCACAGTCAAGTGGGGCCAGAGCGCCGAGCTCTGAAAGACAAATCCGAGCTGGCGCGCAGAGGGCGGCAGCATCCAGTCTCGTCGGCTGACCACCTGGCCATCCATCAGAATTTCACCGGTTGTCGGCACCTCCAAGCCGGCGATCAGTCGCAACAAGGTGGTCTTCCCACTTCCGGACGGGCCCCAGACCACTAGCGGTTCGCCGGGTTCAACGGTCACAGAAAGGCCTCGGAGCACCGGTGTTACCGAATAGGCCTTCTCGATGTTTCGGATCTCCAGCATCGTTCGCAAACCTCGGCTTTTATAACACACGAACCAGCCCCTTGCCCGGTAAACCGCAATCGCAGCGCGAAAGGCCTCATCTCCCGGTGCGGTTTCATCAAGCGCGGCGCGCGAGCCAGCTCCAGCCGCTCATCGCCGCCCAGACCAGCAAGGCGGCCCCAAGCCCCGCGCCCAGGATGACCAGGCAGAGCGCGGCCACATCGGCTGAGCCCCCATAGTGCAGGTAGTTGTAGATCCTGATGGTGAGTGTGGAGCGTCCGGGTGGCGTCACCAGCAGCGTTGCGCCAAGCTCGCCGAGGGTCAGGGCGAAGACAATTCCGGCAGCTGCCACGATACCAGGCGCCACGAGCGGGAGATCGACCCGCAGCCACGACATGACGGTGCCCTTGCCGTGCACGCGGGCGGCCTCTATCAGGCTCTGGTCCACCCGCCTCATCTGGGCGAGGACGACCAGTGCCGCCCACGGCAGAAACCGCGTCAGGGCTGCGAGGACCGGCATCAAGGCGGAATCGTAAAACGCCGCGAGACCCGGCCGGTTCCAGATGACGATCAGGCCAATGCCGATCAGAGGAGCGGGGACCGCCAGCGGCAGGACCGCGATGAACCACCAGAGACGATTCCTACCTCGGGCGCTAAGCAGGCCGCGAGCAGCGCCGAGCGCCGGGGCAAGGCACACAACCGCCGCCATTGCAGCGACGTAAAGCGAAAAGAAGATGTCCCCGGCCGCCAGTTGAACCGTCTCAAAGATTCGAGCCGGTCGCTCCAGCTGCGCAGCCAGAGTTACCAATGGAACGAGGATCTGCAGGCCGAGTACGAACAGACCGCCTTTCTCAATCAACTTGAACCAGTCCGGTAAGGAGAGAGGGGCCATGGGAGTCAGGACCCGTGGCGAAGCAGCGGAAGCCGCCTCGCTCACGGTCAACTGCGAAACAAGCACGGCTCCTATCGCCAGCACGGAGACGGGGGCCGCGAGGAGGAACGCTTCACCGGCGTTGCCCGTTGCGCTGTACTCGGCAAAAATCTCCAGCGTGTAGACGTCGACGGCGAAGATCGAGGGGACGCTGTAGTCGGTCAGCGAAAACAGTAGCACGGCAACAAAAGCCCCCAGGATGCCCGGGGCAGCCAGGGGGAGAACAATCAGCCCAAGCGTTTTGAGATCCGAACGGATCACGCGAGCGGACTCGATGAGCGCTGGTCGCACTGCTTCCAGCCCGAGCAGGCAGAGCCCGGCCGCTATTGGCAGGAACGCCATTGTCTCCACCCACCAGGCAAGGAGCCAGCCGTGCACGGCGCGTGGGCCCGCACCAACCGCCCCGCCGGAGAGGAAACGCAGCGCCGTCATCCAGGCGAGTGCGTGTATGTAGGGAGGAATCGGCGCCATGACCAGGGCAAGCCATTTCAGCCGGGACAACCGCCCCTGGCGGCAGCGCCAAAGGGCGAGAGCCGCCAGAAGCCCAAGTGCCGTGGTGCTGATCGCCACGCCCGTCGCCAGGCCGGCGCTCTGCATCAGGAGTTGGCCCCTGCGTCCCGTCGGCAGGAGAAGCTCGATCCAGCTCCGACCGGCTTCCACTCCCGGATCGAGCAGCTGAAGCGCCACTGCGCAGAAAGGCCCGAACACCATGAGCACAAACAAGCCCTGCAGGATGATTCGAACCGTCGTTTTTGCCCGGATCCCCCTGGTCGGCGGGTACGCTATTTCAGGAAAATCTCCCTCAGTTCCTGCTGGCAAATCTGAAAACTCCTCCTTATTTCAGGCAAGCCCGCCGTCATGGCCCTTACCTCTTCGCCGGTGGGCATGCAGCCGGGCTTCAGTCTCAAATCGCGAAGCGAAAGCTGAAAGAACCCCGAGTCAATTAATGCGTTCTCGGTTCCCGGGCTTAGGAGATAGTCAACCAGATGCTGCCCCTGTGCGAGATTGGGAGCACCTGAAATGAGCGCGACAGTGCCCGGGATCAGCAGCGTGCCGAGCTCGTCCTGATCGGGAATGACGACGCGGACCGGTGCCCCGCGTTTAACGGCCGCGCAGGCGTCGTCGGAGTCCGTCAGGCCCCAGAGAAGCTCGCCCGCGACCACCAGATCCCTGACCGTTGAATTCCCGTCCAGTACGCGGACTCCCCGGGCCTCCACCCTGGAGAAGAAATCCCGAGCCCGTGAGGGACCGATAGAGACGTAGAGGGCCGACGCGTGGGTGGCAGTTGTGCCGAAGAGGGGGCGGGCGATACCGATCCGATCCGCCGGCCAGGCTGGATCGAGCAAATCGAAGATCGAGCTCGGCGCCGGTTTCGCGCCAAGGAGCGACGCATTCACCAGAAGGACTCGGAAACGAGCCCCGAGTCCGGTCCATTTGCCTTCCGGATCGACGTGAAGCGAGGGCAGACCTGTCGCTGCAGGCGATCGATAGGCCCCGAGCACCCCACGTTCCGCCAATACCAGCGTCTGCGCGAATTCACCGTTCCAGAAGACATCCGCCCGGGGGTTATTCTGCTCGGCGATCAACCGGTTGACCAGTCCGGTAGTCTTCGACGCCTCCACGTCATAAACGGCTCGGACGCGAATACCGGATCGTGACTGAAAATCACGCAAGATCGGCTCGGCGTAGACCTGATCGACCGACGTGTAAACGACGACCACCGGATCGGTTTTCTTCGTCACGCAGCAAACCAGCGGCGTCAGCGCCGACAAGAGTGCAAGCAGGCCAAGGAGACGCAGACAGTTCATTCCCGGCTTCCCTCCCTGATACGGGCGACCATTTTAGATGAAATCAGGTCGGACCGAGATTATTGTTGCAGCAGATTGATTTAGGTCGATTTCTGAGTCGAAATCTCGACGGGTGTTAATCGTTTGACTCCGAAGAACTTAAGGAGTAAGACGTGGGCCCGATAAAGGAGTTCTTTCATGCAACAGGCGCGATTGGTCCGGTCTGCTCTCGCTTTCTCTACTCTCGCTCTGCTTCTACTTCTCATGCCGTGTTCGTTCGGTGGGCCGCAGCAGGACGCCGACTGGACGGCCGTGCCGGCGATCATGAAGCGCATTTCCGCCCCGGTTTTCCCGGCGCGGGACTTTCGACTGACGGAATTTGGCGCTGTCGCCGACGGGAAGACCGACGCCACCGAGGCTTTCCGAAAGGCCATCGCTGCCTGCGGCCAAGCCGGCGGAGGGCGAGTGGTAGTTCCTCCGGGACGTTTCCTCACCGGCGCGATCCACCTCCGCTCCAACGTGAACCTGCATCTCGAGGACGGCGCCACGATCCTGTTCAGCCAGAATCCCGATCATTACCTGCCCGTCGCTCCGACTTTCTGGGAGGGCGTCCAGTGCATGAACTACTCGGCATTGATTTACGCTAACGACCAGCAAAACATCGCCGTGACCGGAGCCGGCACACTCGATGGCCAGGCGGATGCGGAGCACTGGTGGCCCTGGAAGGGTCAGCGACAACATGGCTGGAAGCAGGGTATGCCGAACCAGGCACAGGCTCGAGCCGAGCTCATGGACATGAACGCGAAGCAGGTGCCGCCTGAAAAACGCATCTTCGGAGCCGGCCGTTTCCTTCGGCCGAATTTCATTCAGTTCTACAATTGCCGCAACATCCTCGTCGAGGCAGTCAAGATCGTCCGGTCACCGATGTGGGAGATCCACCCCGTCCTATGCCGCAACGTCATTGTGCGAAACGTGTCAATCGCCTCCCACGGTCCGAACAACGACGGCTGTGACCCGGAAGCTACCGAAGACATGCTGATTGAAGGCTGCACATTCGACACCGGAGACGACTGTATTGCGATCAAGTCGGGACGCAACGAGGACGGCCGGCGCCTGGCCAAACCTTCCCAAAATATCATTGTCCGAAATTGCCAGATGAAGGACGGTCACGGCGGAATCGTCATTGGGAGCGAGGTGTCGGGCGGCTGCAGAAACGTGTTCGTCGAGGGGTGCGCCATGGACAGCCCGAACCTGGACCGCGTCCTCCGTATCAAGACGAATTCGGCGAGGGGCGGCACGGTGGAGAACATCTGCCTGCGCGATATTCAGGTGGGTCAGGTCTCCGAGTCGATCGTCCACGTGAACTTCAACTACGAGGAAGGGGACAAGGGCCAATTCGCCCCGACCGTCAAAAAGATCCGTGTGGCCAGGGTGCGAAGCGCCAAAAGCCAGTTCGGGTTGTTCCTCATCGGCTATGAGCGATCACCAGTCTCCGATATCGTTCTCGAGGATTGCGACTTCTCCGGGGTGGCGAGCGGGAACCGGCTAGAACATGTGGAAGGGCTGGTTTTCAAGAACGTGAAGATCAATGGAATCGAGCAGCGGGATTAGGTGTGATTTTCACCCCGCGAGATGACGACGGTTTCGTCACAGCCGGGTTGAAGGGGTGGCCGCTCGCTGATACGTTAGAGCTCAGTGCCATTCATGTTCGAGAGATTCAGCGACAGGAGTCGTCGCGTTATCTTCTTCGCTCGTTACCAGGCCGGCCGGTTGGGAGGATCCGCGATCGGCACGGAGCACCTGCTCCTCGGACTGCTTCAGGAAAACTCCTGGCTTGTCGGGCCTCTTCTCGCCGCCGGCCACACCGTGGAAAACCTGGAGCGGGAGACCGAAAAGCTTGCCGGTTCAAAAAAAGAAAAGGTGCCGACATCTGTTGACATGCCGCTGGCCGAACCTGCGAAGATGGCGCTCACCTACGCAGCGGAAGAATCGGACCGCCTCCTGAGTGCGACGATTGATGTGCATCATCTGCTGCTCGGTATTCTGCGCACGAAAGGTTCCAAGGCTGCAAATCTCCTGGGGGAGTTCGGTTTGAGTGTGGATGAGGTGCGCTTGAAGTTCGCTCAGGGAACGGTCGGGATTGTTGAGCAACCGTTTAGCGGCGTGGTCTGTGATTTCTACGGAATCGAGATCAGATTCGACGTCGGGGCGCAATCAGTACCGAGTTTCTACGCACAGTATAAAGGGCACGTGGCACTCGTCGGGATCGACCCCGTCAAAGTGATCAAAGGCGAGCTCCCCGCTCGTGCCGAATCCATGGTCCTTGAGTGGGCGACGACCCGTGAGGGCGAGATCGGTGTGGCTTGGAAGGCCGCAACGGAGGGGAAGACGCCTCCTCGGATCCCGCCGCTCGAGTGACCGGCCTTAGCTCGGCAAAGCGGACGGAACGAGGCTGTCGAAAAAGTTCCCCGCACGTCTCAGTCGACCGGTCCCGCAAGGTCAGGCGCAAGCGCAATCAAATGGAGCCGCGCACGAGAGCGAGCGAAGCGAGCGAGAGTAAGCGGACCACGAGACCTGCCCGCTGCTTCGGGATCGCGAAATCTAACAATTTAGAGGATTCCTGGGTGGTCCGCTTACTCTCGCTCGCTTCGCTCACTCTCGTGCGCGGCTCCATTTGACCGCGATTACGCTCCATTCAGCCTCAGCGGATGGATGCATCCTTTCACTTCACCCGTTTGGCAACCGCGTCCTCGCCGGCCAGGCGGACGAGCGCCTGGTTCACGTGCCCATCGGCATCGGGCTGGAAGGTCACCTGCGAATCGACCCAGGCAACAAAAAACTTGGTCCGCGATGCGGGGAGAAACTCGTACGCCAGGGGCTGGCCCGCGATCTGACCATAAAGCTTATTGCCTTTGGTCGAGATGACGACAATCAGTCCCGGCTTCACTTCATATTGCCCCACGTACGATGCATAGACCCGAGGATCGACCTGGACCGCGGTCAGCGTCTTCCCGTCGACCATCGGCGGCTGTTTCAACTGCTCTCGAATCGATGAGATGTTGTAGAAATGAGCTCCTCTTCCGAGCTCCTCCGCCAAATTGAGCGTGACTGCCGGTTTACGCTCGTGGAAGAGGTAGACGTGGACAAGGCCTTCAGTGAGGTCGTAAACATTGGAGTAGCGGGTTGGGTAGGTGCCGCTCTGAATACAGCTTTCGAGGATCGAGGCCGCGGCTTCAACAGCGAATGCTTTGAGGACGGCCAGCTTTTGCTCCGCAATGCGATGTCCCCAGCCCATCAGCTGCAAAGGCGCACGACTGCGGTCGACCAGCGGCTTTCCCTTTTCCCAGCCGACAATCGCCGAATCACCGAACTTGTCCACCCACATGATCCTCGCACGCTCGAAACTCGGTTCGTCGTAAGTCTCGTACAACTTCAATACCTGCTCGACGGTCTCGCACTGCTCCATCATCTTTTCGCACACGTTCCCCGGGTACAGTTTCTTCTTCGGGTTGGCCACCCAGTTGCCCTCAAAGCCAGAAACCCAGTCGAAGAAGAGGCCCTTTTCGTTCATGCCTCCCTGGGCGACTCCGTTCTTGAAGCCAAAATAGACCCGTCCGAACTTTCCCTGCTCGGTCGGAAGGAACCAGACCTTCGTGTCGGGATCGGACCAGTCCTCATTGTTTCCGACCAGGACCCTCCCGTCCCTGGACATCTTGAAAATGGTGCAGGCGTTGGACTCGTCGGTTAAGGCAAGCGGCGCGAGGACCAGCAGGACAAGAATAAAGTCTCGCAATGCGTCTCTTTTCTTCATTGATCGAGATTACGGGGTTGATCGATGAAACGTTCAGTAGCGCGTGGATGTTCACCAGGCTGTCAGGACCAGGAACAGGGATCGTCCTGAACCGCCTGCTATTTCCTGGCCCGCGTGCCATGAAGGTCGAGCCGATCGTGGCATTGCGTCAAGACTGACCGCGAGTGCGTTATGCTGAGACATGGTAAAGAGCAAGGTCGGCCTCTTTCTGCTATTCGTCCCGTTTCTGACAGGCCTGCATCTTCAGGAATCAAGCCAGCCGGAGGATCCGGGCAGGGCCGCCATCGAGGCGTACAAGGCAAAGAACTACCCGGCTTACCTGCGGAATCTGATCAAGGTCAGAGAGAAGTACCCCCACAACCTCGGAGTTCTATCCCAGGTCGCCAGGGCGCATGCGTTGAACGATCAGGTTGCCGAGTCGCTTGCTCTATTGAGATTGATAGCCGAAATGGGTGGGGTAACCGACCTGCGGCACAAGGACCTTGCCCGCCTGAAAGGGCTCAAGGAACTCGAGCCGATCGCCCGGGCTTTCGAAAGGAACCGGCGGCCGCTCAATCGCAGCCGAATTGCTTTCTCGATCGAGCAGAAAGATCTCATCCCGGAAGGGATCGGCTATGACGACCGGGAACGAGCGTTCTACGTAGGGAGCATCTACCGAAACAAAATCGTTCGGGTTGATGAAAACGGCCAAACAGAGGACCTCATCGGGGAAAAACAAGACGGCATCGCGGAGGTATTGGGGTTAAGGGTCGACTCCCCGAGACGATTGCTGTGGGTTTGTGCTTCCCATCGGGACTCCGGTGGAGAAGGCAATTCAACCTCGGCGGTCTACAAGTACGATTTGCGAAATCGACGGCTTCTGAGGCGATACGACAGTCGCTCGCTGCCCGGCAAACACCTGTTCAACGATATCATCCCGGCAAAATCAGGAGATGTCTTTCTGACCGACAGCGAGGCGCGCTCGGTCTTGAAGATTTCGCGGGAAACTGACGAACTGGAGGTGCTAATCCCCTCCGGTTCATTCTCCTACCCGAACGGGATTGCCCTGTCTTCCGATGAACGTCACCTGTTCGTTGCCGACCAACGGGGAATCCACCGGTTTGCCCTTCAGGACGCTAAACTGCTGTTAATCAAACACGCTCAGACGGTTTCTTTGGCGGGCGTAGATGGTCTGTACGCGTGGAGCGGCGGCTTGGTAGGAGTTCAGAACGGCTTCACTCCCGAGAGGATCATTCGGGTCAGGCTGAACGAGTCGCAGGACACGGCTTCCGAGGTGCAGGTTTTGGAATCCAACCACTCACTGTTCGCTATCCCCACGACCGGAGCCGTGGTTTCTCGAGACTTCTACTTCATCGCGAACAGCCAACTGAGTCACCTCGACGAAAAAGGCCGCCTCGTGAACGAGGAGACATTGAAGAAGCCGGTCATACTGGTGGTACCGTTTGGCGGCTGACGGCCTTCTCACAATTAGGTTAGCGCTGACGGGGTGCACGCCCCCACAGCTCTTCATCGGGGCTGTGGAGGCGTGACGCTCGAACTCAGACGCGAGGGGAATGTTCGAAGTTCCGGCTCATGCGTGCGAGAGCCAGTGCGCCCAGGGAGAGACCGAAATCACGCAAGGCGATGTCGAAGTACCCAGGAATCAGAAGCAGGTTGATGATGATCCCCCAAAGCCAGAAAGCGACAACATAGCCGCCGATATCCGGTCGAAATATGACCATGAGCCCGGCGAGTATTTCAACCGCGCCGACGACCAACATGAACGTCGCACCATCAATCGGCAGCAAGGACTGGATCATTGGTGCCAGATACACATTCCAGTTGACGAGCAGATGCAAGAACTTATCGAGTCCCGCCACTATGGGCAGAACCGCGAATCCTATATGGAGAATCTGGTAAGCCTGGTAGGTCGGTGAGGTGGAACGAATACCAGCATGCCCCAGGATGTTGCCAAAGGTCCGATCCGCCATAAGAACACCTCCTCATTGTGGCATTTCTCTACCCGCGAGTATGCAATCGGAATACCAGAACAAGTTACTGCAAATGAATTACTTATAAAAAAGAGAGGCGCGCTTTTTGCGGATTCTTCGGGGAAATTCTCCCTGCCGGCCCCCCGGTAGCCCTGCTGGTCGACAGCGGTGCTGCGCGATCCGCAAGAAATCCTGGACTTGCTCGTCTCGGAAGCTACAGTCGCCACGCCCTCCCCGCAGGGAACTCGTATTCTTCCAGCGATTGCGGTTTCATCGAAATACTGTACCCAGGCTCAAGGGGCGGCAAATAGCGCGAGTTGCGCACCTTCACCGGATGGATGAAGTGCTCATGCAGGTGGTCGACATACTCCACGACTCGGTTCTCCAAGGAGCCGCTCACCGCGATGTAGTCGAACATGGCCAGGTGCTGCACGTATTCGCACAGACCGACCCCGCCGGCATGCGGGCATACGGGGATGCCGAACCGGGCGGCCATCAGGAGGACCGCGAGGACTTCATTGACACCGCCCAGCCGACAGCTGTCGATCTGGCAGAACTGCATGGCGCCGGCCTGCATGAATTGCTTGAACATCACACGATTCTGACAGTGTTCGCCGGTCGCAACACCGACGGGAGTGATCGCCCGAGCTATCCGGGCGTGCCCCAGGACGTCGTCCGGGCTCGTCGGTTCTTCAATCCACCAGGGACTGAACTGGACGAGCTCCTGCATGTTCCGAATGGCGTCGTCTACGTCCCACACCTGGTTGGCGTCCATCATCAGTCTGCGGTCGTGACCGATTTCCTGCCGGATGATCGCTGCCCGGCGGCAATCGTCCTCGATACTGCGGCCGACCTTCATCTTGAAATCGGTCCAGCCGGCGGCGACTGCCTCGCGACACAACTCTCTCAGGCGTTCGTCCGTGTAGCCAAGCCACGCCGTCGATGTGGTATAGGCTGGATAGCCATCGCGCAATAGGGTTGATTCGCGCTCCGACCGGGTTCCCTGCTTCTCCCGCAGGATTTCGAGCGCCTGCTCAGGAGTAATGGCGTCCGTGATATAGCGAAAATCAACGCACCGGACAATTTCGTCGGCAGTCATGTCCGCCAGGAGCTTCCAGAGGGGTTTGCCGAGCGCCTTGGCGTAGAGGTCCCAGACCGCATTCACAACGGCGGCGGTCGCCAAATGGATCACACCCTTCTCCGGGCCGACCCAGCGCAGCTGGCTGTCGCTGGTCAGCCGTCGCCAGAAGCCCCCCATGTCCTCGGCAATTTCTTCGAGTGACAGGCCAACGACGAGTGGCGCGAGGACGTTCACGGCCGCGACGCACAGCTCGTTACCACGGCCGAGGGTAAAGGTTATGCCGTGGCCTTCGAGGACACCGTCGGTACGCAACGTCACGTAGGCTGCCGAGTAATCGGGATCGGAGTGCATCGCGTCGGAGCCGGCCCATGATCGAGACGTCGGGAAACGGATATCCCGGACTCCAATTGCGGTTATTTTCACGCTCATAACGTGCCCTCGACTGTAGTCAGTAGAGGCGGACCTGTCAACGCGATTGCGGATTTCCGATTTCGGATTTTGGATTGCGGATTGCGGAACCGAATTGACAAGATTTCCTGAATCACGCCCCGGGTAGGTTCGTAGTCCCGGCTTCAGCCGGTGGAGGGCGTGGCAGTCACAGGGTCCGGGCAAGAATCGAGACGGTCGCGTCATGGGCATGAGAGTGCTCGAGAAGATTCGCCGGCTGAAGCCGGGGCAACGAACCTACCCGGGGGATCACAGGCTTCCGTCCTGAAATCCGAAATCCACAGTCGGCAATCGGCAATCCGAAATTGGCTCCGTGCTACTATCAGGGAGGCCATGCCGAAGGCTGTTGCTCCGCCGCAAATTCAAGAGTCCAAGGATCCCTACCGGCCGGATCCGGCCGACGTCTCGGCGCCGCCTCGAAAACTCGGTGCCATTGTCGCCCGGATCGGCCCGGGGATTGTCTTGTGCGCCTCGATTGTCGGATCAGGCGAGCTTATCGCCACCACAACCCTCGGCGCGCAAGTTGGTTACTCGGCCCTCTGGGTGATTTTGCTCAGTTGCCTGATAAAACCGGCGGTACAGGCGGAACTCGGACGGTATGCCATTGCAAGCGCCGAGACCGGGCTTGCCGGGGTTAACCGAATGCCTGGTCCGCGCTGGAGAGTCAACTGGGTTGTCTGGGCATGGGCCGCAACCGCCGCGATGTCCCTGTTTCAGATGGGAGCCATGTTGGGAGGGCTGTCACAAGTGATGAAGCTGGTCTTCCCCGGCGTCCCCGCGTACTTCTGGGTCGTCGGTTTCGTCGCGCTTACACTCGCACTGCTTCTCGGTGGCGGATACGAGCGTATCGAAAAGTTGGCGATGGTCAAGGTGGCGCTGTTCAGCATGCTGACCCTCTTGTGCGCTCTGCTGCTGATGCGCATGCCGGACTACTTTTCCTGGAAACAAGTTGCCGAAGGGTTTGAATTCCGGTTGCCGGGTGAAGGGCTCATCACAGCCGTGGCAGTTTTCGGCATTACGGGCGTCGGCACTACGGAGTTGTTCATGTATCCGTACTGGTGCCTCGAGAAAGGGTATGCACGATTTGCCGGCCCTCGAGACGGCAGCGAGGAATGGCGTTCGCGCGCGCTGGGCTGGATTCGGGTGATGCACCTCGACGTATTCGCATCGATGCTCATTTACACCGCGGCGACGCTGGCCTTCTACCTCCTGGGGGCGGGCATTCTGCACGGAAAGGGACTCGTGCCCGCAGCCAGTGACATGATCCCCGTACTATCGACCATCTACACCGAAACGCTGGGACCTTGGGCGCTCTATTTGTTTTATGCGGGCGCGATTGCCACCCTTTACGGTACGATTTTCGCTTCGACGGCCGCCCATTCCCGCATCTATCCCGACATGTTGCGCCTGATGGGAGTGTTCCAGCCGGAGGACTTCGCGGCTCGTCAGCGATACCGACGTCGCTTCGTTTGGATACTGACGGTCATACCGGCGTTTCTGTTTCTGATGTTTCGATCACCCGTCAAGATGGTGCTGGCGGGCGGCGTAGCGGCTGCGATCATGCTCCCGGTTATCAGCGTCGGCGCGCTCTTCCTCAGGCATCGCCATCTTCCGCGCGAAGTTGTGCCTCCGACCTGGATCACCGTCGGCCTTTGGGTCGCCGTCATCGTCACCGTCTGTCTTACCGCGTACTACCTCTGGAGCCAGCTCGCGACCTGGGCGGCTTCGATTCTCTAGCGGGCGGCACGGTCTACCCGAATGCGCGCAGCAGACGTGAGCAGGTGACTCAGGCCTAGCGCACAACATCCGACGCCCTTCGTCGATTACCGCTCGGCGTACGGACCAGTGGAGCAGATTCCGGCAACAGCCCGCGTCCCGGCGTTCCGAGCCGAACCAACCATTTCCCGCTTTCGAGCGCCCGGGCGGCGAGGTCGGTAGCCCCGTCTCCGTTGAAATCGCCTGTCACTTCATCGACCCAGGTGACGCCGGGCCGCCACGTGTCCCAGTGCTGGTTGATGAAGCTGGCCTCGCTGTTGAACGACGTACTGTCAAAGGGCGAAACAGCCAAAGCGACCCAGATTTCTCCAGTCTCCTCGGCCCGGCCTACGATGTCGGTTCTCCCATCACCGTTAAAATCCCCCGCCCTCACCCCGGTCCATGTAACGGCGGTCGACCACTGCCCCATGACTTCGTCATCCATCGGGGCTAAGGGGGTGAGCCACAATTCGCCGGTCTCAAGGACGCGCCTGACGATTTCGAAATACCCATCGCCGTTGACGTCCGTGACCAGGGGGTCGACCCAGGTGACACCGGACGGAAGCTTCTTCGCCGTGTTCGGAAAACAGTGGCCAAACCAGACTTCCCCGGTCGGAGACCACACGGCCATCAGCGTATCGGTGCGCCCGAAATGACCCGCCACCCTGACGTCCGTCCAACCGGCACCGGGCTTCCAGCCGCCGCACGAACTTGTGACAAATCCGCTTCCGTTTGAGGCACCAGTCGACAGCATGCCGTCAGCCGGGTTTCGCCCCACAACATCTTTCATGCCGTCATGATTGAAATCCCCCACTCGGACATCTGCCCAGGCGATCCCCGGGTCCCAGGATCCCCAGCTCTGATTGACGAATGCGCTGCCTGTCGAAAGAGCCACCCGCCACTCGCCGCTGGTGACGACCCTGCCGACAATGTCGTCCTTCCCGTCGCCGTTGAAGTCCCCGACATTGACGTCGGCCCAGGTGTCACCGGCAGGCCATGAGCCCCAGAGTTCGTTTTGGAACCCCTTCCCCTTGGAGACGCAGACCCACCACTGGCCATTTGACTGGCTGCGCCCAGCGATGTCAGTCAGGTGGTCCCCGTTGAAATCGCCGGCCTGAACGTCCTTCCAGTCTTCCGCGGGCGACCAGGCTCCCCAGGCTTCGGAAGGCCGGGGCAAACCTGACCTCTGCGTGATTCCGTAGGTGAGGCCCGCAATCACGATGTGACCAGTGCGTGCCGGGCCCGTGTTATTGAACACCGTATACCTCAAGTCGGCCCAATTCGAACCCTCTTGGCCCTCGAGGTAGATCCAGGGCTGATCGGCTACGGCTGTCCAGGGGCACGACGTACCGTGGGTTGAAATACTGATCTGCGCAACACCACCTCCGGCCGGAAACTGCCTGCTCGCCTCCGACAGAGAAAACTTGCAGGAAGATCCCTGGAGGACGGTGAAGTCCTGCCCCGCTACCCGGATTGTGCCCGTGCGCGCCTGCCCGTCGTTGCCCTCCACGCTGAATCCCACCTGACCCTTCCCGGTTCCGGTTGGGGGCGTCGTGATCCTGATCCAGTCGACCTGGCTCTCAACCAGCCAGGTACAGTCGGCGACGGCATCGAAGGAGACCGTTCCACTTGCCGGCTCGGCTGCCACAGTCGCGGTGGTTGTCTCGAGTTGTGAGCCACACTGGACACCCGGCTTCTTGGTGTAGATTCCCCCGTTTGTCGTCAGATAGACGCGATTCGGATCAGCAGGGTCGACCGCGACCCTCTTGGGGGGTCGCCCGGGCGCAAGTCCGTACATCGTCTTTCCCCAAGTCGCTCCGCCGTCGGAAGACTGAAAAACCTCCCTGTTCGTGAGTTCCGTGATCAGCCACAAACGAGCCGGGTCAGAGCTGGCAATCGCAAACTCGGCAATTGGGAAGGGCGGAAAAAGATTTCTCCACGTGACACCGGCGTCGCTGCTTTCGAACAACCCGGTTGTAGCGCTGGCAAAGAGAGTGCTGGGTTTGAGGGGATGAGTTGCGATCTTATAGATGCGACTCGGAGCGAACGGAGAGGGCGTCGAGGTCTTCACCCAGGTTGCGCCGTGGTCCGTGCTCCTCATAACACCCAGGGACCAGGTCCCGGCGTAAATCACTCCCGGCTCTCCAGCTTGCGAACAGATAGCGGTAACGGCTCCATAAGGTAGCCCTACTCCCTTGGCCGCCTGCCAACTGCCTCCTCCATTGGAGCTTGCGTACAGGTTGCCGCCCGAGAGCGCGTAAAGACGGACCGGATCCGCAGGATCAACGAGGAGGGCCGAAGCCGTACCACCGAAGTTCAACGAAGTCCACGTCACACCGTCGTCCGTTGTCCGGTGGATATCCCCGGAACCAAGAAGATAGTGAACTGCCGGATTCGATGGATCAAAGACCAACGGCCCGACTTCAGGCGCAGCGGGATCCGAAACCCAACTCGTCGCCCTGTCGTCGCTCGTCCACATTCCGCTCGAGAGGCTTCCGTACACTCGTGAGCTAAACGGATCGACCGAAACGTAGTTTACCCACGCGGGAAACAGACGGCCGCCGTCCGGATTCCACTCAATTCCCTCGGCACTTCGCCAGAGTCCGTCGCTCGTGCCGGCTAGCCAGCCGATCGCCGGAGATCCGCCGAGAAAGACGACAGATAAGAGGTTGTCCGGGAGGGTGCCGAAATCCTCCCACGTCAGCCCGCCGTCCGTACTCCTTCGGGCCAGCCCGCAGCCACCCAGGTAAACGTGCCCCGGGTTGAATCGGTCGACCGCCGATAAGCCTGAGCAAATCGGGCTCGTGCCTGTCTGAAGCATTGTCCAGTTTTTGCCACCGTCCGTGCTGCGCCAGAACCCGTCGCGGGGGGTGGCTGCATAAACCAGGTCGTGATTTCCGGCATCAAACAGAAAGCTTGAGCCGAAGTTGTTTTCGTTCTTTGGCGGACCGTTTTCAACGGCCAGCCAGGTCAGGCCACCGTCCGTCGTCCGGAAGAAGCCCAAGCGGGTCGATATCAAGATCCGGTTCGGATCAACCGGGTCAATCGCCAGGCTGGCGACATAGGGCGGACTTCCATTAAGTAAAACAAAGGTCTCGCCGTCGGTCGCCTTCGATACGCCGGGCCCCCCGCCTGCGTAAACAACTTCACGCAGGTCAGGATGGGGGGCCAGATACGAAACCTGCGCCGCGCTGCTGAGCGCTTTCCAATTGGCGCCGCCGTCGGTCGTCCTCAGCAGCCCGCTATACCCGGTGGCCCACACCCAGTCGGGATCAACCGGGGATATTGCCACCTTCGAGGCATACGTTGATGGCGACGTGGTGCATTTCCAGGTTAGCCCGCCATCCGTCGTTTTGAAGACCCCGGCCGAGCTAGCCGCGAAGACGACTCCAGGGTTCGAGGGGTGATTGGCCAGGTTCCTGAAATCTCCCCCGTTGGGTCCCGCCGTGAACCAGGTATCCACGCCCGGCTGGATGATCTCTATCTCGCTGTTGTTCACCTGGATCTTGCCGGCGCGAGTCGTTATTGATGGGTTGGGAGCAGCTGTAAAGGTGAGTGGTCCGCTTCCGGTGCCGGTTGCCCCGACCACTCGAATCCAGTCGTATTGAGACTGGGCGTTCCAGGCGCATCCGCCAGGGACGGAAATGTCGAGAGCGTAACTGCCTCCGCCAGGGTCGACAATGCGCTTGTCGGACGAAATCTCGAGTGGGCAGGAGGCACCCGGCTGAGTAATCGTGAATGTCTGTCCTCCTATCGACAACCTCGCTTCCTTTGGAGCGGTCGAGGAATTGGGCAAGACGGAATATTCAACCGTTCCGTTTCCTGCTCCCCGGAAACCTTTGGTTATCGCAACCCAAGTCGCTGCACTCGCGGCTGTCCAGTCGCATGCGGCAGTGACGGAGATCGCCCCCACCCCTCCGTCCGCCGGTGCCGTGGCATTGGGAGGGGACAGACCAATGGAGCAGCCGGCCGACTGCTGGACCGTAAACAGCTGACCTGCGATCGACAGGGAGCCGGAACGAGCGGGTCCCGAGTTGGGCGACACCGAGTAATTGACAACCCCGTTTCCCGAACCGCTTTCACCGGAGACGATCGTGATCCAGGAAGCCAGGCTCAGCGTCGTCCAGCCACAGCCGGCCGCCGCACTCACTCCTGCAGACCCTGACCCGCCGGCCGATGAGACAGCGACACTGCCGGATTCCAAAGTGAAGGAACAGGATGGATGTTCGAAAACCGCGACTACGGTCTTGCTGGAGCCCATGGTCGCCACACAGGGTCCCGCCCCTGAACATTCTCCATCCCAACGCTTGAAAGTGGAGCCCGGGTCCGCCCGTGCGACGAGACTGACGATTTCTCCGGAATAAAACTGCGCGGCACAGGTATTTCCGCAGTCAATCGCCTGGCCCGTGAAAAGGTAACCGGGCCCGGAACCTGACTTGACTTCAGCTGTAAATACCCGCCCAGAACCTGTGCCCTCTTTCGAAACGGTGAGTACAAATGGGATCGGACTAAAGCGAGCGACAACCGTATGTGGTTGATCCATGATCAGCTGGCAAGGCCCGGTTCCAGCGCACGACCCGAGCCAGCCCACGAATTCAGCGCCGGCGTTCGCGACGGCTGTGAGAGTGACCTGCGAACCGGGATCATACTTAGCCAGGCATGTGGAGCCGCAGTCAATGACTGCATCCGCCGATGTGACCTTGCCGTACGCTCCGCCGACCACGAAAAGAGGATGGGCCAGCCGGAATTCTGCTCCGACGGTTGTGTCGGAACCGATCTCGAAGACGCAGCTTGTCAGCCCACCCGCACAAGCACCTGTCCAACCGGCGAACACCGAGTTCGGATCCGCTGTTGCGATGAGAGAGACCTGCGTCCCCCTTCGGTAGGCTACTGTGCAGGCCGAGCCACAGTTGATGTTCCCACCTGATATGAGGCCCGATCCGGTCCCTCCGCGGTTGATGGTTAGAGTGCGGAGAGAATCATCGTCGACAATCGTTCCGAAAGCGGTCGCTTTCTCGATCGTTGCATTCCTTGGTCCAGTCAGGATGACTTTGAACGTCTCGTCGTGCTCAGCCACGGTATCCGGTTTGACAAACAGGCTGAAACTCGTCTCCGTCGCTCCTGCATCTATCCTGACGGTCCCGGACGCGCCCCAGTAGTCGAGCCCGTCTTTTGCGTCTTGCTCGACCGTGTGGAACGAGACCTCCACTGCTTGCACGCTGGCCTCGGATAGCCACACGTTGAAGCCAAGGAACACCGAGCCCGCATCACCTTCGACAATCCGCCCGTCCTCGATTGAAAGACTGGGCGCCGAGCCGGGGCAGATTACGGTCTCGATAGATTCCGACGTTTCGACCGATACCTGATATGGAGCGGCATTAACTGATGTGCTGGTCGCCATGGTTGGAATGTTCTCCGCGAGAACCGTCGTCTCGCTGGCCACCATTTCGAGATCAGCCACAGATTCGCAGGAAGAGAGATTCCCCCCTTCGTCCGCTTTGAGCACCCAGCCGCTGCGGCCTTGATAATCCACGCCGGCAAGAACAAAACCTCCATCTTCGGTAGGTTTCGACTCTAGGATTATCCAGCGGTCCGGCCCACCGTACACCTTGTGCCAGAACAAATTGCCGTCCGAGTCGATCGTGAAGACGAAGTACTGATTAAACCCGGTCGGAAGGCCCCTGCGCGCCGAGACAAGGTATCCACCGCCTGCCAACGGAATTCCCGACACCGCGTCGTGCGGTCCATGACTTGGTTCTTCCGGCGTGTAGAACCTGGTCCAGATAGGACTGCCGAGGTTGTCTGTTCGGATGCACGCGATTTTGGAACCCACCGCGCCAGTAATCAGAAAACCACCTTCGGGGCTCCGAGCGATGTCCCCAAAATACTGGAATTGCCCGGGCGCATCGAACGTGTGAGACTTGGCCCATTCCACGTCACCCGTTGGCGAAATACGCACCAGCCGAAGCATGGTGTTCCTGGAGTTGCTGCCGCCCAGGAGAAAACCCCCGTCCTCAAGCGGTTCGATTCTCGCCAAACCGCTCTCGGGGTACTTTTTGACCCAGGTCGGGCTTCCGCTTGCGTCCACTGCCATTGCCCATGAGTAGGACGGGTACCAGGTTTCTGCCAGGATCAAACAGCCATCGCCGCCGAAAGCGTTCCCGATTGACACCGCTCGCAGGTTCTCGCTGAACTCGTAACTGTGGCTCCAGATCACCTCTCCTGATCCGTTGATTTTCCGCAAATACACCTGGTTGTTTCTCGACGGAGCTAGCACCAGAAATCCATCTGAGACCTCAATCAAGGACGAATACCCGTGACTGACCGTTGAGGGGAATCTTTCCTGAAGCTGCTGCCACACAACCGCCCCTGTTCGATCCAGCTTGAAAAGGGACATCTGCAGTTCGTAGTTATCTTGGTAAACTCCTGTGCCCAGGAATCCGCCGTCCCCGGCTGCGATGAAACTCCTTATGCCCGAATCGAAAGCGCTGCCTTCGTACGAGCGAAACCAGCTTTCGTTCTCCGACCCGTCCGCGCCGAAAAGGGCAGAAACCTCCTTGTTTGCCTCCGGCCTATCGGAGGTCGCCGACTGCGCCTCGGCAATGGTTATGCAAAGAAGAAAAGCGAAGGCAAAGGTCACCGCGCGGGAGA
>CAYQYP010000414.1:0-3132 GCA_964421755.1 uncultured Acidobacteriota bacterium
CTGGACACGCTGCAGGCCGACGGCCTGAACAATACTCGAACGTTCGCGGGCAACTACCGGGAGGTCCCCGGTTCCTTCAACATCCAAGGCAATACGCTCGCTCCCCAGCCCGCCCGATTCATCGCGCCCTGGCCGCGGTCCGAACAACCCGGCGCCGTCGACGGCCTGAACAAATTTGATCTCAGCCGTTGGAATGAGGCTTTCTTCTCACGGCTGAAAGATTTCATGAAGCAGGCCTCGAGCCGGGGAATCGTCGTCGAAATGAACTTGTTCTGTCCGTTCTACGAAGACGTGCTTTGGGATTGGAGCCCCATGAACGCGCGGAACAACGTGAACGGGATCGGAGCGGCCGGCCGGCTTGATGCCTATACATTGAAGGACGCCGGATTGACCAGGCTGCAGGAGGACCTGGTCCGCAAGATCGTTTCCGAGCTGCGCGATTTTCACAACCTGTATTACGAGATCGCCAACGAGGCGTATTTCGGCGGCATCACCCTGGAATGGCAGGCGCATATTGCGAAGGTGATACAGGAGGCCGATGGCGGGCGGCATCTGATTTCACAAAACATTGCAAACGGTTCGAAGAAGGTCGCCGAGCCTGATCCGCGGGTTTCGATCTTTAACTTCCACTACTCCCGGCCACCCGAAAGCGTCGGAATGAATTACGCTCTGAACAAGGCGATCGGGAACAACGAGACCGGGTTCGACGGCAACGCGGACGCCATCTACCGAATTCAGGGCTGGGACTTCATCCTCGCCGGCGGCGCGCTGTACAACAATCTCGATTACTCCTTCACGGCGGGGCGGCGCGAGGACGGGACTTTTGCCTACCCGTCCACGCAGCCAGGCGGCGGCTCACCGGCTCTGCGCAAACAACTGGGGATCCTCAAGCGGTTCATGGACTCTTTCCGGTTTGTCCGTATGTCGCCAGCCAACGGAGTCATCGTAGGCGCGATTCCGGAAGGGACTACAGCGCGTGTGCTGGCGGAGGTTGGCAAACAGTACGCCGTCTACCTGCATCGCGGCCGGCCGGTGAAGGACGCCAAACCAGCCTACCGGGTCGACGACGCCCAGCGCGAGTCGACAATCGTTCTCGATATCCCAAAGGGACGGTACAAAGCGGAGTGGATTAATGCCAAAACCGGAGCGGTATCGGCGCAGGAGCAATTCGATCACTCCGGTGGCAATCGCACGCTCGTCTCCCCTCAATACAGTGAGGACATCGCCCTCCGGGTCATGCGGTGAGGATGGTCAGTCCGCACTCAACTAGCGCAAAGTGTCCGGCGTTGGTCCGACTTCCAAGTCGGACATTGGCATGCGACTGGCTGGGCTCGATATTGCTGGCGTTACGAAGTGTCCGACTTGGAAGTCGGACCAACGTCGGACATTGGCATGCGGTCAGCTGGCTCGATCTTTTGAATGCGCGTCGCTTCTTCCCACTTCGGGATTTTTCCAACTGAGAGCCACGAACTATAATGGGCGCCAGTCAACGAAAGGATCAGATTCCATGCCTACTGAAAAGAAGACGCCCGTCAAGAAGACCACCAAGACAGCCGTGAAAAAAGAGATGCTCGACACCTATGCCGAGTTGCTTCCCCAGATGGAAGAGGAAGCTGAGGCCGAGTTGAAACCGGAGAAGAAAGCCGAACAGAGGCTCGCTGCAAAGGCAGTGGCGACAGCGGATTCGATCTCCGCAGACGGTGTTGTCACTCAGATTGCCGCCTTGCGTTCCGAGGTTGGCAGGCTTCTGTCCCGGCTTTCCGACCAACTGGAACAGGAAGTGGCGCGCTATCAGGCCGTTCAGAAGGCGATCCAGGAAAAGGAGAGCGACCTGAACCAGACCTACGAGATCGAACGGTCGGCGGGTACCCTCGCTGCCCTGATCGAGGCGCAAAACGTCAGAAAGCAGGAATTCGACGCAACCCTGGAAGCTCGCAAAGAGCAGGCGCTGGCTGAGGTCCAGTCCAGCCGGGATCAATGGGAAAAGGACAAGGCCGAGTGGGAGGCACAGCTCAAGGAGCGCCAGGAGGCCGAGAACCGGAAGCGTGAACGCGACAAGGAGGAGTACGAGTACCGCTTCAAACGTGAGAAACAGCAGATGCAGGATCACTTGGCCGACGAACACTCCAAGATGGAGCGTGACCTGGCGAACAAACGGACCGAACTGGAGCAGGATTTGGCGGATCGCGAAAAGGCGGTCGCCGAGCGCGAACGCCAGGCTGACGAGCTGCGGGCGCGCGTCGAAGTATTTCCGGGCGAGCTCCAGCGTGCGGTTGACACTGCCGTGGCCGAAGCGACGGCTCGGTTGCAGGCCCAGGCCAAGAGTCGGGAGGAGATTCTGACAAAGGAGTTTGACGGAGAGCGCAAGGTGCTCGCCACGCGCATACAGTCATTGGAAAAGGCCGTCAAAGAACAGGCTGACCAGATCGACCGGTTGATTCAACAGATCGATAAGGCATACCAGCAGGTGCAGGACATCGCGGTCCGCGCTATTGAAGGCTCCTCCAACTCGAAATCGCTTGCCGGTCTGCAGCAGCTGTTGTCCGAATCGGCCCGCCGGCCGAACCCCTGATAATTTTCGCTATCCGTACAAGATTTTCTGCATTTTTCTTCGTATTTTTTTCGACTCAAGCGTTTTAGTAATGGGAGGTTTGATCGAGTCTTCAAAACGCCAGCCTCCCGACGGAGGATCACATGGGTCGAAAATCACGTGAGAAGCAAGAGCGGAGGCAAAGACAGGCGGCTGGGCAAAACGGCGGGCAGTCGGCGGCGAGTCGGCGGGCAGCCGATTCGGATCGGGGTGAACGAGTCCGGGAACTGGAAGGACAACTGAGCAGGCTTGCCGACGGAGACTACGAATCGTGGGGCTCCCCGACCTGTCCGGATGACTTGCGCGAAGCGCACCTTCAGGATGTCCTGGCATTTGAATCCGTGGAATCCGGAACCAGCCTTTTCGAGGGACTCCAAGAACACGGGTTGGAGCTTCCGCGTCCGGAACAACTGGACGAGGAGGAGAGCGCCGACAAGGTGCTCGAGATCGTCAACGCTCTCGCCGGCCTCGGTGTTTTCCTGATCGGTTTCGAGCACCTGACCGCGTGCGAACTCTACTCGACGCTCTTTAACGAAACGCTC
>CAYQYP010000415.1:0-21424 GCA_964421755.1 uncultured Acidobacteriota bacterium
CGGCGCCGGCGTTTACTACGGCAGCATGGGTGGCAATATGGCGAACGGCACCGCCGACCGACCGCCGTTCACGATCCGGCAGCAGTTCCGAAACATCAAGTCCCTCACCGACCCGTACGGCAATATGCCTGGCGGCGTCTCTCCGTTTCCCTACTACTTCACGCCCGAGAATCCCAGGTTCCCACTCCCTGTAGCCATGAAGGCCCAGTCGCCCGCTTTTGTGTGGCCTTACACCTACCAGTTCAATCTCTCCCTACAGCGGGAGCTGATCTCGGACCTGAGCCTGACTGCCGCTTATGTGGGTTCGATGTCGCGGCAGATGCCGATGAACCTGGATCTTAATTACCCCGTGTACGGACCGGGCGCCAGCACGAGCAACATCGACGCACGCCGTCCATACAAGGACTTCCAGGATATCGACATGCTCATGTCGGGCGCCAACTCGCACTATCACGGCCTGGAGCTGGGTGCGGTCAAGCGCATGTCGCACAATTTCTCCTTTAACGGGCACTATATCTTCGGGAAAGGGATCGACCAGTACGACATGACGGAGGGAACACGCGGAGTCCCGCAGAGCTCGCTCTATCCTAAAAATGACCGCGGCCGGATGGACATCGACCGGACGCACCGCTTCGTCCTCTCGGCCATCTGGGAGATCGATTACCTGCGTGGCGCCAACCCGGTGCTCAGAACCGTCCTGAACGGCTGGACGATTTCCGCCGTCACCTCGTTGATGAGCGGCGAACCCCTGACGATTGGGGCGGGGGACGACATCAACATGGACAATGACGACGGCGACCGCGCCAATCGGATCGGCGATCCGAAGCTGGATCCCAACCGGCCCCGCGACCAGGTCCTGGCGGCTTGGTTCAACACGGCTGCCTTCGAGTTGCCGGAAGATGGCACGGAGGGCACCGCGGGGCGGAACATCCTCGACGGACCGGGATCGAAGACGGTCAACCTGGGGATCTTCCGCGACTTCTCGATCCACGAGGGCATCAAGCTGCAGTTCCGGGCTGAAGCGACCAACGCTTTCAACATTGTGAACTTGAGCGATCCTGAGACGTCGATTGACTCCGATAGATTCGGGGAGATCAATTCGGCGCGAAACATGCGCGAAGTGCAACTCGGGCTGCGCCTCACGTTCTAGATTGCCGCGTGCATCGCGGTGGAGCTGTTGCGAGCGCTTTTCAGCGAAGCGGGTCCGAACAGAAAGCGGGTCGGATGCCCGAGGTGTCTTACATGCGTATAAGGCACAAGCATGGCTTGCGTACTCCGAGGCTCGCGAAACGCACCCGCGCACAGAGAGGAGAGCATTTATGGAATTGGTGAATCGCAGACAGTTCTTGAAGACCGGGAGTGCGGCCGCGGCCGCGCTTCCTTTCGCAGCCGACGTCCTTGCCTCGCAGTCGGCCGTTACTCGCCCGTCATCGAAAATGATCGCCATTCAGATAGGCGCTGTCTCGTTTGCGGATGAGGGGATCGAGCAGTGCCTCGACATCCTCCAGGAGCGCGGCGCAGTCAACGCCCTCATGCCTGCTGTCTATTCCAACTCGCGGGGGACGGCGGGCCGGCACAAGCCGTATCCCGGGCACGGCAAGAACGTGGAAGACACGAGCATCAAAGGAGGGAATTACGCGACCGTCCATCCCTCTTTTTACAAGGGTGTTTCGATAGATCCGCTGGCGACGCAGGCGACGGACCATCCGGGATTCGATGTCCTTCGAGACTTGATACCCCACACTCGCAAGCGGGACATGAAGGTCATCGGCTTGTTCCAGAACTCTTTTGACGAGAAACTGCCCGGCGCCGAAAAGATGCTCTCCTACGATTTCAATGGGCAACGGACGGACGCCTTGTGCTTCAACAACCCGTATCACCGCCACTTTCTGACGGGCCTCGTCGACGACTTTGTGAATTCTTACGATATCGACGGGCTGATCTATGTCAATGAGACCCAGGGCGCCTTCACCGACATGATCGGAGGCCGGTTCCGCGGGCGCGAACGCGGCCTGCCCGGTTCTCGAACCTGCTTTTGTCAGTATTGCATCGACAAAGGCAAGTCGCAGGGGATCCGCGTCGAACGGCTGAAGGGGGCTTTTCAAGAAGCAGAGAAGTTTGTCGCCGCCGGCCGCAGCCATCAGCGCCCTGTCGACGGCTTTTATGTGAGCTTTTGGCGCTTGTTGCTCCGCAATCCGGAGTTGCTCCAGTGGGAGCACCTGTACCACGAGAGCTACCGCGAGGTTTACAGGCTCATGTACGACCACGTCAAGGCAGCCAATAAGAACTGCCAGTTCGGCCTCCATATCTGGACCAACACCTCCATGAACCCCATCTACCGGGCGGAACAGGATTTTGCGGAGCTGTCCAGGTGCGCTGATTTCCTCAAACTTGCCCTCTACAACAACTGCGGTGGCCCGCGCATGGCGAGTTACATCCAAAGCATCGGAGAGACGGTGTACGGCGATCTTCCGCGTGAGCAGGTGGCTCAGTTCCATTACCGGGTCCTCAACTACCCGAATGAAGCTCCTTATCCGGGCGTTTCTGAAGCCGGTCTGAGCGCTGACTACGTGGGCCGGGAGGTCAAGCGGGCGCTGGACGGGCGGGGTCCCAATGGCGCCAGGATTCTTGCCGGCATTGACGTGGACATCCCGTTGTCGGACCTCGACATCGTGGAGGGCGCCCAGATGGCGAAAGCTGCGAGGACGACCAGGCAGCGGGTGCGCGAGGCGACCGCCGAGGCGCTCAGGGCCGGCGCGGACGGAATCGTGATCTCTCGCAAATACTCCGAGATGAAGTTGGACAACCTGAGCGGAATCGGGGACGCGGTTCGCGCAGTGTCTTAAAAGGATTATCAATGATGTGCACCAGTCGACGAGATTTCCTCAAATCCTCGCTCGCGGTTGGCGTTGCGGGAAACGCCGGGCTCGCCTCGGGCGACCCGGCGTCCAAACCCAGGCCTGTCACGATAGAACAACTAAACGCCGCCGCATCTGATCCGGTCTTGAAGCTTGAAGGCCTCACGTCCCCGGTCAAGATCAAGACTATCGAGCTGCTCGAATTCGACGCAGGCGACGACGACTACTACGTGCTCCGCGCGCGGTCAACCGATGGGGTCGAAGGCTACTCGCTGCCCAACAGCAAGACCGGTGATCTCACGGCAATCCTCAAGAACCGGGTGATCCCGTGCTTCATCGGCCCGGACGTGCGGCAACTGGAAACGCTTCTGTGGGACGTTTACCGCTACAAGGACAATTACAAATTCCAGAGCCTGGCCTTGTGGTGCCCCGTTGCGTGGGTCGAATTTGCTCTCCTCGACCTGTTCGGCAAGATGCAGGCCAAACCGATGGGTGCTCTTTTGGGAGAGGTCCGGCGGCGAGAGGTGCCTGTCTATATTGCGGGTGGCCGTGAACTGCCCCCCCAGGAGGAAGCCGAAACCTTAGCGCGAAGGGCCGAAAAAGGAGGCTTCCGCGCCGTCAAATTCAGGATCGGCGGCCGCATGAGCAACAACGCCGACGCCGCCCCGGGTCGCACCGAAGCCCTCATCCCGGCGATGCGCAAAGTGCTCGGTCCCAACGTCACGCTCGTGGCGGACGCAAACGGCTCCTACGATCCACCCAAGGCCATCGAGGTCGGCCGGATGCTCCAGGACATCGGTGCCTTATGGTTCGAAGAGCCGTGCCCGTTCGACCACCTGGAAGACACGAAGGTGGTTGCCGACGCCCTCGAGATGAATGTCGCGGGTGGGGAACAGGAATCGAGCGATCGGCGGTTCCGCTGGATGATCGCCAACGGAGCTGTCCAGGTTGTTCAGCCCGATCTCCACTATTACGGCGGCGTTGTTCGATCGGCCCGCGTTGCCCGCATGGCCGCCGCTGCCGGTCTGACTGTCAGCCTGCACTTGTCCGGCGGGATCGGGTACGCCGCAATGCTCCAGTTTGCCTCCTGGCTGCCGAATCCCGCCCCGTTTCAGGAATACAAGGGGGATATCGACAAGACCGGGGGCTGGTTCGATCCGCCGATCCGGCTGAAGAACGGATCGCTCACGGTGCCGGGTGCACCGGGATTGGGCATGACCGCTCTCCCGGACCTGCTCAAGCGGGCGAGAAAGATAATCTAAGCTCTTGCGGGAGCCGATTGCATAAGTCCGGGTCTTAAGGCCTGATAGGCCGGTACATATTAGCCCAGGGCGAAGCGTTTTTCGCGTAGCCCTGGGTCAAGAGGCAGGCGGGACCTCGCAGCCCTGTAAGGGCGTGAGAGGCTGGTGTGCCGTTCTTACGCCCTTTCAGGGCTTCACGTCCGGCTCGCCTGGCCACCCAGGGCTTCGCCCTGGGCTTATATGTGCCGGCCTTTCAGGCCTTAAGACTCAGATTTTCCGGTTTTTGCAATTGGATCTCGGTGTTGGATTTAAAGGAGCAGCGGATGCAGAAGCAGTCTTCATCAGCAGTTTTTCGGAAGTTTCGAGCTCTCGCGCTCGCTCTGTTCTTGACAGCGGCCTGTTCGACGGTAGAGCTGACTGCCGAGGAAGCGTCGTTCACGATCCTGCACCTTTCAGACACACACATCTGTCAGCTGAAAGGAGCGCATCCGCAGCTGCTCGAGAAGCGGCAGCGCTACGACAAGGGCTTTGACTCCCTGCGTCGGGCGCTGAAAGCGCTCCCGAAGAAAGTCGGGGCCGACGCGGTGGCGATCACCGGGGACATGGTGGATTCCTGGGAAATCGAATCACCGTCAGGCCGCCTGCTCACCAACCAAGTCGAGCGTTTCGCGTCCGCGGCCTCTTCGGTTCGGGTGCCCCTGTGGCTGGCTCTCGGCAACCATGACATCCGTTCGCACGCCGTGAGCCAGCGAATCGTGGCGCGACAAGGAAACCCAAGCACGCTTCAGCCGCGTGCCGAGGCGGCGCGCTCGGCCTGGATCAGGCGGATGGACTGTTTTCGCAACGGCACATACTATTACAAGGACATTCAAGTCGGCGGAACGCCGTGGCGCCTCTATTTTCTCAACGATGGGTATTACCTGGAGGACGACCCGATCGGGAACCTCTGGGACACAGGGCAACTGTACTGGCTGGAAAACGAGCTCGACAAGACGCCCGAGCGCAAGGCGATTCTCTTCTTCCACATCCCTCTGCCCGTCGATGACACCAACGGCGATGGGATTCACTTCAAGAAGCCTCCAGAAGGCTGGCCTTTCCCGGACTCCTACCAAAAGGGGATCTTCAAGATCCTGAACGAGCATCCTTCGGTGGTAGCAGCCTTCGTGGGTCACAATCACAACAACATCGTCGAGGATATTCCGCTGCCCGCAGGTCACAAGGTGACGCAAGTGGAAACCGGGGCCTTCGCCCTCGACACCACCAACTGGCGCGTTATTTCGATCGGCGAGCGGGGAGTGTCCATCTCGAAACCCGGGAACACAGAATTGGAAAAAGTTGTCGAGCTCCCGCAACGCGGAGTTGCGCCGTGAACCCAGGCAAAGTGGTCGCAATCCAAATCGGAGCGCCCTCCTTCGTGGACGAGGGGGTCGGCGCCTGTCTGGACACCCTCCAGGAGCGCGCCTGCGTGAACACGCTTTTTGCAATGACGTACTCCTACAAGGAGGGTCTATCCGGCAGGGCTTGGCCACCCGTGGATCACGGCCGGCGGGAGCCCGGCCCGAAATTCCATGGCGGCTACTACGCCGTGCTCCACCCGCAGTACTATAGCGAGACTGTCTTCAGAGACAGCATCGCTGCTGTTCGCGCCCCGGACACGGGCGACTTCGACCTGCTCGGCTCAGTCATCCCCGCGGCGCGCAAACGCGGGATGAGGACCATACCTTTCCTCGCCGATCAGATCCATGAGGACATCCCCGAATTCTCGCAGATGGCCGAGAGGGATCTGGCAGGGCAGAAGCTTTCCCAAGTCTGTTTCAACAATCCTCATTTCCGCGCTTACGTTGAGGCGATGGTCGAGGATTGCGTGCGCTCGTATGAGATTGACGGGCTCCTCTGGCGCTCGGAACGATGGGGACCGCTCAGCAACGCACTCTCCCTGAGCCGGGGCAGTGGGCCCGTGACGAATACCGAAACGACCTGTTTTTGCCCCTACTGCCTGAAGAAAGGAAAGGAGCAGGGGATCGACATCCAAAGGGTGACCGAGGGCTACCGGGCCCTCGAAGCCTTCGCCGCCGCCGCGCGCACCGGACAGCGCCGCCCTTCTGATGGGTACTACGTTGCATTCTGGCGGCTCCTTCTACGCTACCCTGAAATCCTGGCCTGGGACACGTTTTGGTACGACGGGCTGCGAGAAGTCTACAAGACGGTTTACGCTAAGGCGAAGACGATCAAAGCCGGCCTTCCGGTCGGGTGGGCGCTTCCCGCCACGATTTCGTTCAATCCCTTTTACCGGGCTGCCCTGAACCTGCGTGAACTGGCCGGATACAGCGATTTTGTCAAGATCATCGCGTATCACACGGACGGCGGCCCTCGTTGCGCCAAGTACGTCGACGCCCTGCACAGCACCTGGCTTCAGGACCTGGGGCGCGACGAGGTGCTCGATTTTGAGTACAAGATCATGGGCTATTCCCAAGGGAGCTACGAACAGATCCGGAGCGGGGGCCTATCAGCTGACTACGTCTACCGCGAGACGAAAACGTGGGTGGATGGGGCTCGAGATACTTCGCTGCAAATCTGGCCGGGAATCGACGTCGATGTTTCGCCAGGGGAGGGCGATCCGCCCAGATCGCGCGAAGGTGTTCGGGACGCCGTGCTGGCTGCTTTCCGGGCCGGCGCACCCGGCGTCGTCCTGTCGCGGATGTACTCTGAAATGACGCTCGGTCACCTGAGCGGCGCCGGGGATGCCATCCGACAGCTCGACTTGGCAGAGAAGTAGAATGAAGTGATGGCAGAATAGCTTGCGCTTCGGTCTTTTCCCGGCCCCCCTCCCACTTGAGGCCACTGCGGCGAGCGCACCCGCACGACCCGCACGGAGGCGGGCGCGGTCAGTTCGGCACCCACAGAGCCGGGAGCGACCAAGCCGCGAAGCGGCTGAGCGACCGGTCAATGAGCTGCAAAACCGTTTTCCTATACACAAGTTAGCGCTTACAGGGCCGGATACAGGCGCACGGGAAGACCGGGCGTAAAGCGGGCGACCAGGTCCCTGGCCTGATCCTAAGACGCCGAAACGCCAGTGATTCTTGCCGGGCCTGTCACTTAGTACCCCAAGGGAATGACAGCGCCGGAGCATGAGCGAAGCGCTTCATTTTCAGTGTCAGACGTGCGCCGCAGCCCGGTTCCAGCCGCACTCTCAGGATCGATGCGCCGACGGCCGTTTCCTCGTTTCCTATCCGGGCTGACACAAATTCGTGCTCACCATAGGCCCCCGACTGGATCAACACCTCGCGCGCGTGAACCTGGCTCACGTTCACGAGGGAAAGCACGATTCCTGCGTCCGTCATCGTCTCCACCAGGGCTGCCACGTCTTCGGGTATCCCGGCGCGCCGGGCGACCGGGTCAAAATAACGGACGCGTGCGTGCAGGACCGACGCTTTCCGGGTGATGTGAAGTCCCCCTTCCATCAGTTCGATGAGGCCGGTGACAACCGCCGGATTGTAGTTCATCGGATCATCGGCCAGGCGAGTGTCCGGTGTCGTGGTGTCGCGTCGCATCTGCTCGACGCGCCTTCGGACCTCGTTGAGGTCTCGGCGTAGCACTTCGACCGGGTACGCGCCGTTTTTTCCCTCAAGGAAATCCAGCCAGGCGTTCGTCGAGATACGCTGCCTGTCTGCCGGTCTCATAGACAGGTAATAGATCTCGAGAGCGTTCTCTTCGCATTTTCCCGGCCGAAAGCCGTACCATCCCTTGTCACCGAACATAGTCGGGGTGCTCAGCTTCCCGTCGATGGCGCGGGCCTGCTCGTTGATGGTGTCCGCCTGCTTTCGCCAGGCATCCAGATAGCGGTCGTCTGCCGTCAAGAGATAGGCGTTCATGAAACCCACGAAGGCTCTGTGAATTCGGTTCCGATGCTCGACCTGACCGGTCTGCGGGACGATGGGGGAGAACGACCATCCATACGCCCCTCCGTACCACTTCCCTCCGTATTCTCCGCCGATGGTCCCGTCCAGCCCGATGTTGCTGGGAATGAGGCTTCCGTTGCTTTTCATGCGTTCGAGCCAGGCATCCACGTATTGGAGGAGCCAGTCCCGGTACTTCTGTTCATGAGTCAGCATGTAGGCATTCAAGGCCAGGGTTGTGGACAGGAGGTTGAGAGGATGATCGCCTACAATGTCTGTGTAGTCTTTGAAATGCGCCAGCATTTCCTCATAGCTCCGCTCGCCGTGGATCAGCTTGAAGCGGTTCTCGATTTCGATTGGATCTCCAGTCCAATCGAGTGCCGTCGCCTTTCTCAGAAGCGGTCCGCGACTCCCATTGAACAAACTTCGGATGATTTTGTGCTCCGGGTCAAAATTCTGTGCTCCCGGATCCTCATTCATATACAAACCGGCAAAGCGGCGAACCCGCTGGCCGTAAAAGAGGTCTTCCGGATCGGACAGCCCCTGGAGGTTGAACACGCCTAACCCTTCGGCGTTGTGCTGCCAGTCGAACATGACGGGGAACTCCTTGTAATACATGCCGTCACGGGCAAAGGGCACTTCGGTCGTTCGGGCGTCCGTGAACTGGCGCAGGTGTCCCTCCCAGGCTCTCTTGTACATTTCCAGGATCTTGTCGGGGGCGCCCAGAGCGTGCAGGTGCGGCCAGTCATTGCAGTTCTCGATGGCATCATCCGGGCCGTCATCTCCGCCCCAGCGCTCGACACACTTCAGGTACCCGCGTTCATCGAAATAACGGGCGAAGAATTCCTCGCAGGCAATGGAAGAGGCCCGCAACAACTGGCGTTCGAGCAATGCCCATTCCGGGGGAGAGGTTGGCGTGTTGACCTTCAGGGTCGGACCTCCGACCAGAAGAAGATCCGAGACGATGAAAAGAACGAGACCCAAGGTGAGGCGGGAGTTCGAGCGGTTCATCGTGAGTTCCTTTCGTGGAGAAATCGTGACTCGGATTATACGCTGCCACTCGGTGCTGAAAGACCGCGAAAGATCCGAATTGGATTTTGTGCTATACCAAGTCGCATGACGAACCGAACCGAGTCGTCGGCCTTTTCAGACGCCGGCCCCGAACGGGACAAGACGCCTGTGGAGGCTGGCCCTTTCGGGACTGCTCGTAACCGCAGGCGGTGGACGATTATCGCGTTGCTGAGCCTGGGGATGACCATCGCTTACGTCGACCGGTCTAACCTCTCCGTCGCTTTGGCGGTCGACGATTTCAAGCGCTTCTTCGCCCTATCCGACACCGACCGCGGCACCCTGAACTCGGCGTTCTTCTGGTCTTACGCGCTGCTGCAGATCCCGGCTGGCTGGGTCGTTGACCGATACGGCGTCAGATTTCCCTACGCGCTCGGGTTCTTTTTCTGGAGCCTGGTCTCGGCGAGTACCGCACTCGCCCGCTCGGTACCCCAACTGCTTTTCCTTCGAGTCTTCCTCGGAGTAGGGGAGGCGATCGTGGCTCCTGCCAGTTACTGTTGGATTCGCCACAACTTCAGCGAAAGGGAGCGGGGGCTGGCGGTCGGCTTGTACATGACAGGAACCAAGATCGGCCCCGCTATTGGAGCGCCAGTCGCGGCGTGGCTGATCGTGTCCTATGACTGGCGGATGATGTTCCTGATTTTGGGGCTGGGAGGTTTGCTCTGGTTGGTGCCCTGGCTGGCGCTGGTCCGGAAGGAGGATGTGCCGGGTCCGCAGCCGGTTCAGGCGGGAACGACGCCCGTCTCCTTCGGTCGCCTCTTGGGCAGTCCCGTTATCATCGGCACCGTGATAGCCACTTTCTGCTACATGTACTTCGTTTACTTCTGCATGACCTGGATGCCGGCCTATTTCGTGGAACGGCGCGGGATGTCGCTTTCTTCGATGGGGCTCTATACTTTTTTCAGCTTTGGAGGAATGGCAACGGTGGCGGCGCTGGCCGGGTGGGCGGCCGATCTGATTATCCGGCGAGGTTACAACCCCATCAACGTGCGGAAAGGCTTCACCATTTGCGGTTTCCTTGTCGCGTGTACGGAACTCCTCGGGGCGCAGGCCGATTCGCTGGCGGTGGCCCTCTTCTTCGCGGTATTCTCGCTCTCCGGCCTCGGGCTGGCGACCGCGAACTACTGGGCTCTGACACAGACCCTGGTGCCCGGGAGTGCAATCGGACGGATCTCGGGAGTGCAGAATTGCGCCGCCAGTGTTGCGGGAATCGTTGCTCCGCTGCTTACCGGCTGGCTGAAACAGCAAACAGGCAGCTACGAGGCGCCTATGCAGGCGATCTGGCTGTTCCTCCTGGCGGGCGTTGCCTCGTATCTGTTTCTCGTGAGGCAGAAATACGCGCCCTCATTCAGGGAGGATCAATCACCGAATTGAGCCAGGTGGAAGGATTCAGGAAACCTCGACTGTCAGCTCAACTGAGGCACCGGGCGCGACCGGAGTGTTGATCCGAACTGCGGGCCTCCCGAATCGGGTGGTCGATGACACTTCTCGTTCGCGTATTCCTTTCCCCGTCGCCGAGCGAAGGACCTCGCCCTTGCCCAGCATGAGCTCAATCGTCGCCACATACGGCCGGCTGTTTCGATTGGTTATTCGCCCAATGATTCGCTCATCGTCCTTCTTGTACGCCGTGTCGAACGTCGAGTGTCCGAGTCTGGCCCCGATCCAGGAGAACTGATTCCAGGGACAGAACGGACGCAATGCGACCCCTTGAGCCGGCGCGTCAACGCTCAAGCCGAGGACGTTGTTCACCAGCAGACAGGCGGCAATCGCCATGGTGAATCCGCTCTTGCTCGTGTCGACCGGCCAATCCCGGCGCCGGATATTGCGAGGGTCGTTGCACGGGTAAAGATAAGGCCACCACCAGATTGAACCATCCAGATCGGTCAGGGTCCGGAGCTGTTCCAGTCGCTGCTTCAACTCAGACTCGTCGTTGTTCGCGACCAGCATGGCCAGCTGGCCCGGCGTGGTCACCCCGCTGTACCTGTTTCCACGTTCCTCCCACCAGATGCCGTCGACCGCCGGCTCGTAAAGCGGGTTCTCCTCGGTGAAGGCGAGTCTGGCGTGGTTGATCAGAGCCGGATCATCGGCTTCACAGAAACCGAAAAAGGGCGCCAGCGTGGTGAAAGCCTCTTCGCCATTGTGACCGGCGGTAAAGGTCCCGTCGGCATTTCCGGCTTCGTGAAAACGCGGCCCTAGGCGACTTGGACCGACACAGTGTTTGTAGATGTCTTTCTTGATCTTGGCCGCGACCTCCTCCCACTCGTCTCCCAACCGTCTCTCACCGTAGACCTCCCGGGCAATCCGGCCCATCCCGCCGAACGCGAGCCAGGCCATGATGTTGGATCCGGTGTGATAGTCACCGAGCGTGGGCCCGTCCCAGAGCCGTTCGGAAGGAAAGAGCCAGGCGTTCCCTTTCCTTAAGGTCAGGATGTCGGCCAATCGATCCCGGGCAAATTCGAGAATCCCCGGGCACGTCCGGAACAACTCCCGATCGCCCGTCGCCCGGTAGTAAAGCCCGGCGGAAGGCAGCAGGCCAAGCGCGCTGACGAGGGAGTGGTTCAAGTTCTGCGGGGCGGGCGAACCGGCTGAGCGGCGCCGGTATCCAGCCAGGGACCGGAGAGTGTCGGCCATGAATTTCGGCTCGAACAACATCATTCCGTAGTCAACCGAGCCTGATGGCCCACCGCCAAACAGACGTCCTTCGTCCGAGTAGAGAATCGCTGAGCTGTCCCCTTCAATAAGTCGAATGTAGCTCTCTGAGAAATAAGGCTCCGCCGGAATGGAGAGCCGCCCATAGCGTTGCTCGCTCGATTCCCAGGTCTGATTGAACCACTCGAGCGCGCTCTGCTCCAGGATCACCCGCCTGGTACGGCGGAGATCTTCAGCGCCTGTTCCCAGGAGCAGCGCGAAACTGCAGATCACGTCTTTTCCCGGAGCAACGGACAAGCGCACCTCCGGGCAACGAGGGTCCCACCTTGTCTGGTCAAGACACATCGCCGCTTCGTAGCCGGGCACTATCGGGAGCGGCAACTCGGTAAACCGGGGATGTGGGCTTTCCGCCGGTGTCGACAACCCCGATCCGTCCACCTCACCGGCGTCCTTCAGCCCGGGCGCGAATAAACTCCCCTCCCATGCCTCTTTCCCCAGGCTTTGGATCCTGATAACAGCGAGAATAGCGCGGGGCCCCAACTTCCTGGAATCCAGGTACCGCGGCGCAAACGCCAGGAGCTGAACGGAGACGTCTCCAACCAGGTAACTGAACAGGGGAAACACAGAACCGAGCAGCTCCAGCTGCGCGCCGTGTGTCGTGGAGAAACGGATTGGCCTGCCCCCTTTAGGCAGCAGGCCGAAACTCCAGGCACTTCCTCCCAGCAATTCCTGTGAATCGAACTCCCGTCCACGCCGGCGGGCGGGGGCCATTCGGGAAAAAATGCACGGGTTCTTAAACAGCCCAGTCTGGGTGGCGGAGCACAGAATACTGTTGTTCGTGATTTCGAAGGTGAGTTGAAAACTGTGTGGTTCCTCTTCGCCGCTGATGCCGTCGGCCAGGTAGTAGGTTTTTGGATCTCGCGGAACGAGCTTCAGACGGCGACCCGATCGGCCGTCACCGAAATGCTCGATTCGTTTTTCGGTCTTTACCCCGAAGAAGGTGCTCCGGGGCGCTTCGAAGACAGACCTCAGCGAGGGAAACGGGGAGTGCAAAGGGCCTGCAATACCCGCCTTTCCTCCCGCGGCCTCACCCCCTGCCTGGGCCATTCCGAATCCTGCCGCCGACACCCCGGCAGCCATGAGAAACTCACGCCGACTCGATCCGTTTTTGCTCATGGCAGGAGCCTCACTTCACACATTCACGATTGTTCTTCAGGGCCGCTGCCCTTCATGAATGCGTCTTGCTCTGAACTATTCACTGTCCAGCACGGCGACGTTCACGGTCTTTCCGCCCGGCAGGTCGGTCAGGACCCGGATCGAATCGCGTCCCAGATAGTGAATCCGGGAGGCTTTTTGCTGCTTCCCATCGATCGTTACTTGCGGGCCGTCGCCGAAACCGTCAACGGGAAGTATGAGGTCAAGACGAGTGTTTTGGCCCCCCTCCCCGGTGACCGACGCGCGGACGCTCGCCCCCTCCCGTGCGTAACTGACGCTAAAGCGGTCCTTCCCCATCTGGAAACCGCTCCAGGCGAATCGCTTGCCGAGCAGCGGGGAAGGCGCGAATTTCAACGTTCTGTTCGGCGCATCGTAATCCACGCCGAGAAAGCGCGAAATGAACACCGCCGTGTGCACCCCGGCGAACCAACCCGCCTTGCCCGGAACCGCCTGCCGGATCGGCTTATCGTAATCCCATTTGGGGGGATTGCTGTTCCAGCCGTAGGGCCACCAAAAGACCGAGCCGTCCGCATCCGTGATCCTGCGAACCTCGGCATAGTAGCCATTCTGACCGAAGAGTGAATCGGCATCATCACCCAGCGCAATGCTTTTCATGTATCCGGGAGCGGTCGACGGAACACGATCCGCGAGCGGGGTTGCCGGGCTGCCGGACCATGTGATCGCCCTGACCTTCGGTTGGTAAACCTGGTTGTGGGGCGACATCGAGAAACGCATGTAATTGCGATAGACCTCGTGGTCGTAGGGTAGAAACCCGTAAAAGGGCATCAAGGTCGTGTCGGATTCCTCCCCGTCGCTGATCATGCGCGGCGGCTGCCCATTCTTGTCCACCGCCTCGATGAACTGTCTGCCGAAGGGGCCATCGACTACCGTCTTCTTGAGGAGCGCTTCGTGGACCTTGTCCGCAATCTCCGAGTAGCGCCGTGCGCCCTGGGCGTCACCGAACACATCGGCGAGGAGCCGAGCGTAGGCCTTCAGGGCACGCCAGGCCACCACGTTCGAGCCGGTGTGAAAGTCGCCCTCGACCGCGCCGTCGGATATGTATGCGGTCGGGAAGAGCCAGACGTTTTCTACCTTCCGGGAACCGATCATCTGGTCAAGCAGATCGCCCCAGCTTCCGCGAAGGTCCCCATGGCGGTGGAAAAACGCTTTGTCGGCACTGTGGTCGTAGTACGAGCCCGCCAGTACGATGCTCGCCATCGACAGGCTGAGGGAATGATTCAGACCACCCGGCAGGATGTTCCCCTTCTGACGGACGCCGAATTCACCGAACCACCGGATGATCGGCTCGGCCAGCGACGGATCAAGCAGGGTGATCGGCAGGCAGGAGTAGTAAGCATCCTTCATCCAGATCTCGCGAGTCGCCGGATAGCTGCCCCAATTCGTCCCCGCGAGTTTGCCGCTTCTCGACATGGCGATGCTTTGCAGAGCCTGGATTACCTGGCGCTCGAAAAATTCAGCCAGGTAGCGGTCTCCCGGCGTTTCGAGCCTTCCCAGCACCCCCCGGTAGTAGGCCCAGGTTTCGGCGAGCCAGGCGGCGCTTCCTTTCGCCTGAAGATCCTCGAGAGTTGAATCCCCCGGCGAGTGCAGAACGGTTGGCACCCAGAAGCTTTCCCCGGCCGAAAGCCGGAACGTGAGCTTGCGCTCGAATGGCATCGAGTCCGCGAAACCGAATTCGAACTCGAAAGGCTCCCACATGTGAATCGGGTGTTTCGTGAAGTCCTGGCGTGTATTCGCGAACATGCCCGGCAGTTCGACCGCTCCTTCCAGGGCCTGACTCGACCGGTTTTCGAGGAGCAAGCCGTAGACGATCGCCGGGAGCCGCTTGGCGCCGTACGAGGAAACCGGCGCAAAGGTCAGGAGCCGCACCAGGAACCGGCCATGAGGGTCCCGCAGTTCCGTCACTGGGAACAGGTTGTCGAGGAGCCCGGTACGGAAGTCCCAATCAACCTGTGCGAGGTCGTAGACGTCGTTTCCGACCTGGAGCTTGTAGGAATACGGCCCAAAACTGCTGTTGTCCTTCGCCATCCAGACGCCGGGCAAGCTTTTAGGATGGCCGGCGACCCGGTACGAGTCGCGATAGATCGTCAGATTCTTGATCGCGCCCTGAAACCCGACGTTTGCGAGCGCCTTGTTGTTCGAGATATCGAAGGTCAGGTCCTCGAAATTCCGGTCGCCTGCGTATTTGCTCGCCGGGTCTCCCATCCGGTATTGACCGTTTGAGCGCTCGATCCAAAACAACTCCCCCCACGGTTTGGCGAGGGCCTCTTTGATCTTGGCGGCGTCGGGCGACGGGGCCGATGTATCGGCGTGTTGGCCCCTCGCGGGCAGCGCACAAGCCAGGAAGACAGCCAGGATGATTGATCTCATTGTTCCCTCTTTGACCGAGGTCCAAGCGGATACTAGGACAACAAGCCGGCCTCCCTCAACACCGGCTTCACGCGAATCGCGGCCTATACAGGACTAACGGTTTCAAGGCTCAGGCGTTAGCGCCGCCCCAAGGTTCGTAGATAGTCCTGCATAAGCGGCCACAGACGACGATACAGGGCGAAGGATTCGTCGTACCGGCGGGCTGCTGCCTCGTCCGGGAAAAAGGTCTTGTCCAGTTCGACCATGCTGCTCACGCCCGCCTCGAGTGAGGGGAAAACACCCGAACCAACGCCGGCCAGGATTGCTGCCCCCAAAACCCCGGCTTCGCTCGTCTTCGGCCGCACGAACGGCCGGTTGAGGATGTCGGCCGAGATCTGGATCCAGGTGTCGGACCGGCTCCCGCCGCCCACTGCCCGGAAATCGGTGATTTCGATCCCCGTCCCGGGCAACGCTTCCAGGGACTCGCGCAAGTAGAAGGTCATCCCCTCCAGTATCGCTTTCAGGATTTCGCCTCGCGACGTCTGCAGTTTCAGCCCGGCAATCACCCCGGCGGAATCATCGATGAAGCGAGGCGGGCCCGTCGGGGCAAAATGCGGCAGGACGGTTATCCGGCTCGGCGATTTCGGTACTTCGGCAAGCAACCGTGAGTAGATGCTTTCGCCCGTCAGCCGCGCCTTGTCTCTGTCCGCCGCCGCGAAAGTGTCGCGGAACCATTTGACCAGCGCCCCTCCCTGGTTGTAGATAAAACTCACGAATTGCCCCGCAACCGCGTGATGCTCGGTGTTCAATCCGCGATCGATCATAGCCGCCGCATCGGGCCGCCGCGTGTAGACGGGCATCATGCAGAGATAAGTACCCATGCCGTACATGGCGCTCCCCGGCTTGACTACCCCGCAACCGACTCCATTGCAGCACTGATCGTGGCCGCCGCTCACGATTGGGATGCCGTCAGGCAAACCCAGCTTTCGCGCGATCCCGGACGACAGCTGTCCGATCACGGCGCCGGAAGGCACGGTATCCGGCAGCTTGTCTCGACCTAGTCCGGCCCACTCCAACAGAGGGTCCGCCCACTCTCGACTCTCGAGATCGAAGAGCAGCGTGCGGTTGGCGAGTGAGTAGTCGACAACCGGCTCGGCGCCCAGCATGAAGGAGACAAAGCCGCTCCAATGCAAGAACTTGTAAGTTTGCCGGTAAAGGTCCGGCTGATAGTCTTTGAGCCAGAGGAGCTTTGTCAGCGAATAGTGATTACCGAGGGTATTGCCGTTAATACTGTACAGGCCGACATCGTCCAGTCGCTCACGCAGGCGGGGCAGGTATTCAGAGCCTCGGGCGTCGAAGTTCAGCAGCGAGGGGCCAAGCGGCGAGCGGTCCCGGGAGACGGGCACGACAGCTTCCCCCAGGGACGAGACACTCAAGGCTTGGACCGGATCCCGGGATGCCCCGCCGGCCGCTTCGCCGACCGTCTCGCCGATCATCTCCCAAGCCTGCAGTGTGTCCAGCTCAGCCCAACCCGCCTCGGGCCTCGTGTAATCGTATTCTCGATAGCTTGACGCGAGCAGCCGCCCGGTCTCCGAGAAGAGGCCAGCTTTGCAGCCCGTCGTGCCGATATCGATGCCGAGGAGACTCATTGATAGTCTTCCGCTTCAACCGTCACGCGAACGGACCCAGTTTCCTTGTCGTCCCGGTGATCCTCAGGTGATCGCGCAGGACCCACACGGTACGCTCGTACACTGTCTGCTGCGCTTTCTCGAGACTGCCTGTTTCTCTCAGCGTCTTTTCATAGGGCTGTCGGATCTCGGTGGCGATATTGATCTTCGCGACACCGTGCTTGATCGCTTCCAAAACATAGGACTGCTGAATACCGGAACCGCCATGCAGGACAAGGGGAATGCCCGTCGCCTCGGCAATCCGGTCGAGTCGCTCGAGGCTCAGGCGGGCCTCTGGCTTTCTCTGATCCTTCAACCCCTCGGCGATGGCGCCGTGGATGTTCCCGATCGCAACCGACAGCCAGTCACAACCCGTCGCCGAGACGAATTGCTTCGCTTCGTCCGGATCGGTGAAACCGAGCCCCGAGGAAAAAAGCTCTTCATAAGGGGGCGCAGGCCCTGACTCGTGCCCCCAAACCGCGCCAAGCTCAGCCTCGACAGCGACATTCGCCCGGTGGGCCACTTCCACAACCTCAGTCGTAGCGCGGATATTCTCCTCCAAGGGAAGACGCGAGCCATCGATCATGACGGAGTCATAACCAAGGTCGACCGCCTGCCGGAAAAGCGGGAGATAATCGATTCGATTGCCGTCCTCGTCGATCACCGGAACGTGATCGAGATGCAGCCTGACATGAGCCGGGTTTTTCCAGCGATTGAATTCCGCCGCCACTTCCACCGGTCCACGACTCTCGAACTTGATCCATTCCAGCCGGGCGGTTTCGATCAAGGCGAAGACGTCCTGGTCGGTGACCGCCGTAATAACGGGCGCCATCATCGGCAAATAAGGGACGTTGAAGGCCGGCACGACAATACCGCACGCGAGGGCCCTGCGCATGATTTCGGCTGAGCTGACCATAGTCGCTTTCCTGTGTTACTGCTGAGGCAGGCTGACCTGGAAATTCAGGTAGTGGCCGAGCGCCTCGATCATTGGCGCCTGGACACGACCGGCCGCGATGCTGACGTGGTGGCGGTGGCCCTCGGAACCGACATGGAGCAAGACGCCCTGGAGGTTTTCGATTTCGGCGACACCGGCCACGCCGAAGAAATCAGCGGGAATCGGATCGCGCGTGATCCGGCCCTCTCCGAGGTACACCTTGACCTTCCCGTCATCGGTCATGAGGCTGCCGAAGGTGAAATCGCCGGGCTTGAGCCGTCCGACATTGCAGCCGTACCCGTGGCCCTGGCCCACGGCATTGGCGAGGATGGAATGATCCGTTACGCGGCCCCGTCCGTCCATCAGGCTCGCCGGCGCGGGTCCACAATGGAAGAGGATGCACCTGTCGTCCTCGTCGCCGTAGTTGTTGTTCCAATCCAGGAGAGCAGCCGGGCCATAGGAGGCCAGGTGCAACGCTCGCATCATGACAGCGTTGCCGATGTCTACTTCACAGGCGGAAGCCAGACCGGTTTCGTTCAACAGCCCCATCGCGACACAAGGGGATATGCCCAACTCCTGCTGCATTTCGATCCAGCAGCGGATGGCAAATGCGTCGAGCCTGGCCTCCTCGGCGAGGCGATCGAGCACCACCCCCAGGCGCACGATGTTCTCGAAAGCGGTGTCAGGGACGCTTTCCCAGGACGTAAAAGCGCGTAGCGCGCCGGCTTTTTCGGTGTAAGTCCTATCGTCCGGCTGCACGGCCCTGACGCGTCTGAAGATATCCGACAGATCGAAAGTCTCCACTGTGACGCCGTGGCGCTGCAGAGTCACTTCGTCAATGCGGACCGTCTTGAAAGGAGTGGTGCGGGCGCCGATCGCGCCAACCGCCATCCCTTTTATCCCTTTCACCACCCTGCAGATTCGATCGAACTCATCCACGTTCGACTTGAACCGGTCGGTGCCGGGCCGCACCGTGTGTGGTTTCAGGGCCGTATACTTGATCCCGTACTGCCGGAAAACGTCCATGATCGAGATCTTGCCGCAGAAGGAGTCCCGCCGAAGAGCCGGCCCCATGCGGTCGAAGTCGTCGGGATAGGCCTGGATCCAGATCGGGACATCCGCCTGCCCGAGCGCCGCTACGGCCCCGGTTTCGTCTCCGAAATTGGGCAGGCTGACGATCACGCCGTCGAATTTGCTCCGGTTGGTGCGAAGGAAGGTCGCAAAAACTTCTCCCTCCTCCGGCGTCTCGACCGCTCCGTAGCGGGTCGCGGCCGGATCCGGCACCAAAACTTCATGCCCCATGCATCCCAGTTCGCGTACGATCTCTTCGCGAGCCTCAGCGATGAGCGAACCCGGAAAGAAACCGCGATTGCCGAAAAAGAGCACGAACCTGCTTCTTGGTTCCATGATCCAGTGCTTATATCAGATTCGGCGCGAGGAGAATACCGGCGGGATAGCGGGCCGGATCTCGCATAGGTAATAACTGCTAATTTCGTGAACAAGCGCATCCGCGAGGCCGAACGAATTGTGAATGGGGGATTCGGGGGAGCCGAGTAGCGGATGGTTATTGCTGTAGACCGCGTCGGACCAGTTAAATAACGGCGGAATCGAAAAAATTACGAAGAAAACCTGCGGACAATTCCAACCTTGAATGAAGACGCGTCCTTCGCCCCTCGACGGGGGGGGCCCGCTCCGTCCATGTGCGTTCCACCCCCGGTTCCCTCACCCCTTTCGGGGTTCGGTCACCGGGGGCTAAGCGGCCTTCGTCCCTTCGGGACTCTGACCTTGCTTCGGTACGCCATCGCTGACAAGATCCCAAGATCCGTATAAAGTGCAGCCTCTGCAGGGCTCTGGCGTCGCACTCCGAAAAAAGTGGCGTTTCGCACCCGTTCTCCCCCTCAGCCCGACCGCTCCTTGACCCGTACTCGCAGACCCTGTTACGATCCGGTTCGGTAACCCATTTCAGCAGCACCCAAAGTCTCTAGCGCCATTGACTGGCCAGCTGAAGCGTCAGTTTTCAGTGCACGGCGGTGATTTTCCAGGCCGCTGAGGACTCATTTGGGGTCGGGAGCGCGTTTGGCTGACCTGAACGACCTCGCCTTTTCGGCGTTATTGGTGATCCGGACCGGAGCGTTGCGTTGCGCCGTGCCGGTGGACCATGTTCTTGAGACGATGCGTCCACTGCCGGTCCGTTCGCTGGCCTGCGCACCAGGATTCGTCCTCGGGGCTGCCGTGATCCGCGGAGAACCGGTGCCGGTCGTGGACCTCGCATCACTCCTGTCCGCCCCCTCCGCGGCCGTCGCTCGTTTTGTTCTTCTCCAGGCGGGTAGTCACAAGGTCGCCCTGGCGGTCGAGTCCGTTACCGGGGTCCAGGTGCTGGCTCCACACTCTGTGTCGAACCTGCCGCCCCTGCTCGCCGGCCTTCAAGCCGGCGCAGTGGCAGCGATTGGCGCTCTCGACAAGGATCTCCTGCTCGTACTCGAGACCGCCCGTCTGGTCCCGGATGACGTATGGGCGTCGCTGCCCGGACCGGAGGCGTCTTGAGAGGAACGGAGCAGCGGGAATTGGACCTCTTCGCCGCTCGCGTCATTTCGCGGCTGGGGTTGCGGATCGACGAGCACAACGAGGCCGAGGTATGCCAGGTGCTCCAGCAGCGCCTGGAGCGATCGCGCTGCGCCACGGTCGACGACTACACGGCCCGATTCGACGCAGAAGGCCGATTCGCCCAGCACGAACTGCGTGAGATCGCGATCGAATTGACGGTCCACGAGACATTCTTCTTTCGCCACGCGGAGCAGTTTCAGGCACTGAGCGAAGTTGCGCTGCCGGCGCGACTGAAGGCCGGCGAAGGGACCTGCCCTTTGCGCATCCTCTCAGCCGGTTGCGCCTCGGGTGAAGAGGCTTACTCCCTGGCAGCCACGGTCGCTCGTTTCCCTTCTATTCAGAACCGGACTGTCTGTGTCTACGGCCTTGACATCAACACTCAATTGCTTCGCAAGGCTCGACGCGCCAGGTACTCCGAGTGGTCGCTCCGCGCTGTCCCGCAATCACGGCGGGGGCAGCATTTCAGGCTTGAGGGAAAGGAGTACGTTCTGGATCCGGCGCTCAAGTCGCTGGTCTGTTTCGAAGAACGCAATCTCCTGGACGAGGATCCGTCCTTTTGGCGTCCTGACTTTTTTGACGTCATCTTCTGCCGCAACGTCCTTATTTACCTGGATCCGGTCCCGACCCGAACTGTGATCGACCGGTTTACACGATCGCTGGCGCCGGGCGGATTCTTGTTCCTGGGGCCTTCGGAAACCTTGCGCGGCATCAGCGAGAACTTCCATCTCCGTCACACGCATGAGGCGTTCTATTACCAACGACTCCTGCCGGATGAGAAGCCGCGACCCGACGGGGTCGTTGAGACGAAGAGCGCGACCGGGATCAGCAATCGGGGCAATCGAGAGAGTGATTCGGAGCGCCTCTGCGCCGAACCTGCTGGAGGCGCGGGCAGGCAAGATGCCTGCGGACCCAGTGCAGGCAGGAT
>CAYQYP010000416.1:0-6366 GCA_964421755.1 uncultured Acidobacteriota bacterium
GCCAACCAGCAGACCGTCACCGCCAAGGAGCAGGTGGCATCAATGACGGAAATCTCAACGACCATCAAGCAGCTCCTGGCAACCGCCCGACAGATTGCCGAAAGCGCCCAGGCGGTCGCGCGAACAGCCGGCGATACCTCGACGGCGGCGGAGAGCGGCGACGAGACAGTCCGCAGGGCCCAGGCGGAAGTCGCCGCGATTCGCCGGCAGGTTGACGTGATCATCGAGCATATGCTGGACCTCGGCAGGAAGTCCCAGCAGATCGGTGGGATACTGGATATCATCAACGAGCTTGCCGAGCAGACCAATATTCTGGCCATTAACGCGACTATCGAAGCGGCCGGCGCCGGGGAAGCAGGCCGGCGTTTCTCCGTCGTCGCCGAGGAAGTCCGCAAGCTGGCCGACCGCGTGGGAGGTTCAACCAAGGAGATCCGCTCCCTGATTGACGAGATCCGGCCCGCGGTGAATGCCACAGTCCTCGCAACCGAAAGCGGGTCCAAGGCCGTCGATGCCGGTACCAGGCAGTTTGGGGAAGTGAACTCCGTGTTCCGTCAGATCAACGAGCTTCTGCGCAACACAACCGAGGCGGCCAGGGAGATTGAGCTGAGCACCAAGCAGCAAAGCTCGGCCGTGGAGCAGGTGAATACGGCCGTCGCCAACGTAGCGCAGGCCGCCCGCGAAGCGGAGGCCAGCTCCGGCCAGGTGCTTCAGACAGCGGCGGAGCTCACGACGCTTTCCCGCGATCTTGGCCACTTGGTTCAGGTGGAGGGGCGAGCGTGAAATGAGCGCCGACCCGTATAAGTACTTCCGGCCGGAAGCGCGCGAGCTGGTGGAAAACCTGACGCGAGGGATCCTGGAATTGGAGAAGGGTCGCGGAGACTCTGACCTGATCTCCCGGCTCTTGCGCCACGCCCACACCCTGAAAGGCGCGGCCCGGATCGTCAAGCAGGTGCGGATTTCCGAGCTGAGCCATTCGATCGAGGAAGTGCTCGCGTCGGCTCGAGAGAACCCCGCGCGCGTTTCGACCGATCGCATCGCGCACCTGCTTGCCTGGATCGACCAAATCACGTCGGAAGTGACGGCGCTCGGGCCCGCGTCGGTCCCGGAGACCCAGCCGGTACCCGCAGAGCCTACATCAGGGACCCAGCGCACCGCGTCGGCGCCCGAGCCTTGGGATGAACGCTTCCGGGCCGTCCGGGTGGAGGTAACTGAGATGGACGCGCTGCTTCGAGGGCTGTCGGAGCTGCGGGTTCAGATGTCGGGCTTGAGCAGGCAAGCCGAAAATCTGGGCAGGATCGCCAAACTTGCCGAAGAGTCCGCACATGGCGAATCCGATTCTCTGGCGAGGTCGCTCAAGAGCATTCATCAAAGGGTGGGTTCCATCCTCGATAGGGCGAGCCGCCAACTAAGCGGGCTCTGCGATCAGGCCGCGAGCATGCGGCTGGTGCCCGCCAACTCGATCTTTGGATTGCTGCAGCGAGCGGCTCGTGACGCTGCGGAGGCCACCGGAAGACAAGTGCTCTTCGACGCTTCCGGCGGAGATACGCGGCTGGACGCTCATGGGCTGAGGCTGCTTCGCAACGCGCTTACTCACCTGGTTCGCAACGCCGTAGTGCACGGGATCGAACCTCCCACTCAGCGTAGCGCCCTGGGTAAGCCACCGGCCGGCCTCGTGCGCATCAGGGTTGAGCGCCGTGGAGAGCGGGCGCTCTTCTTCTGCAGCGATGACGGTCGGGGCGTCGACCTCCAACGCGTCCGGGAGGTGGTTCTCGAGCGAAAAATGACAACGGCGACCGAGGCAGAGCGGTTGACACCCGCCTCGGCCATGGCCTTGCTGTTTCGCGGCGGCATAACTACAGCGAGCGGCGTTTCCGAGGTCTCCGGCCGCGGTATCGGTCTGGACGTCGTTCGGGACGCCGTGGCGTGTTTGGGGGGGGCCATCACCACCCGCACCGAGCCGGGGAAAGGTACCGAGATCGAAATCTCGGTACCGGTTCAGGTTGAATCCCAACACGTGTTGCACCTGGAATGCGGGGGCCGGACCGTCTCGGTTCCCCAGGCAGCCGTCAGGGAGGCACTTCGGTTGGCGTCTGGCGACGTTGCCGAATCGCCGGAAGGGGAGACCATCGTGGTCGGTGGACAGGCCGTCGGGTTCGCCATGCTGGACCGTTTGCTTGACGGCGGTCACAGTCGGCTTCCGGCCTCCCTCTCCGCCCTCGTCCTGCAGTCTCAGTCAGGGGTCGCCGCAGTCGGCGTTGACCATGTTGTGGGACGGGAAGAGGTGCTGATCCGGCCGATGCCGGAGATTCTGGGTCCGATCCCCGTTTTGAGCGGCGCGTTCCTGGACAGCGAGGGCAACCCCCAGCTGGTCTTGAGCGCCGACGGTTTGATCCGCAAAATCTGGTCGGGGCTGCCGGTCGCGCCCGAGATCGAGCCGGCTCGTCACCCGCCCCTGCTCGTAATTGACGACTCGCTGACCACCAGGATGCTCGAACAAGGTATCTTGGAGACTGCGGGATATGAGGTCGACGCGGCCTCCTCGGGTGAAGTCGCTCTGGAAATGGCCCGGAGACGACGATACGGTCTGTTTATCGTCGACGTCGAAATGCCGGGAATGGATGGTTTTCAATTCATCGAGGCCGCCCGCAACGATCCGGAGATCGGCGCAATTCCCTCCGTTGTCGTCACATCTCGTGATTCGGCGGAGGATCAAGCGAGGGGCGTCCGGGCAGGCGCCAAGGCTTATATCGTCAAAAGCAGGTTCGACGAGCAGTCCCTGCTTAAGACGATTCAGGATTTGATTGGTTAATATGGGGATAATTCGCGTACTCGTAGTCGAAGATTCGCTGACCACTCGGAAGTACCTGGTGGACGCCCTTAGCCGGGATCGTCAGATCCGGGTCGTCGGCGAGGCGGAGGACGGCCAAACCGCCATCGAGCTCTGCGAAACCCTTAGGCCCGACGTCGTTTCGCTGGACATGATGCTTCCCGGCTTGAACGGGCTTGCGGCTGCCGAGCACATCATGGCGTACTGCCCGACTCCCATTCTGGTAGTCTCGGCTTCGACAAATCGTGGAGAGATCTTCAAGACCTACGATGCTCTTGCCGCCGGCGCTGTAGACGTCCTCGAAAAGCCGAGAGAAGGGACCGCAACCGACGAGTGGGAAGACAATTACCGCCGAACGATCAAAATGGTGTCTCGGATCAAGGTGATCACGCACCCGCGAGCCCGGTTCATGAATGCCAAGCCGGCCCTCCGTCAGCACCGGGCCGGCCCCGTCCTCGACTCCGCGGGCGGTTTTCGATGTGTCGCCCTGGGCACTTCGACGGGAGGACCCAACGCCGTTGTGCAAATTCTCGAGGGGTTGCCGGCCAGTTTCCCGTTGCCGATCCTGCTGGTCATCCACATCGGGAGTCCTTTCGGAGCAGCGCTTACGGAATGGCTGGACGGCGTATCCTCCATCCGAGTCCGTGACGTGGTGGATGGTCAGTTCATGCCGGAAGTGGGGCAACCAGGCGTCATCCTTGCGCCCCCGGATCGGCATCTTGTCTTGAAGAACGGCCGGCTCTGGACCACCACCGATCCTGAACGACATTTCTGCCGGCCCTCCGTGGATGTGCTCTTCGAATCGCTGGCCGTTGCACTGGGCAACTCCACCATCGCCTGTTTGTTGACAGGTATGGGCCGCGACGGCGCCGCTGGGCTGCTGGCCATCAAAAAGGCCGGCGGAATGACGCTGGCCCAGGATGAAGCGAGTTGTGTCGTCTTCGGAATGCCGCGGGAAGCCATTCAACTGAACGCCGCGCAGCGAGTGCTTCCCCTTCACAAGATTGCGCCGACGCTGATGCAGCTGGCGCAGGTAGGTACTGGCCCTGGGAGTGCGCAGTGAGAAGTGTTTTGATTATTGACGACAGTCTGACCGTTCGAATGGACCTGCAAGAGGCGTTTCAGCAAGCCGGCTGGAAAGCAACGGTGTCGCCTGGCGCAGCGGGGGCGCGCAGCGCGCTCGCCGAAGACCGCTTTCACGTAGTCATCCTGGACAGCTGGCTGGCCGATGGGAAAGGGACGGACTTTCTCAAGGAAATCAAGAGCAACCGCACGACCGCCTGCACCCCGGTCATCCTTCTATCGGCCGAATCGGAAGCGGTGGCAGCAGACGCACGCGACCCGGGCGTCCGGGCTGACGCCCGCGTGGAAAAGCCTTACGATCGTCTGGATTTGGTTCTTCAGGCTCAGCTTCTGGCCGACTGTCAATGGGAACCGCTCTCCAGACCGTCCGTGCCAGTTATCCTCACTGTAGACGACAGCAAAACGTATTCGCACGAACTGGCGTCGCAGCTCAGGAAGGACAATTTGGACGTTATCCTGGCCGAGTCAGGCGAGGAGGCGCTCGACCTGCTGCAAAGTCAGACGTTTGACTGCGTCCTGCTGGACATGGTGATGCCCGGGGTGTCAGGCCAGGAGGTGTGCCGGCGCATCAAGAGCCTGCCTCACTCCCGCGGCACCCCGGTCCTCATGCTGACCGGCCGGGAAGATCGTGATGCTATCCTCGAAAGCTTCGAGGCGGGGGCGGATGATTACGTTTCCAAGGCGAGCGATTACTTCGTCCTGCGCGCCCGGCTGCGCGCGCAGCTGCACCGCAGGCGGGTGGAGATGGAAACGAATCGGGTTCGCGAGGAGTTTCATCAGAAGCGGACCGCGGAACTGGCCGAGCACGCCAGGAAGCTTCGGGCGCTCACCGGAGAGCTGGCGCGGGCCGAGCATCGTGAACGGCGACGGATCGCTAAGATCCTCCATGACCACCTGCAGCAGTTGCTCTTCGGCGCTAAGCTTCGAGTTGAACTCCTGGGCCGGTCCGACGACGAGCCGATCAGACAGCTGGCGGGCGAGGTCAAGGACCTGCTCGACGAATCGGTTCAGGTCTCCCGCTCGCTGACCGCCGACCTGAGCCCACCGATCCTACAGGAGGGCGGTCTCTCAGCCGCTCTCGAATGGTTGTCCGGCTGGATGGCGGATCGACACGGACTCCATGTCGATCTCGTGAGGGAGGCCGATATAGCCACGGTGGATGAGGATGTGAACATCCTGCTGTTCGACTCGGTCAGGGAGTTGCTGTTCAATGCGGTGAAGCACGCGCGCGTCGATACTGTCAGGGTCCTTGTCCGGCAACCTTCCGAGGGTCAGGTGGAAATTACCGTCAGTGATGATGGCCCCGGCTTTGACCCTGCCAAAGTTTCACCGGTGGGCCAGGAAGGCGGCGGGTTTGGACTGTTTGGAATGCGCGAGCGTCTTGGGTTGATTGGCGGGACGATGCAGGTCGACAGCGCCCCCGGGAAAGGGAGCCGATTCGTCCTGACTGCGCCGCTGCTTCAGCCCGAGGCCGCCTCCCCTTCCAGCACCGAATCCATGGCCGCCGTCGAACCCGGACCGCAGATCGGACTAGCGGCGCCCGGGACGAAAATTCGAGTCATGGTGGCAGATGACCACGCGGTTGTGCGCGAAGCCCTGTCGCAGCTGCTAAGCCGGGAGCTGGACATCGAGATCGTCGGCGGCGCAACTGACGGTCAAGTCGCCGTCGATCTTGCAGGCAGGCTGGTGCCCGACGTGATCCTGATGGACCTCAGCATGCCCCGGCTCAATGGCATCGAGGCCACCCGGATTATCCACAACGACTTTCCGGACATCTGCATTATCGGGCTGTCGATGTTCGACGAAGCGGAGCGCGCTCAGGCCATGCGCGACGCCGGCGCCGTCGAGTACCTGACCAAGAGCGGCCCTAGCACCGACCTGCTTGGGGCGATCCGAGCCTGCGCCCGAACGCCGAAAGCTGGCGGCAACGCAAGCGCCTCGCCCGAAGATTGAGCGGATCGAATGTGGCGAGCAAGGCAATCCGACGACGACGCCCAGGTGCCCGAACTTCCTTGCGGCTCCCCCCTTCAAAGACCGAGAGCATGCGGAGGAGGACGCCGTCAGCGCCCTCCTCTTGACCTGTCTGCATGAGCGGCCTGCTAACGTCTTTCGCTTGACGGAGGCACCAGGCCCTTCATCCGCAAGTACGTCACTATATTGCCGTAGTGCTCGTTGTTGTGCGCGGTGTTGAACGCCAGCACGGTGACCTTGGCCTGGTCGGCGCGGAACAACTTCACCAGGGCGCCAGCCTGAGCATCGGTCATTCCGTCATAAGCTTGGTCGGAATAGGCAAACGCGTCCTTCAGGGCTTGCACCAGGTCCGCCTTTGATGTTTTGGACTGCTCGATGCCTGGCGCCGGATTGGGTTTGCCTAACACGGCCGAGCAGAACAGGTACTGGGCATCGGCGATATGCCCGATCAACTGACCAAAGCTCCGCACTTCGGGGGTCGGTTT
>CAYQYP010000417.1:0-1794 GCA_964421755.1 uncultured Acidobacteriota bacterium
TCATCTGGATCTCCGCTTCAACTCCGCCTGGATGTCTCGCTCAATAGTCTTGCGTCGTTCCGTTTCCCTCTTGTCAAAGGCTTGTTTTCCGCGTGCGACGGCGATTTCAACTTTAATCCGGCTTCCCAGCAAGTAAACGGAGAGCGGGACTATGGTCAGCCCCTTTCGAGTGATGTCCCCGGTCAGTTTGGCGATCTGTTTGGCGTGGAGCAGCAGCTTGCGTGGTCTAACCGGATCGTGCTGGGAAAAACTGGCCTGGGGGTACGGGCTGATGTGGCAGTGGATCAGCCACAACTCACCGTCCTTTACCTGAGCATAACTGTCCTTCAGGTTGATCCGGCCCTCCCGGATGGACTTCACCTCGGTCCCTTCGAGCACGATTCCGGCTTCATAGCTGTCGATGATCTCGTAGTTGTGGAAAGCTTGCCTGTTCTTGGTGACAAGCTTCCTCTCCGTCTTGGGCATAGGGGATCCGAACGCGCCGAGTCGGTCTAGGCCTGCATCTCGTTAAGGTACCGCTGCAACGCATCGCGCCAGTCAGCCGGCAGGCCGACACCTTCACATTTAAGCAGATAATTGTCGAGGACGGAATAGACCGGACGGCGAGCCGGGCTTGGGAAGGCGTTACTTCTAACCGGCTCGATGTCCGCCTGGATGCCGGCTTGGCTGATGATCGCCTCGGCGAACTGAAACCAGTTGCAGTCGCCCGAATTACTGACGTGATAGGTGCCGAGCCGTCCGTTTCTGATGAGGCAGAGGGTGGTCTCCGCGAGGTCGCGCGTGAAGGTGGGGCTACCCCTCTGATCGATTACCACGCGCAGTTTTCCATGCGTGCGAGCACGCTTGAGGATCTTCGTTACGAAGTTGACGCCTCCCGGTCCGAACAGCCAACTGGTCCTGACGATCACGTGACGCCTGCAAAGCGAACGCGTGTAGAATTCGCCGGCCAGTTTCGAGCGGCCGTATTCGTTGATCGGATTGGTGGTGTCCCACTCCCGGTAAGGGCGGTCACTTCGTCCATCGAAGACATAATCTGTGCTGTAGTAAAGGAACCCGGCGTCGATTTCCGCGGCCGCCTGGGCGACGTTCCGGGTGCCCATCGCATTGACGCGGTTGGCGGCCAGCTGATCCTTTTCCGCCTTGTCAACGTTCGTGTAGGCCGCGGCATGAACGACCCAGTCTGGCTTGAGGGCTCTCAGGTAACTCTGAACTGCACCCAGATCGGTGATATCGAGGGTGTCGATATCCGAAGGATGCACTTCATTGTTTCGCCCGAGTGTCGGACACAGAACCGTGCCCAGCATCCCTTTGGCCCCTGTCACGGCAATCTTCATGTGCTGTCTCCAAATGAGCGCCCTGAAGGCAAAGACACGTGGAAGCAACAACGGAATGGAGCCGCGCACGAGAGCGAGCGCGGCAAGCGAGAGTAAGCGGACCACCCAGACTCGCCCCAGCTTGGCAGCCGAGGGGCTTGGTGCGTGGTCCGCTTACTCTCGCTCGCTGCGCTCGCTCTCGTGCGCGGCTCCATACGACTGTACCTTGCCCCTGGCTCCGCTGCCCGCCTCTGCGGCCTTTCCCGAGGTTGGTTCAGGCCTCGCTCTTCCCACCCAACCCGAGGCCCGAGATCATGTCCGCTCTTTTTTCGTACATTTCGCTGTAATAAGCCAGGTACGATCCGGACTTGATATTGGACACCCAATCGACATTGTCTTTGTACCACTGGACAGTGGTTCGGATGCCTTCTTCAAACTCCCTCTTGGGCGCCCATCCGAGCTCTTGCTGAATAAGGGAGGC
>CAYQYP010000418.1:0-2283 GCA_964421755.1 uncultured Acidobacteriota bacterium
CGGGATTACGGCCTAACGGCACAGAGTTCAGCGGGCGGCCAGATGAGCAGTTGCCCCGTGCCGCCCAACTTATCAGCCACCTGATCGTTCCCACCAACGCCTCGCCGGGGCCGCCCCGCTGCAACGACGGGTTAGCCGGCGGCCGCTTTCTCCCCGCGCCCGACAAGGCGATTAGCTCAACGTCGACGTCCAGTTCTCGCGGCGTTCTCGAGAAGGGCGTGAACTGAGGGCCCCTCGCCACGCTTCCGGGTGACCGAGCGGTCTAGCCTGAATTTCCACGGAGGCCCACGGCGCAGTTTTGAACTAACATTTTCATCGGTCCTTCCCCCAGGCGGCGAACGTCAAGCTGGCATTGTTCCACCAAGGGAGAGTTGTCTTGTCGTCGAGCATACCCGAGGCGAGGATGATGGGGAGGTGCGCCCGGCAGTGAAAATGAACGCGGACCTCCGTGGGGGTGGTCACAACCGAGGCCGGCATGTCGATCAGGTCGCGAAAGATGCGACGTGCCTGGGCGTCGGAATACCCCCGCATCCGTCGGGCCAGGATGCGATACAACCCGCTGGCCATGACCAGGAGCGCCATGTCGAAATCCACCTTCATCCCGATGCTCGAGGAGAGAGCATCGCAGTGGAAGAACCGCACCGCGTCGGAGATGGAATTCTCAATCAGCATGCGTTGCGCATAGCGTGTGATCAGGCGCTTCGGCGTAAGTGCCGACTGGTTGGTCAACAGAATGGTGGGCTCCTCGTGTCCCAAGTCCTGGATAAAGAACTGGCGCAAGGGGCAGCCGGCGAGCGTGACCGGCGTCTCGTACACCCGCGGGCTGCGGAAGCGTCGGGTGACGTTGTCCAGCTCGATGGTCCGCCAGGCGGACCGGGGCAGCGCCGCGACCTGCTCGAGCAGGCCGGCGTCACGCCGTCGCAGGGTGATGAATTGAACCCCCATCTGATCCAGGCGCGCCAGCGAGGCATAGGTGGTCAATTTGGAATCGAAGACCAACTCGCGCGGCAGCTTGCCGTGCTGCTTCTTCCAGAACTCGAGGAACCGAAAAACCTCTTCGGGCTCGTCTCCTTTGCGCAAGTCGGCATTGGAGTAGCAGAAGGTGCGGCTGGCGGAATCCTGGGCCAGGAAAGCCAGCACGCTGGGCTGTCGGCGGGAGCGCATGGAAACGTAATGACGCTGGATGACCGGATCCTCTCCATAATAGGGGACGGAGTGGAAGTCCAGGTTGAAGGAGTCGCCGTCCGACAGCCCTTCCCCTGCCGCCGCCTCCTGCCAGGCGGCCAGCAGGCGCAGGGTGCGGGCGTGATCCAGGCCGTGTGAATATTCGGACAAATAACTCTTCTTCGGAATCACATTCAGGCCGGTGAACAATGCCAGGCCCGGGTCGGCGACCAGGGCCATGACATGGCTCTTGCGTTCGATCGACCAGAGCTTCAGAGCCAGCGCGGAGCGCAGGGCGTGCGCTGGAGGAATCATCTTGGAGCCGGGAAGCCCCGCCTGTTGGGCGACGCCCTCGATTCCCAGGCGCGCCAAGTCGGGGAGGAACAGGAACAGGCCTCCGCACACCGTCTCGAAGGAAGTCTCGGCCAGCCCGAAAGCCCGCGCGTCGGCGACCGCCTCCGCCTCCGGGCCGGGTTTGCTGGGCCGCTCCTCGTCCAGCCGACGAGGCAAGGGCGCGAAACCCTCTTCCCGCAGAATCTGGCGTATTGCGGTGGGGCTCAGGTCGATCTCCCGCTCCTTGAGGGTCTCGCTGATGTCGTACACCGAATAGTTCTGCTTGCGCAGCGCCACCGCCTGCTCGCGCGCCTGAGCCAGGCGCGAGGAGGGGCGGCGTCCGGTCCGCGGCGTGGGGACAAAGAAATCCGGTTGCGCGGAGCGGCGAAAGGTGTGACACAACACCCGGAAGGAGCCGGGTGTGTACCCGAAGCGCCTGGCTACCTCGGCAGACGGCAGATTCTCGATGAAGTAGGCCCGCAATGCTTCGTACTGCCGTTGACGCGCCTCCCTGGGCTCGAGGAAGTAACGCCGGCAATCTGTTATGTCTACTACTGCGCCTTCATCCACCTCTGTACATTACTACTTGGGCAATCCGCTGTCACGCGAAAAACGCCGCAACCACCTGAAATCCAGATATTATGGCCATAGCCCAAGGAGGGGATAAAATGAGGACGACCGCTTTGCCACCGGAGTGGACTGAGGTACGACTGTAGTGTGATTCGTTTCGGCGCAGCTAATGCCTAACAGCAGGAACGACTCTCTTCGCTCCTAATGCTTGTCCGG
>CAYQYP010000419.1:0-6822 GCA_964421755.1 uncultured Acidobacteriota bacterium
GACTGTGACATGGTCCCGTCGCTCCTCCGTGCAGGCATCTTACGCCCCTTCAGGGCTCTGCCCTACGACCCGTCTGAAACCTGGGGCTTCGCAAAAAACGCTCCGCCCCAGGCTATTATGTCTCGGCCTTTCAGGCCGAAGGCCCCCCTACTTTCTTCGGCCCGAAGCAAAGCTGCCAAAGCCGGGCGGAAAATGTACAAACTCCAGCCGCCGGGCATCTTGCCCGGCGTTGTTTCATGTCTTGAGTCCTCTGGCCTCCGGCGTTCCTACCCGCCGACGATGATCTTGCCCCGTGCCGCACTCCCAAAGCGCCAATCCTCCGCCGAAGACACCAATCCGGCCTTGACCGGGTTCTGAAGGCCGGCGCTCCCAGAAGGCCGACGTCCGCTCCCCATTTGCTCCGGCGAGACGCTGCGGGTATTCTTGCTTTTCGATGATCGAGATTATTCGCCCGGTCACTAGAGGTTCTGTTCGCTCGGTCCTGCTGGACTTTGACGGCACTCTTTCGCTGATTCGTGAAGGCTGGCAGGAGGTTATGGTCTCTTTCATGACCGGTATCCTGCTTCCGCTGGACAAGACACACTCCGAGACCGATCTGCGGAATCACGTGAGCGAGTATGTCACCCGCCTGACAGGCAAGCAGACCATCTACCAGATGATCCAGCTCAGCCAGGAGATCGCCGCTCGCGGGGGTGTGCCCGAAGATCCGCTGGTCTACAAGCGGCAGTATCACGAGCGTCTCTGGAACCAGATCGAGGACCGAGTGGAGGGGCTGGGTAATGGACAGTATCGGCCCGAGGAGTGGCTGCTGCCCGGGTCGGTCGAATTGCTGGAGAATCTTCAGGAGCGAGGTGTCCGCCTTTTCCTCGCGAGCGGTACCGATGAGGTTTTCGTCAAGCGGGAAGCCGGCCTGCTCGGACTCACGCGGTACTTTGATCAACGGATCTATGGTGCCCAAGATCAATACAGACTCTTTTCGAAGAAGATGATCATTGATCGAGTCCTTGTGGAGGAAGGCTTGCATGGCAGCGAATTCGTCGCTTTCGGCGACGGCTATGTCGAAATCGAGAATACGAAGGAAGTCGGGGGAACCGCGGTCGGAGTGGCGAGCGAGGAACGGCTCCGAAACGGGAGAATCGATGAATGGAAGCGCCAGCGACTGATCGCAGCCGGGGCCGATATCATCATCCCGGACTTCTCGGAACAGGATACGTTGGTCGCGTATCTGACCGGCGAACGCGCCCTGCCGGAGCAGAGATGACCTCAGAGGAGCGAAGAATGCCCTACCCGCGATTCGACCGCACCCGCCTTGAGCTTAAACCGCTCGCGGAACGCAGGCACCTGATCAGGCTGGCTGATTTTGCAGCGCTCGAGGACCCGATCCGCCGGCTCGACGATCCCGCTTTCCCAAGGATCGCGGAACGCATCCTTGATGCGCGACGCCGGGGCGCGTCTGTCATCCTGATCATGGGCGCCCACCTGTTGCGGGCCGGGACCTCGCGATACATCATCGAGCTGATGCAGGAAGGGCTCCTGAGCCACGTGGCGATGAACGGGGCGGGCGTCATCCACGATTTTGAAATGGCGTTGATCGGGGCCACGACCGAATCGGTCGCGGAGTACATCTCGGAAGGGCAGTTCGGGCTTTGGGATGAAACCGGGGGGATCAACCGCATCGTGAACGAGGGTGTCCAAGCAGGCCTCGGTTTCGGCGAGGCTATTGGAAAAGCGATTGCGGAGAGGACGTTTCCATTTAAGGAAATCAGCATTCTCGCGGCCGGGTACCGGCTTCGGGTGCCAGTCACCGTACACGTCGGGATCGGGTATGACATCATTCATGAGCATCCGAACTGCGATGGCGCCGCGATCGGACAGGCATCCTACGACGACTTCCTGATCTTTACCGAAGCCGTCACCCACCTCGAGAACGGAGTGCTCCTGAATTTCGGTTCCGCGGTGATGGGCCCCGAAGTCTACCTGAAGGCGCTGTCCATGGCGCGCAACGTGGCCCGGCAACAAGGGCGGTCGATCGCGCACTTCACTACGGCTGTTTTCGACCTGTTCCCACTGGAGGCCGAAATCAACCATGAGCCGGGCCGGGACGATTTCAGATACTACTACCGACCACTCAAGACCATTCTGCAGAGAACGGTTCGTGACGGCGGCACGAGCTTTTATATTCGCGGCGACCACAAGCAGACTTTTCCGTCCCTCTATTCCTTTCTGAAAGACGCAAGCCGTGGAACGTAGAAGACTGAAGGACATCCTGTCGCGGTTTTCGAGCGTGCGCCTGCTCGTATTGGGTGACTATTTTCTCGATCAATACCTGGTCACCGACGCGCAGCTGGCTGAGATCTCCATTGAAACGGGACTCGAGGCCCGGCAAGTTGTCGCAGTTCGGACCAGCCCGGGAGCCGCCGGCACCGTCTGCGCGAACCTGGCGGCGCTGGGGGTGAAAACGGAGGCCCTTGGAATCATCGGGGAAGACGGGAATGGGTTCGAGCTCATGAAGGAACTCGAGTCACGCGGGATCGGAGCGCGCTTCATGGTACGCGCGGCCGGCCGCTTTACTCCCACCTACACAAAGCCGATGAAACGGCTGGGAGACGGCCGGGAAATGGAGATGGAAAGGCTCGACATCAAAAACCGGGTTCCGACGCCCCTTGTTCTACAAAATGAGGTGATCGCTCGCCTGGCGGCAGTGGTCGAGTCGGTGGATGGTGTTATTGCCGGCGATCAGGTCGAGGAGGATGAATGTGGGGTTGTCACCCGCCTGGTTCGCGAAGAGCTCGCGCGTCTGGCGGGTCGGTATCCGCGGAAGGTCTTTTTTGCCGATTCGAGAGCGAGAGTCGGCTTGTTCTCACAGCTGATGATCAAACCGAACGAAAAGGAAGCGGGCAGGGCTCTCGGTGCTGAAGATCTTGGAGAAGGAGAATTACTCAGGAGGTTGTATGCTCTCGCCGGCCGGCCCGTTTACCTGACCCGGGGCGAACGGGGCATAGCCGTCTTCGATGGGAAGGTAGTGCACGATTGCCCGGCTGTCCCGGTCACCGGGCCGATCGACATCGTTGGGGCCGGCGACAGCGCCACCGCCGGGATTGTCTCGGCCCTGTGCGCCGGGGCCAATCTGCAAGAAGCGGCCGAGATCGGGAACCTGGTGGCCTCGGTCACGATCCGCAAGATCGGGACGACGGGTACGGCGTCCCCGGCGGAAGTGGAGAAGGCGAACGAGGAGCTCGGAGAATGCCTGTAAGCGCCTGCCGACCGGGCCGAAAAGCGGCGGAAAGCCCTTGTCACCGTTTGAAAGGACGACCATGCGCTCTGTTCTGACGCGTCTCTCCATCACTCTCGTTTTGGTGTTGTGCTGCGCGAGCCCTCGCGCACAGGACATCACGGTGCCTCCGGACCGGGCGTCAGACGAGCCGGCGAGCGAGCCTCCGCTCTCGTGGGTTGACCCGGATACGGGACACCGCGTTGTCCGGTTAACCACGGAACCGGGGAGCGCCAGCCTGTACTTCAACCAAAATGGCTACACCGCCGATGGGAAGAAGCTCGTCTACACCACGCCGGATGGGATTTCGATACTCGATCTTGCGACACGGCAGTCAAGACAGGTCGTGCAGGGCCGGACGCGCCTGATCGAAGCCGGGCGGAAGACCCAGCGCGTTTTTTACATCCGCGAAGGTGCCCTCTTCTCGACGGATGTGGGCTCGGGGGACACGCGAAAGATTGCTGCCCTGCCTCCCCGGGGATCGATCTCTACGATCAATGCGGATGAGACGCTGGCTGCCGGCACGTACGTCGAGGGGACCGGCCAGGACTACGGAGGCAATCGAGCACAGCAAACCCGCTCGCTCGACCAGCCGGCCAACAAGGGGCGGATGATGGAAGAGCGTTGGGCGGCGCGCCTCCCGATGGGGCTTTATACGATCGACATCCGCACAGGCGAGGCGAAGACAATTCACCGCAGTAACGATTGGCTCAATCACCTGCTTTTCTCGCCCACCGACCCGTCCCTGCTAATGTTTTGCCACGAAGGACCGTGGCACAAAGTTGACCGTATCTGGACCATTCGAACCGACGGGTCGCAGCTCACGAAGGTCCATACCCGCACGATGGCGATGGAGATCTTCGGCCACGAATTCTGGAGTGCCGACGGGAAGACGGTCTGGTATGACCTGCAGACGCCGCGTGGTGAAGACTTCTGGTTGGCGGCCTATCGGGTCGATACCGGGGAGCGAACCTGGTACCACCTCCAACGCGATGAGTGGTCGATCCACTTCAACGTCAACCAGGACGGTACCCTCTTTTGCGGCGATGGAGGAGACCCGGGGCAGGTTGCGCGCGCCACCAACGGGCAGTGGATCTACCTGTTTCGCCCCGAGATCATTACGAACCGCGGAGTCGACGATAAGTCTTTGATCCGCCCCGGAGTCCTGCGCGCCGAGCGTCTCGTCAACATGGCGAAGCACCAGTATCGGCTCGAACCGAACGTCAGTTTCAGCCCGGACCAGAAATGGGTGGTGTTCCGTTCGAACATGTTTGGTTCCACTTACGTATTCGCGGTGGAGGTGGCAAAGGCCTCCGAACCGGTTACAGATTAGGTCAGGTCGGCCCGCCCACCTGATCCGTCGGATGACGCGGGATAGGAACTGAAATTCAGAAAGCAGGGAAGAATGATGCAGCTGGTCCGGTTGATCATGCTACTGGCGTGCGTTTTGTCCTTGGCCCTGTGCCTCCCCTCCCCGGTCGCCTCCAAGGACTCGGGACCCCTTCGAATCTGGAGCGGAACTGCTCCCGGCAGCGACAGCAAACACTGGCCGCGGCCAGACTATCACGAAGAATGGGAAATTCCAGGCCAAGTGCTGACCGGCGTCACCGACCCTACGGTGGAGGCTTTCCTGCCCGACGCTGCGACCAACACCGGCATCGCGGTGGTTATCTGCCCGGGCGGCGGCTACAGGAATCTCTGGATCGAGAAAGAAGGTTGGAAAGTTGCGCGCGAGCTGCAGAAGCGCGGCATCGCAGGCATTGTACTCAAGTACCGTCACTATGATGTCTTCGCTGCCGTCCAGGATGCACATCGGGCGGTTCGCTACGTTCGCAGCCGCGCCAAGGAGTGGGGGATCAGCGAGAATAAGATCGGCGTTGGGGGGTTCTCGGCCGGGGGCCACCTGGCCATCCACACGGCGGCGCAGCTTGGACGGGCGGAGGACTGGAGACCGGACGCCGTGGATGCCCACTCCAAACGCCCCGACTTCCTCATGCTGATCTATCCTTCTGTTCGACTCCCGCAGGATGCCGTCGTGGATGCGTCCTTTCCGCCGGCTTTCATCGCCGTCGCTTCCGACGACACCAGGACCGAGGCATCGGGAATCATTCAGTTCTTCAACCGGCTCCAGACCCTCAAGGTGGCTTCTGAGCTCCATGTCTATCAGAGCGGGGGCCACGGGTTCGGGACGGGGACACCGGAATGCAATTGTGCCAGTTGGCTGGATCTGTTTCGCAATTGGCTGGATGTCCGGGGACTGTCCACGAAACCATAGCGATTACAAACAATCTTCATGGGAGTGTGGCAGAATATTCCGTGCCGTGAATGGCAGCCTGCAAAGAGAGGACAAATGCTTAGAAAGACAGCAATCTGCTTGAGTGCGATCGTGCTTCTGACAGCGATGGTAGGGGCCGCTTCCCCGGATTTCTCGGGCAAGTGGGTGATGAACAAGGCGAAGAGTGAGTTCAGATTTGGTCCGGACGGCCCGGTTCCGGACGTCACGATGTCCGTCCAACAGAGCGCGGATTCGATCAAAGTTTCCCAGACTTTTGCGGGAGAGCAAGGCGAGTTCAATCAGGACTTCGACCTTAAGATTAACGGCGTGACCCAGCAGATCCAGGGATTTGCGAACCAGCCGGCGAAGGCCTCGGCGAAGTGGGACGCCTCGGTGCTGGTCCTGGATATCAGCCAGGACTTCCAGGGCGGCGACACTTCGGGCACTTTCACGGTGAATGAGCGGTGGGAGCTCTCGCCGGACGGCAAGACCCTGACGATCGTCACCAAGTTGACGGGCCCGATGGGAGATATGAACAGCAAGCGCGTGATGGAAAAGCAGTAGCCCCCATCGCGTCTTCCAGAAGCGTGAGGGCTGATATAGAATCCGGGACAGATCATCCGGAGGGACGTGTATGGCGGTCGTGTTCACACCGGTTATTTCCCGCTGTCAGCTTCTCAATTCGCTTCGAAACGACTGGACGCCGGGTCATGTGGTCCTGGAAGCCTTGGCGGCCCGGCGGAATTTTTCTTCAGCCGAGCAACTGAATCCGGCCGCAATCCTCAACCAGCTATCCGATTTCAAACAGCGGGGGTTGGTTGAGGACCGGACAATCACCGATCCCTTGCCGTCCAATCCTCTTGCTTCCCGCGAATTCCGGCTGACGCCGGCCGGCGAGATACTCAAGAAGGAATTGTGCCCGGACGATTACAGCGGTTGCTGTTCGTGAGCGATTGCGCACTGCGCACTGCCCACTGCGCACTCACATCTGCGAGGGCCAAGTGCGCCACGGCAGGCGTCCAGCGGTCGCTGCATCATTTGGCGGTTGTCCGGGTGGAAGTGAGCAGTGGGTAGTGCGCAGTGGGCAGTTGATTTCCGTTGTTCCACTTCGGTCATTCGCTGTGATAGTTTTTCGCCCGCAGAAATCCACTTTCTCTGAGGGGAACCCATGGACTTTGAATTTGGAAAGAGCGTTCAAAGGGACGGTCAGCAGCTTCTTGCGTCGGGAAAAGACGCCAACCAGGTGGCCAATATCCTGTGCGAGAAGGACCCGCAA
>CAYQYP010000420.1:0-2617 GCA_964421755.1 uncultured Acidobacteriota bacterium
GACTGTGACATGGTCCCGTCGCTCCTCCGTGCAGGCATCTTACGCCCCTTCAGGGCTCTGCCCTACGACCCGTCTGAAACCTGGGGCTTCGCAAAAAACGCTCCGCCCCAGGCTATTATGTCTCGGCCTTTCAGGCCGAAGAATGTAAAAACTCCAGGTCTCGGCCTTTCAGGCCGAAGGCGGGCGCGGACGGGACGTCCGCGATCCCAGTGCGGACAAGATGTCCGCGCTCCAGAAGGCCGGATGTCCGTGCTCGATGGCCTTAAGTTTTCTGTTTCCGAAACTCCGCCAATGGTAGACTCTTTCCTCCCATGGCTTTAAAGGTTCTTTTGGTCCTGCCCATTCGTGAAGGGCACAATTTCCTGATCACGCCTGACCTCGGGATTCTCTACCTGGGCACCGCACTGCGCAGACAAGGTTTCGATGTCACGCTGCTCGACTGCCCCAAGGAGAAGTTTTCTTTCGTCGATTTCAGGAAGTTCCTCGAGGGCCGGAAGTTCGATGTCGTCGGGATCCGGTGTTTCAGCCGCGACCACAACTATGTCAACCACCATCTGAAGATCGTCCGACAGGTCAGTCCCGATGCGTTGACGCTGGTCGGTGGACCGCATCCCTCAGCTCTTCCGGAGTTTGTGCTCGGCGCCATGCCCGGCCTTGACTTCGCCTGGAAGTGTGAAGCGGAAGAGAGCCTGCCCGAGCTTCTGTCCTTGTACAGCGAGTTCGGCCGGGAGATTCCGGAGGAACTGCTCGACAAGGTTCCCGGACTGTGCTGGCGCTCAAAGACCCGGGAGGCAGTCGTTACCAACCCCGGCTCCTTCTCGGATGATCTGGACTCGTTCGGAGTACCCGCTTGGGAACTACTCGAACCGGACAGTTACCCCGGTTTCGCCTGGGGCGAGCACTACCCGATCATCACCACTCGCGGGTGCCCCTATCCATGCACGTATTGTAATGTTCCCAGAATCTCCGGGAAGAAGCTGCGCCATCGCAGCGTCGAAAATGTCGTTGAAGAGCTGCGGCTGCTTCGATCGCGCTTCCGCGCCAGCCGTTTCAGCATCATGGATGACGAGTTCACTTTGGATCGCGACTACGCAACCCAGCTTTGCGAGGCTCTGATCGACTCCGGGTTGCAGATGGCGTTTGACTGCCCCCTCGGCGTCCGCCTGGATTCCCTGACTCCCGACCTCGTCAAGCTCATGGACCGGGCAGGTTGCAAGGCAATCGCGGTCGGGATCGAATCCGGCAGCAGGCGCGTCCAGAAAGACATCAAAAAAAAGGTCAGCCTCGACACGATCCGCGAGAAGGCCGAAATGGTGGCGCAGTCAAGCCGGATAGCGATGGTCGGGTATTTCATGCTGGGTTTCAAGGACGAAACCGAGGAGGAAATCAGGGAAACCATTGAACTGGCCCTGGACCTCCCGCTCGCACGCGCCAACTTCAACATCGTGATCCCCATCCCGGGCACGGCCATCTTCGATGACTGCGTCCGCGAAGGTCGTGTCTCCCTGGACCAGATCAACTGGGACGATTTTACGAGCGACCAGATCTCCTTCGCGCGCGAGCATGTTTCGGGCGAAAAGCTGCTCGAGCTTCAAAAAGAGGCGTACATGCGGTTCTACCGACAGCCCAGGATTATCTGGGACCTGACTAAGCAGACCCTGGGGCATCGGGCCGTCGTGCACGTCATCCTTCGAAGGCTCAAGATGTTGTTTTCGAGGGAGACCGCCCGGAATTCAAAGCCGCTGTACCTTCGAGAGGCGGGCATCTAAAGAGTCATGTCCAGCCACAAGGTTACTTTTCTTCCGAATAAGCAGACCTCCGCATTTCAGACAGGTACAACACTTAGGGAAGCGGCGCTTGATCTTGGGATCCTCCTTGACTCCGATTGCGCAGGCATTGGCACCTGCGGTCAATGCAGAGTCCGTGCGACTGGTGCGGTAGGACCGGTCACGGACATCGAAAGGGAATTGCTGTCACCCGAGGAGTTGGCATCCGATACCCGGCTCTCCTGCCAGGCAACAATCCAGGGCGCCTGCCTGTGTACCGTCGGCGACACCCCCCGAATCGCAGAACAACAGATCATGACCGAGGGGAAATCCCTGCATTTCCCCTTCTGCCCGGACACCCGACAGGTTGTCGTGCGCGTTACCCCGCCCGAAGTCGGAGACAAGCATTTTGACCTCGAAGCCATCGAAAACCATATTCGTGAGCACGAGCCACGGCTGTCCCAGCCGACCCTCGAGATCATTAAGGCAGTTCCGGCGGTGACCCGCGAGTCGGAAGGCCGGCTAACGGCTATCCTGGACCAAAATGTCCTGCTCCGACTTGAAAAAGGGAACAGCCCTCGCCCTCTGTACGGTGTCGCTTTCGACATCGGAACCACCACTGTGGTCGGCAAGCTAATAGACCTGACCGAAGACCGTACGCTCGCCGTCGCATCCGCCCTGAATGCCCAGGAACCCTTCGGGGCGGACGTCGTGACCCGGGCAAAATACACAATCGAAAACCCCGGCGGCCTCCAACGGCTGCATCAGTTGATCAGCGATCAGCTGAGCTCGATCATCGAAGAACTGTGCGAAAAGGCCGGAGTCACCCCTTCGGACGTCTGGAAGTGCGT
>CAYQYP010000421.1:0-6125 GCA_964421755.1 uncultured Acidobacteriota bacterium
ACATGCGCGCTTCAACCTCCGACGAGGCGATCCGCCTGGTTCCGGTGAAGGCTTTGACCCTCGAAGACACCCTGGCCCACATCAAGGACGACGAACTGGTCGAAATCACGCCGTCGTCGATCCGGCTGCGCAAGCGGGTGCCAGCGGCCAATATGCGGTAAGGCAGACTGGGAGACTGGGAGACAGGGAGACAGGGAGACAGGGAGACAGGGAGACTGGGAGACTGGGAGACAAGGAGACTGGGAGAGGGGGAGACAAGGAGACCGGGAGACAAGGAGACAAGGAGACGATTAAGGCCTCAGAATCCAGTTTTCCGGACGGTTGATCATTGCAACCAAGAGAGCGAGAATCTCGTCGTAATTCTTTGAAAGATCACGCGCATCTCCGTCGGATACGTAGCCGCACCGTACCGCGGACTCCAACCACACCTGTGTCTCCGCCGCTTCTGTTTCAGAGTCGGAAAGCTTGCTTTGAAAATGGGCCTCATAGCGACGTTTGCGCCACCCCTCCGCGACGTTTGAGCATACGCTGCGAGAGGATCGTCGTATTTGGCCAGTGAGGGAGTAGATTTCTTCTCTGGGAAACGTCTTCGACAACTCGAAAACCCTCATCGCGGCTTCGAAGGCCTTCTGATAGACGATCAAATCTCGGTGACTCTTTATCCTCTTTGTCTGGATCTCGTTGGGCACCGAATGAGTATGAACTTTCGGCCTGTCAATTCCCCGTCTCCCCCTCTCCCAATCTCCTTGTCTCCCCCTCTCCCCCTCTCCTTGTCTCCCCGTCTGCCTTCCTACTCCTCCACCCTGTAATTCGGTGCTTCTTTGGTGACGACCACATCGTGCACGTGCGATTCGCGGAGGCCGAGGTTGGTGACCCGGATAAAGTGGCTCTTGGTCTGTAGCTCCTTGATGGTTTTTACCCCGCAGTAGCCCATGCCGGCCCGGATGCCTCCCACGAGCATGGGAATGAGGCTCTCGACGCTCCCTTTGTAGGGTACTCGCCCTTCGATCCCCTCTGGAACCAGCTTGCGCTCGCCGGTTTCGGTCTCCTGCGCGTACCTGTCGGCGCTTCCGCCGGCCATCGCACCGAGGGATCCCATGCCGCGGTAGGTCTTATAGCTGCGGTTCTGGTAGAAGACCAGTTCGCCGGGCGATTCATCGGTGCCCGCGAAGAGGTTTCCGATCATGACCGAGTCGGCCCCCGCGGCGATCGCCTTGGTGATATCCCCGGAATACTTGATCCCCCCATCCGCAATCACCGGTAACTTTAGCTTGCGAGCTGCCTTGACTGATTCGACGATCGCGGTGATCTGCGGAACGCCCGCACCGCTCACGATCCGGGTCGTGCAGATGCTGCCAGGGCCCATACCAACCTTGACCGCGTCGGCACCGGCATCGTGGAGCTCCTGGGCCGCTTCTCCGCTGGCGATATTGCCAGCCACAAGGTCCGCACTTTTCAGTCTCTTCCTCAGTTCACGAACGGCTTTCAGCACCCGTTTGGTGTGGCCATGGGCGGTGTCGATCACTATCACGTCTGCTCCGACCCGCTCGAGCTCTCGTGCCCGTTCCAGATAGTCGCCGGTTGCCCCGACCGCCGCGCCGACTCGGAGGCGGCCACGCGAGTCCTTGGTGGACAGCGGGTAGGTGATCATCTTCATGATGTCCTTGACGGTGATCAATCCCTTCAACTGGAACTGATCGTCAACGACGAGCAGTTTTTCGATTCGGTGCGCATGCAGTTTCTTTTTGGCCTCCTCGATGGAGATGCCCTCGGTTACGGTGACGAGCTTGCCTTCCTTCGTCATCAAGTCACCGGCCGTCTTCTCGAGGTCGGTCAGGAAGCGCAGGTCGCGATTGGTGAGAATCCCCTGCAGCCTGCCCTTTTTGTTGGTTACCGGAACGCCTGAAATCCGGTAATGGCTCATCACGTTGAGCACTTCGCGGATGCTGGTTTCCGGCCGTACTGTGACGGGATCGACGATCATGCCGGACTCCGACCGTTTCACCTTGTCGACCTCCGCGGTTTGGCCGGCAATCGACAGGTTTCTGTGGATGATTCCAATTCCTCCCAGCCGGGCGAGGGCGATGGCCAACCGGGCCTCGGTCACCGTATCCATGGCGGACGACGAGATCGGGATGTTCAGGGGAATGTTGCGGGAGAAGACGGTATGAAGGTCTGTTTCGCCGGGCAGGACCTCGCTTCGAGCCGGCATCAGGAGAACATCATCAAAGGTCAGAGCGACGGGTATTTCCATTGGCGGATTATAAACCATTCCCTTTCCGTGCGCTATTTGGCGGAGCGCGCCGGGGAAGGCGGGCGGGAGGTTATCAGTGCTAAAATAGACGGACCATGTTGAACGCGATTCTCACTAAGATAATCGGCAGCACGAACGAGCGGGAGTTGAAGCGAATTAACCCGGTCGTGGAACAAACGAATGCGTTTTGTGAGCGGACGGAGCGGTTATCCGATGCAGAACTTAAGGCCAAAACTGCCGAATTCAAGCAGCGTCTGAGCAACGGGGAGACCCTTGACGACATCCTTCCCGAAGCGTTTGCCTGTTGCCGGGAAGCCAGCCGGCGAACTATCGGGCTGCGGCACTACGATGTACAGCTGATCGGCGGGATGGTCCTTCATCAGGGAAAGATCGCCGAGATGAAGACCGGCGAGGGCAAAACGCTCGTCGCCACCCTGGCCGCCTACCTGAATGCGCTGTCCGGCGACGGAGTGCACGTTGTTACTGTAAATGACTACCTGGCCCGTCGTGACTCCGAATGGATGGGGCCGATCTATCGATTCCTCGGGTTGAGCGTGGGGGTCATTCAGCACGATATGCCGGACGCCGATCGCAAGGCGGCGTACGGGGCGGATATCACCTACGGGACCAACAACGAATTCGGGTTCGACTACCTGCGCGACAACATGAAGTACTCGCTCGAGGATTGCGTCCAGAGAGGGCACAACTTCGGGATCGTTGACGAGGTTGACTCGATCCTGATTGACGAGGCCCGGACTCCGTTGATCATCAGCGGTCCCTCTGAGGAGTCGACTGACAAATACTACAAGGTCGACAAACTGATCCCACGCCTGCGGCGCGACGAGGACTACGCGATCGACGAGAAGGCCCGCACCGTGGTGCTCCAAGAGTCGGGCCACGAGAAGGCTGAGCAGTTCCTCGGTATCGACAACCTGTACGAGCCCAGAAACTTCGACATGGTGCACCACATCCAGCAGGCATTGAAGGCACACGCCCTTTTCAAGCGGGATGTGGACTACATGGTCAAGGATGGCCAGGTGGTCATCGTCGACGAGTTCACCGGCCGCCTCATGCCCGGGCGGCGGTACTCGGATGGACTCCACCAGGCGCTCGAAGCCAAGGAAGGCGTAAAAATCGAGCGCGAGAACCAGACACTCGCAACCATCACGTTCCAGAACTACTTCCGGATGTACAAGAAGCTGTCCGGCATGACCGGTACGGCGGAAACGGAAGCGGCTGAATTCGACAAGATCTACAAGCTCCTCGTGGTTGTGATCCCGACTAACCGCGACCTGATTCGCCATGAATTCGCGGACACGATTTACCGGACCGAACGTGAGAAGTTTAATGCTGTCGTCGAGGAGATCAAGGACTTGAACGGAAAAGGACGACCGGTCCTGGTCGGAACTACCTCGATCGAAAAGTCCGAACGGCTTTCGGGCCTGCTGAAGCGTCGCGGGGTCAAGCACGTTGTTCTGAACGCGAAGTACCACGAAAAGGAAGCGGACATCGTTGCGCAGGCGGGCCACAAAGGCGCTGTTACAATTGCGACCAACATGGCCGGCCGCGGAACCGACATCATCCTCGGAGGAAATCCGGAACACCAGGCGCGCCTGATTTTCCGTGATCGGGGGCTCGCGTGGGAGGACAACACGGAAGAATTCCGAAAGGAAATAACCCGGCTTTCCGTCCCGTGGAAGGTGGAGCACGAGGAAGTCATCGAGCTCGCCGGGTTGCACATCATCGGCACCGAGCGCCATGAGGCGCGCCGGATTGACAACCAGCTGCGCGGCCGCGCCGGCCGACAGGGCGACCCGGGATCGAGCCGCTTCTACCTGTCGCTCGAAGACGACCTGATGCGCATCTTCGGTTCCGAAAACATTTCGGGCTTGATGCAACGGCTGGGAATGGAAGAGGGTGTTCCGATCGAGTCCAAACTGATCACGCGGCAGATCGAACGAGCGCAGAAGCAGGTTGAGGCCCGGAACTTCGAAATCCGGAAACACCTGCTCGAGTACGACGACGTCATGAACAAGCAGCGAGAGGAAGTGTACCGCTTCCGTCGCGAGCTGCTGGAAGGAAAAGACCAGCGCGAATACCTCCTGAATCTCACCGAAGAGATCGTCGACGAGTTCATGGGCCGGTACATTCCTGAAGATACCGACCCCGAGAAATGGGAGCTCGAGAACCTTCGGGTCAACGTGCTGCGGGTGTTTGGGATAACGGAAATCGGGCCGGTGCATGACCTGAACAGAAACGAGATCCGCGATCGGTTGGTCGAGCTGTGCACGAAGCGATACGAAGAGAAGGAACAGTCGATCGGCGCCGACCTGATGCGCTGGTACGAGCGAATGATCATGCTCCAGATCATCGATCAGCAGTGGAAGGACCACCTGCTGGTTCTCGATCACCTCAAAGAGGGCATCGGGCTGCGAGGCTACGGCCAGAGAGATCCCCTGGTCGAGTACAAGCGTGAATCATTCGATCTGTTCGAGGAACTGTGGGACCGTTCGACCGAGGAGATGGTCCGGACGGTGTTTCTTTACCGCCCCGTGACCGAAGACGAGGAACGCGAAATGGTCGCGGCTCGTGCGCGCCGTTCCCAGCAGAAGGTATCGTACTCCGGCGCCGACGCTTCGCCCGACCAGCGGACGGCGACCGCAATCAACGCGGCGGTGAAGAACGGGCCCAAGGTCGGCCGCAACGAACCGTGCCCCTGTGGTTCCGGGAAGAAATACAAGAAGTGCTGCGGCGTCTAGCTGACCAGCTGACCGGCTAACCAACTGACAGCCGAGGGAGCCATCGGATATCGCTCCGTTTGCGGAGCTCAATCAGGATGTCCGACTTGGAAGTCGGACCTACGTGCCCAACCGGATCGTCGAGCGCAACAAAAACGCACCGAAGCGCTTTTCGCGAAGTGTGCGGATTGTTGCCGGAAGCAATCAAAAGCAGCGGGCTCCGCCTATATTTTGCGGACGTCCGACGCGTCGATTTCGCAGGAAACCGCTTGTTGAATCAGATCGATTGACAGGACGAACTTGTACTTGCTTTTCTTCTCGATCAGCCGTCCCACCATTCCCCGAAGCGGGCCGTGCACGATCTCCACCAAATCACCTTCGACGAGGTATGGAAAAGGATCGTAGGGGAGTTGGCTGAAAACCAACTTCCTGACGGCCTGAATCTGGTCCTCGGGAATAGGTTCCGGCTCACCCTGGAAACCAACGAGGCGGACCACCGAGGGAACCTTCAAAATATCGAGCCGGCGCTCCCTGATCGGGACGTGAACGAACAGGTATCCCGAGAAAAGCGGGAACTGGACTTTCTTGCGGCGGTCCTTCCATCGCGAAACAACTTCCCGCAGTGGGAGGAAGCACTCGATCTGCTTTTGCCAGAGCTGTTCCGCCACCACCTTCTCGTGTCTCGACCGCGTCGCTACGGCGTACCACTGGAGTGGCTGTTCGTCCATCCTGAAGATCCTATCAAATGCCTGCAGTGGTGGAAAGACCGGCTGACCGGCTGACCAGCTAACCAGCTGACACGAACCGTGATCCGACCGGGTTGCCAACCGGGCCGAAAAGCGGCGGATTCTGAACCGCGAATCCGCCCTACGACCGCTCGACCGTGCGAAAGCTTTCAGTCGTAGGGCGGATTCGCGGTTCAGAATCCGTCGCTTTTCGGCCCGGTTGTCGGAGTTGCGGCCGCGGTTTCATTCAGCCGGTCAGCTGGTCGCCTGGTCTTACGCCTTGACACCCGATCCTTCCACCTTAGATAATCGTCCTCCCCAATCGGGGATACCGAGGTAATCAGAAATGAAGCAAGCTGTTGTCTGCGGCGCGGGTGGGTTCATCGGGAGTCATCTCGTAAAACGACT
>CAYQYP010000422.1:0-1779 GCA_964421755.1 uncultured Acidobacteriota bacterium
GTATTATACGGCTGCCGGTTTGCCATGGACAAGCCAAAGCTGCTCGACCAGGTTCGCGACGCACTTCGGGTCCGCCATTATAGCCTTCGAACTGAGCAGGCCTACGTCTACTGGATCCGTGAATTCATCCTCTTCCACAACAAGCAACACCCCGACAACCTCAGGGAAGATGCCGTCTCGCGCTTCCTTTCGCATCTGGCCACTGAACGCAATGTCGCTGCTTCAACCCAGAATCAGGCACTCAGTGGCCTCCTGTTCCTTTACGAACATGTCCTGGGGCGCCCCCTCGACCTCCTGAAAAACATCGTCAGAGCCAAGAGACCCGAGCGCCTGCCCGTCGTTTTCACCCGCGACGAAGTTCGTCGAATCCTCGCCCGCCTCGACGGCGTGGAGTTCCTGATGGCCAGCCTCCTCTACGGTTCAGGCCTTCGGCTCCTCGAGTGCCTCCGGCTCCGAACCAAGGATCTTGACTTCGGTTATAACCAGATCACAGTCCGCGATGCCAAAGGGAACAAAGACCGGGTGACCATGCTGCCCGCCTCAGTAAAGGCGCAGCTCAGACAGCACCTGGTGAGCGTCAAAACCATTCACGACCAGGATCTTCAAGAAGGGTTCGGCGAGGTCTTTCTTCCCGGCGCTCTCGCCAAGAAGTATCCGAACGCCCCCAGCGAGTGGGGCTGGCAGTATGTCTTTCCCGCGAAGAAGCGCTCCAGCGACCCCCGAAGCGGCCTGACACGCCGTCATCACGTCAACGAGTCCCAGCTCCAGCGGGCGGTGAAGCAGGCTATCCGGCGCGCTGGAATCAGCAAGCAGGGCAGCTGTCATGTTCTCCGCCACAGTTTCGCGACACATCTGCTCGAAAGCGGCTACGACATCCGGACCGTGCAGGAATTGCTCGGACACAAGGACGTCAGCACAACCATGGTGTATACCCACGTCCTCAACCAAGGCGGGCGGGGCGTCAAGAGCCCGCTTGACCTGTAGGCCCGGATGCCGGGGAGCCAGACAGTGCTTAGAGGCGAAGCAATGCCCACCGGTCGCTCGACTCGCCGCCGTTGAGAGAGCGCTCCCTTGTCGACAAGCGCCACAATTTCAATACGTGAGAAGTATTGTGTTCTCATGCGAAACGATGGATACTTTTCCCGAAAATCTGGGAGGAGAAACAATGAAGTCGAGGACGACAGGAAATCCGCTCTTCATCATTCCGTTAGGGCTAACCATCATCCTCTTTCTGACAGCGGCGGCAGCCACCGCCCAAACCGCACCGGTTAAGCAATCTGACGTGACGACGCCACTGCACGCCCTGCAGCCGGACTACCCCGTACCGTATGGCAAAACATCGGCTGAGCAGATCAAGGCGGTCCTCGATCGGATGCACGCCTACCTCGATGCTACGACGCCGGCCCGGATGGTGAACCGCCAAACGCGCGAGGAGATTGCCGACCTCACCAAGCTCGATGAGAACTCGATCTTCGACCAGGGTGACTTCCGGATCATCAGCTACGAGTGGGGAGTCGCCTACGCTGGCATGCTGCTGGCCGGCGAGGCAACCGGCGACAAGAAGTTCACGGATTACACTTTCAAACGAATGCGGTTCATTGCGAGTCTTGCTCCGTATTACCGAGCGCAGTCTCAGAAGAGCCCGCAGGCGCGCTCGCCGCTTCGGTCGGTGCTGGATCCTCGCGCGCTCGACGATGCAGGGTCCATGTGCGCGGCCATGATCAAAGCGCACCGGGCCGGTCTTGACGCGGATCTTCGGCCGCTGATCGACAACTATAT
>CAYQYP010000423.1:0-4838 GCA_964421755.1 uncultured Acidobacteriota bacterium
CAGGAGGACATATGGCCCGGAAGGTTGTTTACTGGACCAGCACGGTAATCGCGGCGGTCATGCTGCTGTTCGCTCTCAGCTATCTCACCGGCAGTGAGCAGGTCGTCTCGGGCTTCGCCAAGGCCGGCTACCCGCAGCATCTGAGAATAGTACTTGGGATTGCGAAGCCCGCCGCTGCGATCGTGTTGCTGCTGCCCGGTCTCGCATTGCTGAAGGAATGGGCATATGCAGGCGTGGCTTTTACGTGGATCATGGCGACTATCGCTCACTACTCGATGGGCGATGGCGTGCAGGTATGGGGCATGCCTCTGACGCTTTTGCTCTTGCTCATCGTTTCCTATTTCACCAGGCCTTCCAGCCGCCGCTTGACGCTTTCCACGGCGCCTGGCTAACTCGCTCCGGTCTAACCCCGGCTGCGCTCGAGCAGTACCATCATCAGCAATCCGAGCAGGAGCGCGTCTTCCTGGCTCGGCTCGACCTCTGCCAACTTCTCGATCCGGAACCTGCCCTCGAAGAAGGCCGGTTGCTTGACGAGTCTCATGATCGGGCGACCGGCTGTGTTCTGGACCAGGTAGGAAGGGTGCAGGAAGTACCCGCTGAAGAGTCCCAGCACTGGGATTTCCCCTACTATGCCATCGATGACCTTCACCCACCCATTTTCCTCGTGGAGAAGGAACCCGGGCTGGCCGGTCGTCTCGATCTGATAATGGGCCCGCCAGAGTGACCGCATTCCCTGTCTTTTCACCGAGCCGACCGGGATGCCGGAAGCATCGGTCATTCGGTAGGCCGCGGAGAAATCCATGATGCGGTCAGCTTCCATGTGGAACATGAGCTTCGACTGTTGTTCGTCAGCAAACACGTTGATCGATTCGCGAAGGCGGAAGGCCTTGGGGCGCACGTACAAGATCAGCCTCCCGTTGGCATCGGTGACCGAGAGCCGGGTGTGGATGGAGAGCACCTTGAAAGACAGATCCAGCGGATACGTATGAACCATGACCCAATTGTAATGACGCAGCGGCTGAGAAGACAGAGCTCTCTGTTAAGGGCGGTCTGGTCAGGTCTGCTTCTTTCTGGTATCCAAACAGCTATGCGCACCGTCGTGGGAATAAGTAGCGGTCTGTGCTATAAAACGAACCGGAGACCGGAAGGAGGCCTATGGGTGTCACGAGACGAGATTTCCTGAGAGCATCAACGGTATCGGTATTGACTGCAGGAGCCGCATCAAAAAGTCCCGTATGGGGCGCCAACGACCGAATCAACGCGTGCGTGATCGGTTTCAACGGCCAGGGGGGCAGCCACATCCGGGATATCCTGAAGATGTCGGATGTAGACATTGTCGCGCTTTGCGACGTCGATTCCCGAGTCCTTGAAAAAGGCGTCCAGGCAGTGACAACGGCCAGGGGCAAGGCCCCGAAGGCCTACCGTGACGTCCGGGACGTGATGGCGGACAAGAGCATCGATGCGATCACGACCGCGACTCCGAACCACTGGCACGCGCTGATCACCGTCTGGGGATGCCAGGCGGGGAAAGACGTCTACGTCGAGAAGCCGATGTCCCACAGCGGGTTCGAAAGCCGTCAGTGCGTGAACGCCGCTCGCAAGTACAATCGAGTCGTTCAGCATGGGACACAGGCCCGATGCAGCGCCCGGATGATTCGAGACATGGCGCTGATCCATGAAGGGTTCATCGGAAAGATCGTACATTCCCGGGGCGTGGTCTATAAGAACGGAAACCGAGACGCCATCGGCCACGGTGCTCCGGGGCCGGTTCCGGATTACCTCGATTGGACGCTCTGGCAAGGCCCGGCCAAGGACAAGCCGTTTCTGATCAATAAGGACCGTGAGAAACCCGGGCTCTACGTCCATTACGATTGGCACTGGTTCTGGGAATACGGTAACGGCGAAATCGGAAACCAGGGAGTCCACGAGATGGATGTGGCTTGCTGGGCCCACAATCGGGGCACCCCGGTCAAGGTGAGCAGCACCGGCGGCCGGTTTGCGTGGAACGACGACGCCGAAACACCCAACACTCAGGCTACTCAGTTTACTTACGCGGACGGCTCAATGATGACCTTCGAGGTCCGCAACCTCGGCTCCTTCCACGAGGGCGGTGATGAAGCAGGCGCCAGCACCAACAGCGTCTTCGGCGAAACCGGTTACTGGGTGCGCAACCGAGGCTTTTTCGACTATAAGAATAAGCCGATGGTCGTTGAGAGGCAGCCTTCCCCCGGTATGTCCAAGTTCGAGTACTTCTTCCGGGCCGTCCGGTCCCGGAAGCCGGAAGACCAGATTATTCCCGTGGAGGCAGCTCACATTGCCTGTCTGCATTGCCAGATTGGCAATATCGCTTATCGGGTGGGACACACCCTCGTTTTCGACCCGGCCACGGAGAGATTCGTCAACTCGGACGAAGCCAACGCCCTGATCAAGCGCGACTATCGCCAGGGCTTCGAAGTGCCGGACGTAACGTCGTAGCAACACGGCAGAAGCAGGCAACGGGTCACCAAACGCGGGGTGCGCTTCAGGGTCGTGCGCTTCAAATGCGCCCCGCGTTTTCGGTTGTCAACGGCGAACGTCTCCGGCGCCGTCGGCCCATCAGCCTGCCGGGTAGGAAGCCGTCAGGAGCGACAGTGCTCCGACCAGAAGCAGCGCCACCGCCCAGATCAAGTCAAAGTTGATCCACTTGTGGCGCAGCACGGCCAGCCCGAGGTGGCGGTAAACGACCCAGGCGACTGCGCTCATCACGGCCAGCATCGCGATGGTATGCGCCAGGATCCCCAGGAAGACGCCCGGTCCGCCTGCAGACACACCGTGATGATGGGCGCCTTCCATGGCGGCAATGGAGATCAAGGCTGGGGCAATCATGAGTCCGGCGCCGTGAGCCGTGGCCATCAGGAACGACCACCAGGTTAGATCGACGAGACCCACCTTCATCCCCACCCAGCGCGGGTGCCGGTAGTAGCGGAAGATCTTGTAGACGCCAAACGCGATGAGGAGAAGCCCAGTCACCATTTGCAGCAGACCGGCCGGGATTACGTAAAACCCAGCCAGGATCAGAATGCCAACCAGGACCAGTGAAGCCGCGTGGCCGGCGGCGATAGGGAACAGCGAGACCCAGATAGCCCGTTGGCTGCGCTGCTGCAATCCGAGGGAGAGGGCGAACAACCACCCCATCCCCGGATTCAATCCATGATAGGCGCCAAAGCCGATCACCGCCAGCCACGGTCCCAGTGTCTCAGGAAGGGTAGCAGAAGGAATCTGTGGAAGCATCACCACCCTCGAGCCGGACCTGGTGCAGCCGCAACTGGCCGGTTTCAATGAAAAAATCGGGATTGATCTTCGCACCGCCCGACGGATCGGCGTCGATCCGCACCATCCAGCCTTCAAGCTTCTCGGGATAGAACTGGTCATCCCAGGTGCTGTAGAGACCGTTGGTGGCAAACACCCTCCGGCCATCACGGCTGATTTCAACCATCTGCGGTCCGCCAAGAAGCTGTCCTTCGTGTTTGGGATGTCCTTTCTTGCGAACGATTCCGCCGATCTCCAACTTATCCGCCAGTTTCGGGTTCATAGGATCCGTGACGTCGTACTGATGGAGCTCTCCGGTACCCCAGCAGGACACGTAAAGGAACTTGTCGTCGAGGGACAGGTCGAGGTCGGTGACAAGCGGGGGAACGGCTTCGAACCCCTTGAGCATCGGCGGCAGCACATCGGCCTTGGCCGGTTGCGCCGGGATTTTGATCGTTTTCCGGGCCTGCCACTGGTCCTTGTCGCGATACCAGGTCCAAATAGAGGCGGAAAGGTCTTCCAGGCTGATAACGACGCCTGCGAAACCGAAGGTCTTCCGAGGATCATGGGCGGGACGCAGCTCCAACACCATCTGTTCCTTGGCCCCGAGGTCGATGGTCTGGATGTTCCGGCGCTTGCGAAGATCCCAGAAGTGAAGCCGGTGACCATACCTGCCATTCAGCAGATCCTCCGGCACCAAGCCGTTCTCGAACTGGTGAGGCTTGCCCCACTCGCTCGTGATCATCGTGTCCTGGGCAATGTGCCACCAGAAGTCATAGGCCAGTTCCTGGCCGTTGCGCTCCAGTTCCCAAGGCCCGATCACATCGAAGTTAAAATGATCGAGCAGGAAAATGCCGCCAGGGCCGCCGTTTCCGTTGGCTGAGCCCATGGCGCTCACATAGACCGCGTCAGGACCGCAGTGGACCGTGTGAGGTCGGCTGTAGCCTGCCTTGGCCAGATCCTGCGTTTCGATGGTCTTCGAGATCTGAGGCGCCCTGGGATCCGGCTTCGTGTCGACGATATAGATGCGCGAGCTTCGCAAGGCGGGGACGATCAGGTAACGCCGCTCGAGGTGCGGGTGGGGAGCGTAAGGACAGAGCGCCGAACTGCAGGCATTCCAGCCAAAATGGTGCAGTTCGTCTCCGACGTGGGGCATTGCGAGGCGGTTGATGACCTGGCCATAGGCGGAAGAGCCCTGGTCAAGATCAACCGTCAGCAAGGCGTCCGGTTCGTTGTTGCGCCCGTAGTTCAGAGCTGCCACGTAGGCGAGCCGCTCGGGCGGCGCCTTCATGGCCATTTTCGGCGAAGGGTAAAAAGTGGGATCAGGTTTCCACGTCATTTACTGCCTCCTTTGACTGTGGAACAGGAGTCTCCTTCCGTTAACGAGCCGATCGGTTGTTCGCCTGCAAGAGGAACCGTACAGCCAAAATCGCTACGTGAGGAGGAACCGATTAGACGATTGCTTCTAAACTAACACGAAATCTCGCGATGTTCATTGCCCGGAAAGAACTCTTACGTTTTTGACTCCAAAGACGACCGCTTGGAGCACA